>CANJRM010000051.1 GCA_947476645.1 Bacteroidota bacterium
CCGCCAAAATAAAGCGCATCAGCATTCTTAGGAGTCTCGCGCAAAATTTCATCAAACTGCTGTGACGATTTTTTGTAATCACCACCATTAAAACTGCGCATGGCATCATCTATGGTCACCACACTTGCTTTGTCGAGCTCTTCGGTTTCTACAATACTTCCGCGCACAACCTTTTGTGTGGTGGGTGCTTTATCATCGTTTTGTTTTGTTGCATTTTGGTCTTTAGCATAACCACTTTTTTCAGCTGCTTTCTTTTCGTTCTTTGCTGTAGTTTCTTTGCTTGTGTTTCTTTCATCGCTGGCTAATTCTTCTTTCGCCTTTGCTTTTTCATTAAGCGCAACGCCAGCAGAAACAGCAGCAGGAGAAGCGGCATTATTACTGGTTGCAGTTAAAGTAGAATTAGTCACAATCGTTTGGCCGGCTTTGCCTGCGCTTCCAGTACTGCTGAGAATACCTTGTGTTGATTTAGTAAATGTAACTGGCTCATCGTTTTTGCGCAAGATAGATTGTTCAGTTGTGTTTATATCGGGTAGTGGTTTGCTTACAACAGCTCCAGTTGGAGCGGTGGAACCGCTTACACTGTTTGCAGGTAAAGCAGTAACCACTGAGTCGGTAACCGCCTGTTCATTTGCAGCAACTAAATTCTGTTGTTCTGCTTTTTGTTCGAGCAAACTTTGCTCGGTTTGCTTTTCGGTTTGCATAGCTACCTGCTCGTTGTGGTTTCCCAGATAAGTAACTAAGCCAAAACCAACACCCAGCAATACACCTATCAAACCGGCAGCGTAAGCAAACACACTCCAGTGAATATTGAAACCACCTTTTTCTTTAATGCCGCTGCGCTCTCTTACTTTTTTGTTGAGGCTGGCTACAGAAGCCGTTACAGCAGTTTTGTTCTGCATGCTTTGCAAACCTTCGAGGGCTTCCTGTGCAAAGGGGTCGTCCTTCAAAAGTGCTTCAAACTTCTGTGTTTCTTCGGGAGTAAGTTCGTTGTTAAGGTAAGCTAACATAGCTTCCTCGTCCAGCACTCCCCGTTCAGAAAAATTTAACTTCTCTTTCTTCCGGCTTATCATTTTTGCGCTTGTATAAAGTTTTTCAAATTGCGTTTTCCGTTTTGAATGTTTGATTTTACTTCCTTGAAATCGTATCCCGTTATGTTCGAAATTTCGCTGTAACTCATTTCCTTCAAATAAAACAATTCAATGCAGGTGCGCTGCTCCTCTTTGAGTGATTCCACTCCTGTTTTGAGATGCCGCAGCACAAAGTCTTTATCTTCCGCTTCTTCAAGATGCGCACTTTCCTCATTTTCCACAACCTGATTTAACTCATACCGCAACTTTGACTGATGTTTGTTCACCACGGCTTCTTTGCGGAACACTTCCATACAATGATTTTTCACCACCGTATGCAGCCACGATTTAAATATAGTGATATGATGTTTCTTGAGGTCGGTAATCAGCTTTTCGAAAATCTGCATGGTGGCATCTTCGGCTTCGGCTTCATTTTTAAAATATTTAAGACAAACCCCGAACACTAAATGTGTATAGCGCTGGTACAAGACTCCGATATACGATGTTTCGTAGGAGTTGCGGTAACGATGAACCAACTCTTCATCAGTAAGCGTGGTCAAATCTTCTTTTACCAAGGGTATTTTTGGTTAATCTAAATTAAGCACGTGTATGGGTTATACGTATCTGCTTTCAACACAACAACGCGCACCAGTTTAAAATATTGGGCAGATGGAGAAGGAAAATCATTTGCCTGTTCGCATCAGCTCAATCCCGCTCCGTTATTTTTTCATCTTTACGCCTCAAACCAATTTCATGTTTCTACGCCTTCTTATTGCAAGTTGTTTCTTTCTATGTGTGGCAGGTTGCAGTTCTACTAAAAAAGCAGCTACTGCAAAAAACATGGAGACTATCAATCTCGACACCGTAGAGATTACCGCCTCGCGCGAAAATCCTTATCGCGCTTCTACTACTAAAGATTTTGATTTGGTGCACAACAAACTCGAAGTGAGTTTCGATTACAGCAAGCAACAGCTTTTTGGTAAGGCAACGATTACACTTCAGCCGCATTTCTATCCGCAGTATTCGCTTACGCTTGATGCGAAGCAGTTTGATATTCACGAATTGAGTCTGGTGAAAACCGATGGCAGTCATCAGCCGCTACAATACAGTTACGATTCTCTGGAACTTAAAATTCAATTGGATAAAAAATATGAAGCAGGCGAAGCGCTTAAAATTTTTGTGGACTACACCGCCAAACCCGAAGAGAGACACGCAGGAGGAAGTGCTGCCATTACCGAGGACAAGGGTTTGTATTTCATCAATCCGCTGGGGAAAGATTCTACCAAACCAATTCAGATTTGGACACAGGGCGAAACCGAATCGAACTCCTGCTGGTTTCCTACCATTGATAAACCGAATCAGAAATGCACCGATGATATTTACATCACGCATCTCAAAAAATATTCTTCGCTGAGCAACGGCACCTTGATTTCTTCGGTGGCGGTAAACGATACGCTCGTGACCGATTACTGGAAAATGGATTTGAAGCACGCGCCTTATTTAGTGATGATGGCGATTGGCGATTTTTCTATCATCAACGATATGTGGCGCGATGTGCCCGTGAATTATTATGTAGAAAAAGAATACGCGCCTTATGCCAAACAGATTTTTGGCAACACGCCCGAGATGATGGAATTCTTTTCGCAGAAACTCGGTTTCGATTATCCGTGGCAGAAGTATTCGCAGATAGTGGTGCGCGATTACGTGAGCGGAGCGATGGAAAATACTTCGGCTACTTTGCACTACGAAGGTTTGCAGCGCACCGCCCGCGAACTGCTTGACGATAACAACGAAGATGTTATCAGTCATGAATTGTTTCACCAATGGTTTGGCGATTTGGTAACGACTGAAAGCTGGAGCAACACGCCACTCAACGAATCGTTTGCTACTTACGGTGAGTATTTGTGGAACGAATACAAATACGGCAGCGAGTTTGCCGATGTGAAGCTGCACGAGAACTACGATAAGTATATGGTGGAAGCTACGGGAAAGAACGTTGACTTGATTCGCTTTTACTATGAAGACCGCGAGGATATGTTTGACCGCCACAGTTACGAGAAGGGCGGATTGCTTTTACATTATCTGCGTCATATTGTTGGTGATGATGCGTTTTTCAAATCGCTGGAACTTTATTTAAAGACCAACCAGTTTAAGCCCGTGGAAATTCATCAACTGCGTTTGGCATTTGAAGAAATTACCGGCAGAGATTTGAATTACTTTTTCAATGAATGGTTTCTCAGTTCGGGGCACCCGGTGCTTGATATTAGTTACAGTTACGATGCCGATAGTGTGTATGTAAGCATTGAGCAGAAAAGTAATATTGATAAAGACATTACTTACCAGTTGCCGTTTAAGGTAGATGTGTGGTATGGTAAAACCGAAGATATTTTTGAAGCCACGCTCAAAAAGAAATCGCAGGTGTTTGCATTTAAAGCAAACGGCAAACCCGACCTGATTGATTTTGATGCGGAGCGTGCGGTGCTTTGCGAAAAGAAGGAAAACAAAACGGCAGGCAATTATATTTTTCAGTATCAGCGCGCTCCGCTTTTTGTGCAGCGATTAGAAGCAGCTAAAAAATTAGAGGAAGTAAAGAAGACAAACAATGCAGCTAATGCAGTTTTGGTTTCTGCCTTGAAAGACCATGCGGCTGCGCTTCGCGAACTGGCTATAAAAGAATTGAGTTTTAACGGAGTGGACAAAGACAGCGTGCTCGAAACCATTGCGGTCATGGCGAAAAACGACAAGGAATCTTCGGTGCGCAAAGCGGCTATACACCGTTTGAGTTTAGAAAAAAGCAGTGCTTATAAATTGTTGTTTGACGATGCCACTAATGATATTTCGTATCTGGTGGCGGCTGCGGGCTTGAAGGCATTGAACGATGAAGACTCAAAAAAGGCGTTGGAAAGAGCCAAGGATTTTGAGGGTGAAAAGAACCACGATATTTTAGATGCCGTGGCTGATGTATATGCCAAGAGTGGCGATGTGGGCTACGATACTTTTTTTGAAACCAAACTGCGCAGCACCACGGGCTATACCAAGTATCGGTTGTTTTATTTCTATGCTAACTTTTTAATGCGCATGGAAAAGAACACCGTGCTTACGGGAATTAAAACCATTGAAGAGCAGGGCATGAAAACCGATAGCCATTATTTGGGCGGTGCGGCAAAAGGTTCCCTCAGGAGATTGGTAAATTCATACGAAGACAAAAAGAAAAAAGCGCAGAGCGAAGCCGCCAGCGAACAAAGCACTACCGTAAAAGCTGAACTGCTCGAAAACGTAAGCAACTACGACCTCATCATCAGCGAAGCCACCGATGCACTGGCGCGATTGGGGAATAAGAAGATTGAGGCGAAAGATTAAATAGCTGCGAAAGACCATTGTCATACTGCCTCACTCCACTTTCACATTCTGCACACCGGGCAGGCGCACGCTGGGGTAAATGCGCGTAACGCCATCTTTGGTAATGGTTTTTACGCGGTAGTAAATATCGTTGACAAAGGGCATGGGGTAAGAATCTCTTTTTGACAGCACCACGGTATCACTTGCCGAATCGTTGAACTTAATGTATTTGCACTGGCTGAAATTAAGCTGCTGATTATCGCTGCGCTCAATCAACACACTTTCGTATTGCGAAGCTTTGGTAAAATACAAAGCAATATCCACGCACTGTTTGCCGCGCGTAACTTCTATAGCCAGTTCATCATCGCCCGATTTCATAAAGTAATCGGTGGACTGCGAAAACAAACTGCTTATGCCTGCCACACCACAAAAGAAAATAAGAAGCCACTGCTTTTTCATCGGTGGTAAAATTGCGGACAATAAAACGATAATTCTAACCGATTGTGAAACGGCAAATCAGAACAGGGCGAAACGCACCGCAGACGGAAAGAGAACCATATCTTCTTCTGCAAATATTTGCCCCGTCATATTTCTTTCTCGATTTCAGTTTTTACATTCGTTCATCTTTAATTAAACAAGCTGTGTATGAATAAGCCTCTTCTCCGTATCGTTCTATCATCCTGCATCCTGTTTCTTGCGTATGCTTTTGTTTCGGCACAGGTTCCGCAGTTTATGAATTATCAGGCGGTGGTGCGCGATAATGCCGGAACACCGGTGACCAATACCGCTGTTAGTTTGAGGTTTACTATACATGAAAACGATTCGCTGGGTTCCATGATTTATAAAGAAACGCACAGCACTACCTCTAATCCTTTTGGATTAGTTGCCGCACGAATTGGAAACGGGAATTCAATACTTGGAATTTTCAGCAACATAGATTGGAGCACTGCCGCTAAATATTTACAGGTGGAAGTTTCTATTAACGGAGGCGCTTATACCAACATGGGAACTTCGCAATTATTGAGTGTGCCTTATGCTTTGTATGCGGCTACTTCGGGGGGCGGTGGAGTTACCGGAGCTACAGGTGCTACAGGCAATGCCGGAGCAACAGGAAGTGTCGGAGCTACAGGGCCTACAGGCGATGCAGGTGCTACTGGGACACAGGGTGCTACCGGTAACAACGGAAATAATGGTGATACTGGTGCCACGGGTGCACAAGGCGCTACGGGCAATAACGGAAATAACGGAGATACAGGAGCTACCGGTGCTACGGGTAATAACGGAGCTACGGGTGATGTAGGAGCTACGGGTGCTACGGGCGCACAAGGCGCCACAGGTAACAACGGAAATAATGGCGATACCGGTGCCACAGGCGCAAACGGTAATAACGGAGCAACTGGGGCGACAGGCGCACAGGGAACAACAGGCAATAACGGAGCAACGGGTGCTACAGGCGGTGCAGGTGCTACTGGCGCGCAAGGAGTTACCGGTAATAACGGAGCAACGGGAAACACAGGTGTTACAGGGGCGCAGGGTGTCACAGGCAATAACGGAGCAACGGGTGCTACAGGTGCACAAGGAGTTATCGGTAATAACGGAGCTACAGGAAACACAGGTGTTACAGGGGCGCAGGGTGCTTCGGGTAATAACGGAGTTACAGGGGCTACAGGAAGCACCGGTGTAACTGGAGCAGGAGCTACAGGCGTTACAGGAGCGCAGGGCAGCACCGGCAATAACGGAGTTACCGGGGCTACGGGTGCGGGAAGTACCGGAGCGGCAGGAAACACAGGGGCTACCGGCTCCACCGGCACTGCAGGAGTAACGGGTGCCAATGGCTCAACGGGTGCTACCGGAGCCACAGGGGCTGCAGGAAGCCCTGCGGTATATGCCGATTTTTATGCCCTGATGCCGGCAGATAATTCATCTACTGTGGGGGTGGGCAGCGCGGTACAGTTTCCGCAGGACGGTCCTAATTCGGGAAGTATTACGCGCAGCAGTTCATCTGTATTTTCGTTTGGAGCTTCGGGAACTTACCAGGTACATTTTCAAGTAAGCGTAACGGAGGGCGGGCAACTGATTTTGGCGGTTAATGGTACTGAACTACAATATACAAGAGCAGGGCGGGCAACGGGTACCAGCCAGATAATAGGGACATTTCTGGTTACCGTCAACTCACCTTCTTCTACCTTAGAAGTCAGAAACCCGAGTGGAAATTCAACGGCATTGACAATTACTCCAAACGCAGGCGGCAGTGGTGCTGCATCGGCACATTTGGTGGTTACTAAATTAGTAGATGGCGGCTTTACGGGGGCTACAGGGGCTACGGGACCTTCGGGCGGACCAGTGGGTGCCACAGGCGCTACGGGTGCTACAGGTGCTGGAACAGCGGGCGCTACAGGTGCCACGGGAGCTACAGGGGTTGGGGTAGGCACTATCATTCCTTTTTCATCGGGGGGAGTAGGTGTTTCTACGGTTAAGAGTTCTCCGTTAACGGCTATGGGCTTTGGCTCTATAAGTAACATTTTGCCTTCTACTTCGCAGGTTAAGTTTGGGCAGTATGCTTTTACTGCGCCTTCAGATGGCACGCTGAGTACGCTGCTGGGCAGTGTAGATGTTCATTTTGTGGCTAACACGGCTCAGACAAGCTGGACTTACACTTTCCAACTTTATAAATCTGCTACTTCGGGGTTGGATATTCCCACCAATCCATATACGGCTACTACTTTGGTGGCTTCGGTTGTTATACCTGCATCTACTATTACCAGTTACCCAACGGGGCAGTATGTAACCGCTGCGGGGGTAAGTTCTACTTCCATAACCGTTACCGGGGGCGACCGTTATGTGCTTATTTTAACTTCGAACCAGGCGGGCACTCCGCCTGCACTTGACGAAATAGGGTTTAGCGGAAGTGTAATTTTTACGGCTAATTAAATTCAGTTTTGCTTCAATAAAAACGCTCCGCTTATTAAATAAGCGGAGCGTTTTTGTTTTGGGATGATTACAGCGGTATTAAATTCCGGTAACGGTTATGGAAACTTCGTTGCTCCACTCGCCCACTTCTTCATCGTGAAAAACATAGCGAATCATGTATTTATAAATTTGGCTGGTGCCCGAAGCGGGCAAATGCGAGTCGGTAAAATGATGGCGGGTAATGCGACCGAGGTTAATAAAACCATTGCCGTCACCATAGTCAGCTTTAATATCCACCGCGTGCGCATGGTCTTTAAGCCAGCTTAAATAAACATGACCGTTTCTTAATTCTGTATGAAGAAGCGGTTTTACGGTGGAAAAATCTACGGTTACTTCGGTGCCGATAATACCCAGGTTTTTACCGATGGTTTCAGAATACTTGCTGCGGCTTTTTATAGTAGCTACTAACCGGCTTACGCGTTCAAAAATTCCGGGTGCTACAGCTTCGGGTGCTGTCGGTGGCAAAAACAGCGGCACATCACCTATGGGCTTTTGACTTTCATCGCGTAGCAGGTTCTTATATTTAGTTACCCCCGATTTGTAGTTGTCGAGAAACAAAGCGTATAGCAATATGTAATTAAAAAATGCGGAGGCTTTTTCCATATAGATAACCTCGGCAGAGTCAAGTTCCAGGTCAGCGGCATAGCCGCCAAGTTTGCTGCTGAAATTTTTGAGCCATTGGTTTTTGCCCGCGTCATCTTTGGGCATGTAGCGACCGTGTTCCATAAGTGCGTATTCTTTATTGTAAAGGAAAAAGATTTCTTTAAAAACAAAAAGCAGATTTACAGCCTGCCAATTCATCCGCCTCAATGACCGGGGCGTCCCGACTGCGCCTTGCTACACCCGCCTCAATAACCAAGGCCGGTCAGCCAGGCTTTCCGTCATCCGCCTGAACGGCTAAGGCGGCTCAATGCGCTCCTGCTCCACCCGCCTGAGCGACTGAGGCAGACCGAGCAAGCCATCCGTGAGCCGCCTGAGTGACCGGGGCGGGTCGAGCAGACCATCCGTCATCTGCCCCAATGACTGAGGCAACCCACGCAGACCTTCAGTGACCCGCCTCAACCATTGGGGCGGATGAAAAACTAGCGGAAAACGGTGAATTTTAAGATTGCCGATAAGATGACTATGCCAATTGTCACAGAATTGTCATTTTTTCAAGGTAATGGCAGATTTATTTGGTGGGGTGGAATGGAGAGGGTATTTTTAGGGAGTAATAAATAAGGTATGAAGAAGAGTTTACTTTTTGTGGTGTTTAGTATGTGGTTTGGTGTTTATTCCAAAGCTCAAGTCTATCCAATTGATACAGTAGATTGTTCGTATTTTCCTCCTGGCAATCCGTTAAGTGGTTGGATTGATGATGCAAAGCGTATTGCTCTCAGAGAAATATACAGAACCCAAAGCACCTATCTTGATTCAATTCAAATTCCTTACGATAAATATCTTCCCATATTGGAAGATTTGCAAGGGATTTTTCGGGCTGGTGTACCTAACATAACCGATTCCATTTTTTTTCGATACGCAATCCACACCCAATATGCCGCTCCTGATATGGAAGTTATTATGTGTTTGATAGACACCAACAAAATATGGGCAAAACAGTGGAAGGCAGGTAATGCCTTGTCTGGAAATGATACGGTGGATGCGCTCATGAATAACTACGGTTTGCTTTTGGGTTATATGTATAACTATCTGGGGTTCTATGAAACAAGCATAGTAACTACTTATGCATTGAACACATATCCTATTGCAAACTACTTTGGAACGGTAAATGGAATTTATCAGGTAAATGGGGGAGGTGGTTCATACTTTATTGGAGGAGCCAGCGATATTGCCATGAATGATTCGGTTTCTTTTAGAGATTATATCTTTCATTACGCTGCCGGAGATTGTCAATCAGGTTGCATCATCAATCACTATTGGAAGTTTCGGGTTTATCCCGGTTGTGCAGTTCAATATTTGGGTAGTTGGGGAACACCTCTGCAACATCCTACATATATCTCCGGCATCTCCACTACTCAATTCTCCATCTTCCCCAACCCCGCGAGCAACTCTGTTACTATTACTATAGAAGAAACCATGCTCAGCAGCACCGCTACCATTACCGATATTACAGGAAGAAAAGTGGCGGCTGCTCAACTTCAAACTTTAAACTACAAACTCGAAACTGCAAACTTCGCCAACGGAGTTTACTTTATCAGTATAGAAAACGAGAGAGGAAGAGTGACGAAGAAACTCATGATACA
The DNA here is from genome assembly GCA_947476645.1 of Bacteroidota bacterium. Taxonomy (GTDB): domain Bacteria; phylum Bacteroidota; class Bacteroidia; order Chitinophagales; family LD1; genus Bog-950. The sequence goes on from CANJRM010000051.1 coordinate 9,620, forward strand.
GAAATAAAACGGTGCGGCAACTCTATAAATAATACTTGCTGCTGTGCTCCTTCAAATGCTTTTCGGCATTTTGGTAATCGGGCATTACCTGCTCTACCACTTTCCAAAACCGTGGCGAATGGTCGTGATGAATTAAATGAGCTAGTTCGTGAATGAGCACATAGTCCACTACTTTGGCAGGTGCAAAAAGCAAGCGAACCGAAATAACCAAATTGCCATTGCGCGAGCAATGCCCCCAAAAACTGGTGGCGTGTTTCATTTTCACACTCTTAATTTCTTTTCTAAAGTAGCGGGTGTTTAATTCATGAATGCGCTCTGTAATTATTGGTAGAAAGAATTTGCAAAGACATTTCGCTACCAGATACGAAGCAGCATTCGCCTCTACTTCTTTATTCAATCCCTTCGAAACCGAAAGCACAATATTGTTTTTGAAAATCTTTGCGGTCGATTTAGCCAGGTCGTGGTAGAAAATTGAAATTACAAACTCGTAATCACCTACTTTCAAAATCTCCCCGTTCCTGTACTGCCGCTGCGGAAGCGATTCGAGCAACTGTGGTTTATCGCCCAGTTTTTCCTTTGCCCATTTCAAAAGCGTGTCCACACTCTTGCGTTGTTCTTCCTTCGACTGACGGTCGGCAATGCGAATAAGAATTCCATTCTTATTCACCGTAACACGGTTATTAAACCGCGATTCAAAAAGCAAACGCACGGGAACATTTCCTCCGTTCACCTCAATTTCAAACTCGCGTTGTAAAGAAACTTCTTCCTCCAGTTTAGAAGGAGCGGGTTTGGTACCGGTAAGCGATTCAAAAAGCGAGAGCAACATTTAAGCGCAAGTATGCACCTAAGAATTTTTTCAGGCCGATGATTTTTTCAACAACAGAACTATTGCATTGATGTACATCAGTTTTTACCGTACCTCCGTTAAGTTTATAAATTCGTTCGTATGAAAAAGGGAATCATCATCGCTTGCGTATTCGCAACACTCGCATCATTTGCTCAGGACAATATTTATTTGCGCGGATTTGTTTACGACAAAGACGCCAACAATGCTCCGCTTGGTACCGCTGCTGTGCAAATTAAAAACTCACAACTAGGAGGTTTGACAGATGACAACGGCTACTTCGAGGTGCCGATACCAAAGATGAATTTAAAGGACTCGCTAAAGATTTCGTATGTGGGTTATGTGCCGCAGGCTATGTCTATTACTGCTTACAAAGAAGGCGACACGCTAAGAGTTTACCTGTCTTCAAGTGCCGAAACAAAACAGGAAGTAGTGATTGTAGCCATGAACGCCAAAGGAATTTTGCTGAAGGCAATTGCGAACATGAAACAGAATTTACTCTACGATTCGTTGATTGCAACGGGCTTCTATCGTCAAAGCCATAAAGAAAACGGAAAGTATGTGCGCCTGATTGAAGCCGATGCAAGTGTGGCGTTCAACTGCAAGAGTCCTTATCAGTATTCGTTTCATGAACTGGTGCAGATAAACAAACAACGCAGAGCCGAGAACTACGAAACCAATGGCGATATTCATGGCGACCACATTGTTGATTTGCTCAAAGAAAATCCTTACAGCTACAACAAGAATAATTTTCTGGACCCGAAGAAGTTAGATTTTTATTCACCTAAAATTACCGGAGAAGATAGTGTTGAATACGTTATCAGCCTGCAATACAAAGAAAGCAGCAGCATGAAACTGGAGCGCGCAAAAGTTTGGGTGCATAAAGAAACCTTCGCTATGACTCGTATGGAAATTGAAAAATTCCCGAATCCTTACTATGTAAAAACCCGCTATGCTAACGACAGCCGTTGGAAACTAGTCAATGAAAAAGATGTGATTGAAACGGAGAAGGTGAACGACAAGTATGTGGTAAAATCTATTACCCGCAGTTACAATCACCACGTGCTCAACCTGCACACCGGCAACGTTGACTTTATTGTAGAAGAAAGTTTTGAATTGTATTTTGATGATTTCAATGCTGAAAGCGCGTGTGATGTTTTGCGCAAAGGAAGATTCGGTGCGTTTACAAATCTTTATTCAGACACCTACAAATACGATGATAAATTCTGGAACAATTACGATGCTTTAGATGAGCATCCGTTGAAAGACGAAATAAAAACAGATTTGGAACATGCTATACCTTTGGCACAGCAATTTGTTGCCAGCGGCAAATAAGCACAGCCCATGTTGAAGAAACTTAAGATTGCTTTTATCTGGACTGTCTACATGCCTGTAGTGTTTTTTACCTACTGCATCGTTTGGCTGGACAGGAAAATAAAATTCCGCTTATCCTTTCCCCGCGATTTAGTCGAACTGGCTAAAAAAGACAGTTGGTGTATTGCTGAATTGAAAGCAAATGGAGTGTTGCCGACTGATGCTTTTGTAATTTCTTACAAAGTCACATCACTCAATCAGGATATGATATTTCGCTCCAATGCAGGAGTGCTTGAAATAAATTATACTGCTAAAGGAGAACAAAAAACACTTCGTTGTTTTGCCAAGTTTGCTCCCACCTCAGGAAGCGTTTGGAACAAAACCATTTTCAATTTACAACTCAACCACATTAAGGAAATTGCGTTCAATCAATACTTTGCTGATGATGCATGTGATTTCATTCCGAAGGTCTTTGTAGCCAAACTTGGATTCATTACCGGCAATCTTTGTCTCATCACAGAGTGTATGGATGATTGCATCGAGTATAAAGATTCGATTTACGAAAATTTGACTACCGTCCATCTCGACATGGCTTTAAAAGGAATGGCTACACTTCATGCACGCTATTGGAGAAACAAGTCTGAACGCGTGCAGAAAATTCTTGCCATCAAAGATGATACACTCCTGCTTTTCGATTCGATAGTATCATCTTCGTGGAGCAAGTCAGCACGTAAAATCTTATTTGAAAGCTGGCACACGATGAATGAGTTTCAAACCGTGGTACATGGAGATTCACGAATCGGCAACATGATGTTTCCTAAAGATGAAAACCACGGACGTTTTGTTTTGCTCGATTGGCAGGCGGTGAGAAAGGGCAAAGCAGTTTATGATTTGGCATACTTTCTAATACTGAGTTTGACAATGGAAAACCGGAAGCATGTCGAAGAGTCAGCTATAGTAGTTTACTACGACTATTTAGTGGCAAACGGAGTGAGCGATTACACAAAAGAGGAAATGATGAACGACTATCGGCATGCATGTCTATGCATTCTCGTTTTGCTTTCACTACCGTATTTAAGTGGTGAAGCAAGTGCTGAAGGCAATGGCGTGCAGGTATTTGCCTGGGGCATGAACGCATGGCGCGAGAAAATGCAAATAAAATTTTCGGAGTTTGATTATGCCTGGCTCGCAAAAAACTACTCGCTTACCGAAACTGAAGCACGCGATGCCGTAAACGAAATGCTAAACGTAATTGATAAGCGCGTAAAGTCGTTGACGAACTAAAGCTTCTCGACTTTACTGATGCAATTCATCGCGTACACTATCTACAGTAACTGTATCGCGAATATTGAATGCCCAGATAGCCACATAGTAAAGCAAAGCGTTCACTGCCATAATTCCGGTGAATAGCCAGAAGTAATCTGCTCCCTTGTAGTGGCTGAAAAATCCGCCTGCCTGTGTGTTGTTATTGATGTAACTCACCAAAATATTTCCAAGGAAAACCGTGAAAAAGAAAAGTGCCATGATGGTGCTCTTCATACTCTTCGGTGCTTGCGAAAAAGCATATTCCAAACCCGTAATGGAAACAAAAATTTCAGCTACCGTCAATAGCACATAAGCCAGCAACTGCCAGCCAATATTCAGTGTTACGCCATGGTCAATTTGCGTTTGAATCCACGCCACCAAAACAAATGTGAGCGTGAGCACAATTAAGCCCCAACCAATTTTTCGAAGCGCAGTAACACGAATACCAATTTTTTCGAGCAAAGGATAAATACCGAAACTGAAAACAGGAATCAGAATTAAAATGAGCAGCGCATTCACCACCTGAATTTGTTCCTGCAACCAATCAACTCCCATAAAATGCAAATCCATTTTTCCTGCCTGCAACACAAACTCACTTCCGTTTTGGTCATACAAAGCCCAAAAGATTGGAATGAACGAAAACACCACGAGCACTTTCCAAACCGACATAAATTGTTCTTTGAAAGAAATTTTTTCGGTTTTGCGCGTGTGCTTCGGCAATTTGATTTTGTATTTGCTTTTGCCAAAGTAAAAAGTAACAAGTGCCAGAAACATTAAAATACCCGGCACACCAAAAGCGAGTGGTGCTCCGTATCGGCTGTTTTTCAAAACAGGAGTAATGAGCATAGAAAAGAACGCGCCCACATTAATTCCGAAATAAAAAATGTCGTAGAGTTTGGCAATGTTGGCATCGCTTTCATTTTCAAACTGGTCGCCCACCATTACTGAAACATTGGGCTTCACTCCACCGGCACCAATAGCAATCAAAAGCAAACCCGCATAGAACAACTGATAGTTAGTGTCGAACATGGCAAGAAACGCGTGACCGATGCAATAAACAATAGAGAGAAATAAAATAGTGCGGTAACGACCCAAAAAATAATCTGCCAGAATTCCACCGGCAATCGAAAGCAGATAAACCAACGCCACAAACAAGTGCGTTACTTCGTTACTGTGCGCTTCGGCAGTTTCCTGCAACGCAGGATTGTTGGTGGGGTTAAAAAACTGCGCAATCAAAAACGTGGAGAGAATGGCTTTCATACCATAAAAACTGAAACGCTCGGCAGTTTCAGTTACCACAATGTAAGGTGCTGCCTTCGGAAAATTCTTGAATCGCTCAAAGATACCCGCCATGAATTTTTATTTTTTGTGAAGCTAAATGAATATGCGAATTGTAAAACCGTTACAGCTTTTCGAAATCATCTACGCGCTAGCAACCTGTTTTTTGCTATTCATATCTGCTCGCGAAGTTTTGCAAACCTTATCCCATATAGAAGAAACCTCTCCAAAATTCGCGTTCACATCGCTGTGATGAACGTTGTGCCAGGCAGAACTGTTTAGACCAACGCGCGGAAGAATTTTTTCGAGCCACGAAAAAGTAACACCGCAATGCAGATACAAATTCAGAAACACGAAACCGATAATGGCCGAAAAATAAAGAGGAGCAAAATGCTTTGCAGGCGGAAAACAAATAAGTAACAGAGGCCAGAACGTCAACAAAGTTTCCAGAGGACCAACCGCAAAACCCGCAAACGGAGTCGGGTCGCGAAACGAATGATGATGTTTGTGAAACGGAAAAAATAAACGCGTGTGCAGCAAGCGGTGTTTCCAGTAAGTCATGGCATCAACCGCCACAATTCCCAAATACATTTCCAGAACTACCATCCATGCGCTCAAACCCATTTCGCTGAGCGACCACGCTAAGCCTGTTGGCAGTCCAATACGATACATTCCTGTAGGCCACGCTGCCATGCAGGCAACAATAAACATGGCACGCGCGCTGCCAAATGCTTCGCGCCCTATTGGGGGAAATTTGTCGCGTTCTCCTTGTATGCGCGATCCGTATTTCTCTGAAAAGCGATAAATCAAAAAGCTGAACGAGAACAAAGGCACCACCAGCACCACAAAAATGCGCAACATGCTGTCGTAAAAAATTTGTGGAGACGGATGAAGTAGTCCTGATAGAAAAGCCAAAGCCACAATTGCCCAATCAACAAAAACCGAAAGGCGATAATTGCCAATAACCTTACGGGAAAAAAAATCTGCGTTCCACATCTCTTATTTTTTTGCGCTAAGATATGTTTCCTGAAAATATTTTCATTACTGCTACAAAGCAACCATTATGTATTTTCATGCGTTATTGAAATATGAAAAACATTGTTGCTCTTCTTATCGCGATTCTCTTCATTTCTTCTTGTTGTAAAAAAGAAACCAAGACCATTCAAAGCCTTTGTGCCGAACCCGAACTAGGAATGGGCGATTGCATTACCGATTCAAATTACGTAAAGCCACTATTGCTTGGCAAGTGGAACTGGACACAAACCATTAGCAGTTGGACACAAGCAAAAACAAATCCCTGCACCGATACTTTCAACTATGCTTACGAGTTTTTTGTTAACGGGAATTTGAAAGTTTATGAGAACGGCATCTTTACTTCCAATGCTCATTATACTTTCTACCAAAGCTACGAATCGGGAATTTCGATTACTGATACTTTTACTTCTTCTCATCCTGAAGCACATGGGGCTATAGGAGGAATAAGAATGTGTGGACCCTACCTCATCATTGACAATTCACCGGTGGATGGTCCTAAGACTATTTTCGTTCGCCAGAACTGACGAAAGTTTTTCTCCAAAGTTTTATTTTTCTCTTTCACTCTGCTAAGTTCGCGCTTCGCCTTTTTTGTATTTATCTAACGTCTTAAATCTAACGTCTCATGTCTGTTTCTCAATTCAACTTTCCAACCACTATTCGTTTCGGTGCCGGTGTAGTAAAAGAACTTCCCGATTATTTAAAGAAGAATAATATCAGTCGTCCGCTATTGGTTACCGACCCGAATGTGGCGCAACTTGGTTTTTTCAAAGCCATAGTTGATGATTTAAAAGCAAAAGGATTTGCGGTTGAAACGTTCAGCAATATTCACAAGAACCCCGTGAAGAGCGATGTGTATGCGGGTAGCGATGCTTACGATAATCATAAAGCTGATTGCATTGTTGGAATTGGCGGAGGTGCAGGATTAGATGTAGCGCGCGCAATTTTACTTCGCATCAATCACCGAGAAGATTTGTTTAAGTATGATGATTTGATTGGTGGCGATATTTATGTAACGAATGATGTTCCGCATTTTGTAACCATTCCTACTACAGCGGGAACAGGAAGCGAAGTTGGGAGAAGCGCGATTATTGCCGATGATGAAACGCACCAAAAGAAAATTCTTTTCTCTCCAAAGTTGCTTGCAAAAATTGTTTTTGCTGACCCTATGCTGACGATGGAACTTCCGGGTTTTATTACGGCAGCTACCGGTATGGATGCGCTTACACATAACATGGAAGCTTTCCTCGCAAAAAATTATCACCCTATTTGCGATGGAATTGCACTCGAAGGAATGCGTTTGATTTCGCTATCGCTTGAAAAAGCAGTGAAGAATCCTGATGTGGGATCACGCTCAAATATGCTGCTCGCTTCTATGATGGGAGCAATTGCTTTTCAAAAAGGATTGGGAGTTGTTCATTCGCTCGCGCATCCGCTTTCGAGTTTGTTAGATACACATCACGGCTTGGCAAACGCAGTAAATATTCCTTACGGAATGAAATTCAACATTGCAGGTTTTGAAGATAAATTCAAACGCATTGCGCGCACTTTAGATTTGAAAGATGAAAGCGGAAACGGAGTTGTGAATTATCTTTTCGATTTGAATACGCGAATAAATATTCCGCATAAACTGCGCGACATTGGTGTTAAAGAAGAACATTTGGAAACACTGGCAGATTTAGCTTTTGCAGATTTTGCGCATCCCAATAATCCGAAGCCGGTGAGTAGAGCAGATTTCAGACAACTCTATGGAGAAGCACTTTAAACTATGAGCAACAAGATTAAAATAGGACTAACCTTTACCGAAACCCGTTGGGAAAATTATCCAAGATGGGTAAAGGGTAATGATGAAAACATTGAACTGATTGAGTTGCATTGGGAAAAGCACGACCTTGAAGAGGTTTGGGATTTGGTAGAGGATTGTGATGGAATTGTCTTGAGTGGTGGCGTGGATATTCATCCGCGCTTTTATGAAAATGAAAGAACAGAAATTCCGAATGGCGATGGTAAGTTCAACGAAGAACGCGATGAATTTGAAATGCACGTTTTTGAAACTGCCTTAAATTTCAATCTGCCGATTCTCGCTATTTGTCGCGGATTGCAATTAGTAAATGTGGCACTGGGTGGAGATTTAATTCAGGATTTGGAAGAGGCAGGAAAGAAAAATCACCGCAGAATAAATGATGTGGATGATGAACATGCAATTTCGATTTCTGATAATTCTTTGATGAAAGAAATTGTCGGAACCAATTCCGGAGATATAAACGGAGCGCATCACCAAGCAATTGGAAAGTTGAGCGATGAATTAGTGGCTACAGCAACTTCATCCGATGGAGTAATTGAAGCAGTAGAATGGAAAGACAAAGAAGGTGAATCGTGGATGTTGGCAGTTCAATGGCATCCTGAGAGAATGAAAGCAGATGCAGTTTGTTCGAAGAACATTAGAGATAAATTTTTAGAAGAAGTAAAACGAAACATGAAATGAAAATTATAAATCCTGCTACAGAGCAAGTAATTGCAGATTTGAAAGAAGATAGTTCTGCATCGCTAAATGGGAAATTGATTCAACTTATACAAGGTCAGAAAAAATGGAACACCGTTTCTTTAAAGGAAAGAGTTGCTGTGCTTCAAAAATTTTCAGTGTTGTTGAAAGAAAATATTGAAGAATTAGCTCGCGTGCTTACCTGCGAAGTTGGTAAACCATTACAACAAAGTCGCAACGAAGTAAACGGTGCCTGCGCCAGAATAAAATGGCTGACCGATAACGCAGAAAAATTTTTGAGCGATGAAGTGATGAACGAAGATGCCAATATGAAAGAGGTAATTCGCTACGAAGCACTGGGCGTTATCTGCAATATCAGCGCATGGAATTATCCTTACCTGGTTGGGACAAATGTTTTTGTTCCGGCTTTGTTGGCGGGCAATGCTGTGATGTATAAGCCTTCCGAATTTTCCTCGCTTACAGGTTTGGAGATTGGAAAGTTTTTGAAACAAGCGGGTGTGCCTGACGATGTTTTTCAAATTGCAATCGGTGCAGGTGAAGTTGGAAAGACCTTGCTCGAAATGAATTTTGATGGATATTATTTTACGGGCTCTTATAAAACCGGTCAATACATTTATGAAAAGGTGGCGCACAAAATGGTTCCGTGTCAGTTGGAACTTGGCGGCAAAGACCCGTTGTATGTAGCCGATGATGTTGCCGACATAAAATCAATTGCAGCTGGAACTGCTGACGGTGCATTTTACAACAACGGACAAAGTTGTTGCAGCGTTGAGCGCATTTACGTACACGAAAAAGTTTACGATGCTTATGTAGATGAGTTTGTGAAAGAAGTGAAGAGCTGGAAACTCGGTAATCCGAACGATGAGGTTTATTTAGGCGCAATTACCCGCAAACCGCAATTGGAATTTGTAGAAGGACAAGTAAAGGATGCTATTTCGAAAGGCGCGAAAATTTTAAGTGGGGGAAAAAGAGTAGAAGGCAAAGGCTATTTCTTCGAACCAACAGTTTTGGTTGATGTAAATCACAACATGAGCGTAATGCGCGATGAAAGTTTCGGACCCATCATTGGAATTCAAAAAGTAAAAAACGATGAAGAGGCTATTCAACTGATGAATGATACCGAGTATGGATTGACTTCTTCTGTATATTCTTCAAACCAAGTTCGTGCCGAAAAAATTCTTTCTGCTATGAACAGCGGAACAGGCTATTGGAATTGTTGCGACCGTGTGAGTGCAGCACTGCCTTGGAGCGGAAGAAAACATTCCGGTTTTGGGGCAACGTTATCGCATGTCGGGTTGCGCGCGTTTACACATCCAAAGGGGCTGCATTTGAGAAAGTGATTTTTATTCAGCAGCTCCTGCTTTCTCCTCTTTAAATAAATCTTTTTCAGCGACAACTTTTACAGCGTTGCCGTCTTTCAAAGTTTTTGAGATTAATTTGAATGGTGCTTTTACAATCGCTTCGCCTTCACTGATGCCGGAAATAATTTCCATGTAGTTAGCATCCTGAATCCCGGTCTTCACTTGTTTAGCTTTCACTTTTCCTTTCTCCACTACAAAAACAATCTCTGCTAATTCCTTTTTGTCGCTGGCTGCGGCTTTCTCTGCTCTTTTTGTTTTTGCAAAATCTTCATCCTTCTCTTTTATATCTTTTTCATCTCGCGTAGTTACCGACTGAATTGGGACAGTAAGAACATTATCGCGCCCTTCAGTTTTAATATCTACCGTGGCACTCATGCCCGGGCGAAATGGAAAATTTTTCCCCAACTCGGGCTTAATCAAATCAGCATAAGATTCTTTAAGCAGTTTCATTTTCACCGTAAAGTTTGTTGCCTGTGAAGTGCTGATAACCTGATTGATGCTATTGGTGGCCGAATAAGAAACCTGTGTAACCACTCCCTTAAATTTTTTCTTGATGTAGGCATCTACTTCTATATCGGCAGTGTCGCCAACTGAAATGCGCAATACATCATTTTCATTTACGTCAACTTCTGCCTGCATGTTGTTGAGGTCCGCAATGCGAAAAATTTCTGTCCCAGCCATTTGTGCAGTGCCTACTACGCGCTCGCCTAGCTTCACATTTACCAATGAAACAATGCCACTCATAGGTGCTACAATGTTTGTCTTCTTTAAATTATCGTTCGCTTGTTTCAGCTGTGCTTCTGCACTGCTTACGCTGAACGTTGCGGCATTTACCTGCTCTTTTGCGGTTTCGTAATTTGAGTTTGCCTGGTCGTATTGAAGTTGCGATGCTTCGAATTCTGCATCGGAAATAACTTTGTCATTGTGCAGTTTATCGTTTCTGTCAAAACTTCTTTTTGCCTGGTCAAACGCTGCTTTTGCCTGAATAGATGTTGCCTTTGAACTAGCTAGATTCGCCTTGAACTGATTTAGTCCCGCACTCGCTTGCGTAACAATAGCTTCGTAAATGGCTGGGTTTACAATAGCCATCAGTTTTCCTTTTTTTACAGAATCTCCTTCGTGAACATTCAACTCAATTACTTCACCCGAAACTTCTGAACTAAGTTTTACTTCCGTCTGCGGATTTATTTTCCCGCTGGCAGTTACCGTTTCAACTAACGAGCGCTTCGCTGCCTTGTCAGTTGCTACTTCAAGCACATCGCCTTGTCCAAACCATCCGAATTTTTTCCCGGCAACTGCAATAATGATTAGCAACACTAAGGTTATTCCAAGCCCAACTAAAAGTCTATTGTTCTTCATAAATGCATTTTGTATTTGTATTAAAGCCCCCTTTAGTTTACTCCAACTTCAAAGGTTTCCCTTGATAAAAATCAAGCACCTTCTGGCGGAAAACATAAGTGTATTTCGATTTTATCATTTCTGATTCTGCTACTGCCATACTGTTTTTTGCCTGCTGAAATTCATAAGAACCCAACATACCCGCATTGAATCTTTTCTCCATAGCGCCAAAAGATTTGTCGGCTGACTCTACACTTTTTTTATTTGCGAGATAACTTTGCACAGCAGCCTTTGCATTAGTATATGCTTGCTCAATATCGCTGCGCAATTGATTCTTGGTTCCTTCTAATTGCAATTCGCGAATCTGCATTTGCAATTTTGCATTTTGAATATTAGTAACGCGCTGCCACTTGCTGAAAAGCGGAACGTTCATGCTCACACCAATTACTTTTCTGAAATTATCTTTCAACTGTTCGTTGAAAGGTTTGTTGCCATAGATAGGAGACTGATAAGGAATAGGAACGCCAAGCGAGCTATCAATTTTTGTTTCGGTGCCAATGATTTTCCTGTCCTGACTCGAATAACCTGAACTGATATTTCCGAACACAGCAATGGTAGGGCTCAACGCACCAATCGAAATTTTGCGCGAAGCATTTGCACTCTTCACTCTGGCATCTGCACTCATAATACTCGGTTGATTGCTCAATGCATATTCATAAATAGAAAGGGAAGAAAGAGCCGCCACATCTTCCACACTTTCAAATTTTACTTCGGGAGTTTCTACATCAAATTTTTCATCGGCAATTTGCAGTAACTGACGAAGTTGCAACAAGCCAAGGTCAATCGAGCTTTTCGCATTCACCACATTTACTTCATCGCGCGCTAACTGTGCATCTACTTCAAACGCAGAAGTTTCGGGAAGTAAACCTGAATTTATTTTTGATTGAATGGTGCTGCGTTGCGTTGCGGTTAACTGTTTTTGCTTTTCAGCAACTTTCAAAATTTCTTTGTTCAGCAACAGTTGTAAATAAGCAGAAGCCACAGACAAAGCAATGTTGCGCTTTGCATTTTCATAATCAAACTTTGAAGCCAGCAATTCATACTTGGTTCGCTCTACATTAAAAATCTGCTGCAATCCGGTAAACACCGGCAATGAACCCTGCAACGATGTAGAAGCCGATTGCGAATTTCCTGAAGTAAAAGTGTAAGTCTGCGGATTGATACTGTTTCCGTAATTGCTATTAAAATTCAAATTGCCTTCAAGAGAAGGAAGGAAATTGAGTTTGCTTTGCAGATTATCGTTAGAATAAATTTGAGAAGTAACTGCAGTTTGCTTCACCTGAATATTATTCTGCATGGCGTAGTCAATGCACTTTTCCAAAGTCCATTTTTCAGCGGTTTGAGAAAATAAAATAGAAGAGAAAAAAAGCAGGGCAGATAAAACCGGTAAGCGCAAAATATTCACTTGGCAAAAAATTTGAGTGCGCTAAAGTAAACGATTTGATGAAACAGAAATTTTACTTCAAGCCTATTTGTTTCTCAATTCTTTTCTTCTGCCGCAAGTGATGGCGAAAATGAATATTGCAAAG
>CANJRM010000052.1 GCA_947476645.1 Bacteroidota bacterium
CCCATTGTTCTGCCATCATCCGGAGAATAAATTTTTACGATACCGTATTTGTGCAGCTCTTCAATCTCCTGTGGGTGAATGGTTCCTCCGCCTCCGCCAAATATTTTGATGTGACTGCAGCCGCGCTCTTTCAATAAATCATACATGTATTTGAAAAACTCCACGTGCCCTCCTTGATAACTTGTAATCGCAATTCCCTGTGCATCTTCCTGAATGGCGCACTCTACTATTTCCTGTGCGCTGCGGTTGTGCCCGAGGTGTATCACCTCTGCGCCTTTCGCCTGCATAATTCTGCGCATAATGTTGATGGCAGCATCGTGCCCATCGAACAACGAGGCCGCTGTAACGATGCGGACTTTATTTTTCAGTTGTAAACTCATAATGGGTGGCTAAATTAAGATATTGCTATCCACTAAAAAGAGAGTTTGCATTTGCGCAAAACGCAACGCCATTTCTTTTATTCTGCTTATCAAACTAATTGTAAATTCGTTCAGCGTTTACTCATGGCAGAGAAAAAAATAACCAACGATTTAGATGTCAATTACCGGCTCATCGGTATTGCCGCTTCGCTTAAAGAATATAAGCTCTGCTATCATCTCAATCAATTTTTAAATGCCGATTTCAAAAAACTCAACGACCTCACTTTTCCATCTTCCGACCGCACGCGCACAATTCAGTTTGCTGTTTTTAAATCGGGCGATGAAGAAGACCGCAATCAGTTTTTTGTTTTCGTGAATAAAAATTTAGGTGAAGCACTTTTATTCGAAGCAGGAAATTTCGATTACCTGATGCAGATAAAAGGAGAGTGCGGTGATGAAGAGATGACAGGAATAGTGAGCGGAATAAAAATGTTTCCCGATGTAATTGCGTGCACCGAAATTTCGCTGAGAAAAATTAAAAACAAAGAACGGCTGATTTACTTCGAAGAAAAAGCTTCGACCAAGCCCGTCAAAAAATTCAAATGAAAGTCAGAATAAACAAAACAAAAATAATTGCCACTTACGGCCCTGCTTGTAGCGACATTAAGGTGATGGAAGGCATGGTGCAAAGTGGCGTGGATGTTTTTCGTTTCAATATGAGCCATGGCGACCACAAGCAACATATTGACGGCTATCAAAAAGTTCGGCAGATAAATAAAGAGCACAATCTCAACATCGCTATCCTTGCCGATTTACAAGGACCTAAAATTCGTTTGGGTGAAGTGCGCGACAATATGGAAGTTCTCGAGACGGGTCAGGAAGTTGAAATCACAAACAAAGAATGTGTGAGCACTTTCAAAAAACTTTATGTCAGTTATAAATCTTTGCCCAAGGAAGTTCAGATAGGAGATGCAATTTTAATTGACGATGGAAAAATTGAATTAAGGGTGCTCTCGACTAATCGTAGAAATAAAATTATTGCAAAGGTGATTAACGGAGGAAAAATCAGCAGCAACAAAGGCGTGAATCTGCCCGATACAAAAACTACTGTTCCCGCGCTTACCGAAAAAGATAAGAAGGATTTGAAGTTTGCGATTGCCAATGGTGCTAACTGGATTGCGCTTTCGTTTGTGCGCTCACCGCAGGATGTGCTTGAGCTGAAAGAAATCATTGGCAAAAAAAATTCGTACATGAAAGTGATGGCGAAAATTGAAAAGCCCGAAGCGCTTCTTTGCCTTGACGAAATCATAAAAGTGAGTGATGGTATTATGATTGCCCGTGGCGATTTAGCTGTAGAAGTTCCGCAGGAACGCATGCCGATTATTCAAAAAGGAATTATTGCGAAGTGCATTCGTTTTGCGAAACCTGTTGTGGTAGCTACGCAAATGATGGAGAGCATGATTGAAAATCCGAATCCTACGCGAGCAGAAATTACCGATGTGGCGAATGCGGTAATTGACGGTGCCGATGCAGTGATGTTGAGCGGAGAAACATCCACAGGCAAACATCCTATGAAGGTGATTGAGATAATGGAAAAGATTTTGACGACTACAGAAAACGTAAGCACGATTTATAACAGAGAACAGAAGGCAGATATTGATTCGTCCACTTACATCAGCGATGCTATTTGCTATAACGCTGCGCGCATCAGCAGCGAACTTGGTGCGCGTGCCATTATCGGAATGACGTTTAGTGGCTACACGGGTTTTGTGCTTTCGAGTTATCGACCCAAGGCAGACATTTACATTTTCACTGAGAATCATTCGCTTTTAAATGCGCTCAGTATTTGCTGGGGCGTGCGCGCTTTTCATTACAATAAATTTGTTGGCACCGATACTTCCATTCGCGATGTAATTCGCATTCTCAAAGAAAACAATTTGCTTAAAGCGGGTGACCTTGCGGTGAACATCGGCAGCATGCCGCTGTCAAATAAAGGTCGCGCAAACATGGTGAAGGTGACGAAGGTGGAGTAGAAAAATTACTGAGCGCCTCTCTCCGCATCATACTGATAAATCGTATAGAGCAAAGTTTTGCCTACAGCATTCAACGTGCTTTTATCAATCACGTTCATATCATCGGCATGTGTGTGCCAGTAACTTCCAAATGTTCCTGAAGGAGAAGCGAGGTCAATGTGAATAATATCTACGGTTGGAACTTTTGCAATCTGATTGATGTAGACATGGTCATCGGTAATAGAGCCAACAGCCTGATTGCTGAAAAAACTTCCGAAGCCAAGCGCGCTTGCATTCGCCCAAACTTTATCCTGCACCCAGCCGGCATTGAAAGAAGAAATTCCTTCGCGCGAAAACACTGCACCTTTTGCAGCAGCCATGTCTAACAAAATTCCAAAGTCGGCTCTGTAACCGGGCACATGCGGATTGGCACTCCAGTGTTGCGCACCTAAACACCACGAACCTTCGCTGTCATAATCACCGGGTTTTACAATTTCATCAAGCGAAGAAGAATATCCGCGGTCTTCCGCATCATTAAAAAATAAATCAACGCCAATGTTTTTAAGCGGAGAAGATTTAATGGCTCTTGCAATTTCAATCAAGGTTGCTACACCACTCGCACCATCACAGGCAGAGAGAATTGGTTTGTCTTTGTCTTTTGTGTCCTGATCTGCCCAAGGACGGCTGTCCCAATGCGAAGTGAGCAAAATTCTATTAGTCGCTTTGGGATTGATTGCAGCAATGATGTTCGTGCATTTCAAATTCACTCCGTCAAATCCGAGCACATCAAATTTCTGCACGTAAACGGTGTCAGTAAATTTCTTGATTTCATCAATCAAATATTTTGCGCAGGCTTCATGTCCTTTCGAATTCATTTCGCGTGTACCGAAATTAATTTGCGCTTGCGTATAGTTGTAAGCAGAGTCGCTATTAAATGCCGGAGCGTTTACAACAATTTGTTTTACCGGTTCAACAACATTGTTATCGTTTCCCTTATTGCATTTGTCGCATGATGAAAGAAAGCCTAGGACAACAAAAACAGAAAATATTTTTTTCATAGCGATTAATTCGTTGTCCAGGTTACACCCTCCTTTCCGTCCTTCACTTGTATTCCAACTTTCAATAACTCATCACGTATTTTATCGCTGGCGGCAAAATCTTTTTTAGCGCGAACATCTTTTCGCAGTTCAAGAATCAAATTCATCAGCCCTTCCACTTTATCAGAATCGCTTTCATTTTCTTCCTTCAAGCCTAAAACATCCAAGACAATTTCTTTAAAAAGCTTGTGCAACAGTTCTTTATCAGATACTGTTATAGAGTCGTTTCCATCGTTGATAGAATTAATCACTCTCACTGCTTCAAATAAATTTGCAATAGCAATAGAGGTATTAAAGTCGTCATTCATTGCATCGTAAATGGCCGTCTTGATGTTTTCCAAATTGAAAGAAGATTTTTCTCCGGTCTTTAAATTCGGAATCAACTTCAATACATTCATCAATCGCTGATATCCTTTTTCTGCTGCCTGTAATGCACCATTCGATAAATCGAGTGTGCTGGTGTAATGCGCTTGTAACATAAAGAAGCGAACAGTCATTGGCGAATATCCTTTCTCTAACAGAGGATGCTCACCACTGAAAAGCTCATTTGGCAAAACAGAATTGCCAAGACTCTTGCTCATTTTCTGCCCGTTCATGTTTAACATGTTGGTGTGCATCCAGATATTTGCAGGAGATTTTTTGCAGCACGCAAGATTCTGCGCAATTTCATTCGTGTGGTGCGTTGGAATTAAATCCATTCCGCCACCGTGAATATCAAACTGCTCTCCCAGATATTTTGAACTCATGGCACTGCACTCAATATGCCAACCGGGAAAGCCTTCTCCCCACGGGCTTGGCCATCGCATAATGTGCTCGGGCTTTGCTTTTTTCCAGAGAGCAAAATCTAACCGTCCGCGTTTTTCGCTTTGGCCTTCCAGGTTGTCGCGCGTGCCTTCAAGCAACTCGTCTAATTTTCTTCCGCTCAGTTGTGTGTAAGCATTTGTCTTCGCAAATTTTTCTACATCAAACCAAATTGTTCCATCCACTTCATACGCAAGACCATTCTCCATAATCTTCTTCGTCATCTCAATCTGCTCGATGATGTGTCCGCTGGCAGTTGGTTCAATACTTGGTGAAAGAATATTCAGCTTCTCCAACACTTTGTGAAAATCTATTGCATACAACTGCACAATTTCCATCGGCTCCAGTTTTTCGAGGCGTGCGCGTTTCGCAATTTTATCTTCTCCTTCATCGCCATCGCTTTCGAGATGACCGACATCGGTAATGTTCCGCACGTAACGAACTTTATAACCAAGGTGCGTGAGATAACGCACCACCACATCAAACGAAGTATACGTGCGGCAATTACCAAGGTGAGCGTAACTGTATAGCGTAGGTCCGCATACATACAAGCCCACGTGAGGCGTATTGAGCGGTTTGAAAATTTCTTTTTCGCGCGTGAGCGTGTTGTAAATTTTTAATTCAGACATGGGCGCAATATAATGTGTTGACGGTTTTCAGAGAGAAAAAGTAGAGATAACCGGATAATGGTCGGAGAGTTCTCTGCGAATAGTTTTACAGGAGTTGATTTTTATATCGGCATCGAACAACGTGTAATCAATTCTAAAAAACGAAAGTTTATTCGCGTAAGTAGTTCCGAAGCCCTTTCCTTTTTCCACGAACGCATCCTGTAAGTTTCCCTTTGCAGTGCTATAAGTATAGGATACCGGTACATCATTAAAATCTCCGCAGAGAATTTTTTGTCCCTGATATTCATTCATGCTTTCTGCCACGGCATTTGTTTGTATGGAACGTTTGGCATAAGCACGTTTCATTTTCCGCATAATTTTTTTCAGCGGGTCCCAACGCGTGGTTTGGTTTTCTTCCAATGAATCGATAGTCGCATAATCATCGTAGCCGAGATGAATAGATTGGAAATGCACGTTATAAAGGCGTGCTTTCTTTCCGTTGAAATCAATGTCGGTGTAAATACAATCGTTGGCTAAAGAATTTTTGAAATCAATTTTACCAGTGTCAACAATCGGGAATTTTGAAAACGTAGCAACCCCCCATACTTGATGCAGCTCTCCCTTTTTCCAAAGCGTAGATTGTAATTTGCTTTTCGGAAACTTGTGCAAATCAACCGATGGAAAAAAATAAACGTAAGGGTAACCCAATGAATCGCGCAGGTATTCGAGATTATGAAAGAGCTGATTGTTGGTATAAAATTCCTGTAAGCAAAGCACATCTGCTTTTTCTTTTTTGATAAGTGCCATCATCTGCCCACGCGTTTCGGTGTTCTTGCTCCAATTGTATAAATCGAAATTTTTCACGTTCCAACTCATCACTTTTATTCCCGCTTCTTTATTCACTTCATTAAAATTCACGGCAAAAGTGGAGTAGATGAATTTCCAGGTGAGCACGATGGCAACGAGCGAAATCAAACCGAAAGCATCGCGCTTTAAAATCCATAACAGCAGAAAAAAAACATTCACCACCAACACAATCGGAAAGGCGAAACCGATAAACGTAAGCTGCCAGTATTTGGTTGGCTCAATGTAGGTTGCCATGCAAGATGCGAGCAAGACTGCTAGTGCAAGTATGTTTAAGAATTTAAAGAAGCCTCTGAGCATTCCTACTTTTTAGAATAGTTGAACAAAAAATCTTTTTCCTCTTTCGTCAAACTATCGTAACCTGAACGCGCAATCTTATCCAATATATCATCTACTTTTTGTTGCTCGTTTTTAGTACGTGATGTTTTTTCTGCTTTCTGTGTTTCGCTTTTGTAAGTAACCTTTATGCTCGATTTTGGCTTGAACAAATCTGCTACGCCATCAAAAACTTTGTTGAACGGAGAAGTAAAATCGAAACCGCCTTGTAATGATTTAATATAAAGATAGCCGCTCAACGCTCCGCCTATGTGTGCAATGTATCCTCCTGCATTTCCGTAAGGAATGTTGATGATGTCGAGCAAGAGCGAAACCACTGCTATGTATTTTATTTTGACGATTCCAAGGAACATCAATCGTATTTCATAATCAGGAGCAATCGTAGCAGCGGCAAACACTACCGCAAAAATACTTGCCGAAGCTCCGAGCATCATAGAAACATCTACTTGCGGTTTGAAAACCGGAAGAAGATTGTAGGCAAGCAAATAAATTATTGCACCTGCAAGTCCACCAAGAATATAAAGCGGCAGAATTTTTTTATCGCCCAGATACAACACAAAAATTTCTCCGAACCAGTAAAACCAAAGCATGTTGAAAAGCACGTGAAAAAATGCTGTGTGCAAAAACATGTACGTAAAAACCGACCACGGCTGATAAAGCAAAGTGCTGAGCGAAGCGGGCATCTCTACTTTACTAAGAAGTAAATTATAGAGCGAACTGTTTTGGAAAAGAAAACTGCCGAGATTGAAAACTCCGAAAAACAGAAACACACCCACGTTCACAAAAATCAATTTCATAACCATGTTGCCATAGCTGAATTGATGCTTAATGTCGTTAGTAATGGAGCCGGTAAGCATTTTCTATTTTACTTTTTCAATCGTGTAGCTCAAAAAATATCTGTCCTTCAATTCAAATTTGCTGAACGGGCAAGGGTCATCATTTTTTCCTTCATGTGGCGAGTTGCAAAAATGGTCAATGCTTCCGAGTTTGTCATACGAATGCAGATTACTTATTTCCCCAAACTCATCATCTAAACATCCTTTGAGCAACATGTTCTGAATAGAAAAAATACGGTTCTTAAAAAAACGTTTTGTTTTTCTATCGCAAGGTGAACCACCATCTAAAATATCCCCCGCTAACAAATCGATTCCGTCTACTTCCCATCCACTCATATACACCCTAAAGTTTTTTCCTCGCGGTACAACAACCGTAAACTCATTGTTCAAATTCCATTTGTGATAATAGGTTTTGCCCAAACCTTTCGTCAATATTTTGCCTTTCTTTCCATGAAAGTCATTCAGAAAAATCCATTCGCTACCTACGTTGGCGAATAAACGAACTTCAGCTTTTGAAAGCTTATCGTTGATGTATCGAAATTTCAGATTCGTCAACTTTACTTTATAAATATCAACCGGCAATTCGTTCGATGCTCCACGTCCTTCATCCCAATACAAATAAATAGTACGCGCATAAATTTCTAAATCGTTCGCATTTTTTGTTTTCCATGGAATAACAATGTGCGCAGTAGCTGAATCGTTATTCGTTTCAATGAGTTCATTCTGCGAAAAATTATCTCCTCTCCTTCTTTCTAGTTTATAGCGTAGTTGTGCTGTTGCTGAAGGACGAGGCAAATTCACCTTCACCGTAAACTCATAATCCTTGTTACTCATGTCTACGCGCCTCACAAAATTTTGCGAGTTGAAGCGATTATTTTCCAATGCGCCACCATCGCCACTCGCAAAAATATCTACACGCGTTGCAAATTTTATAGAGCTATCACCAATAGAAACCTGCTCGGGGAGCGAGCGCTTAATAGCTACAATTCTTGGCGGATGAATTTCTGCTTCGCTTGGTGGGTGACCTCTGTCCCAAATGTAATTTCCTTCGACATGCACCCAATCACCAATGCTCGGCCAGTTCCAGATTTTGTCCCCCAACTCATGCCCTGCACTAAAAAATCCACCGCTTCGACCCGCATCATTATCTGCACTCAAAATATTTACACGATTGCACATTCCCAATCCGCACTCCCATTCAATGCCGATAGTTGGGTGCAACACTGTATCGTTGCCTTCTTTCTTTTTATAAACTAAATAAGGAAGAAGATTTGTGTAGCGATTGTCCTCTGTTACATCGGGCACCACTTCAAAATCCACATCGTGCGAATAATGATAGAAAGGCAAATCTTCGTGGCTCACGTGCGGGCCGTTAATGCCGGTAACCAAATTGGAAGTAACTCTTCCTTCTAAAATGGCAACATAATTTTTGTCGACCACGGGCAACCAAGAGGGAAGGATAACTCCGATGTCGTAAAACTCGTGATGCTTTAAAAAAGAGATAGTGTCCTTACACGGATTGAATCCATCTTCGCTCTGTGTAGAATACGGATGCGAAGCCATTGGCGTTTGTGCCAATGAAATTTTTACAGCAAAAAAAAAGACGGGTAGTAAAAACTTTTTCACAAAAAACAGAGCGGTTTAGTAAAATGAGTTTGTGTTTCGGTTCCAATATTTCACCAGCAAAAATCCAAACAGTGCCCCACCCAAATGCGCAAAGTGCGCTACGTTGTCTCCGCTGTGCATTGCCACACCCGAGTAGAGTTCTATCAAAATATAAACGGTGACAAAATATTTCGCCTTTATAGGAATAGGAATAAACATCAAATACAATTCGGTATTCGGAAACAAGATCGCAAATGCTGTGAGCACACCGAACAACGCACCCGATGCGCCAACGGTCGAAGAGAAATATGTGCTCCATGCTTCCGGATTACTTTCGAGCAATGCCATAGAAGGATCTACACTTCCTGTTGCTTTAAAAATTAAAAACGCCTGAACAAGCATGTGAAGAATAACCGCACCAAATCCGGTTATCATATAGAACGTAAGAAAGCGTTGCGCACCCCAAACTCTTTCCAAAATAATTCCGATGGTGAGCAAGCCAAACATGTTGAAGAAAATATGCCCAACACTTCCATGCATAAACATGTGTGTGATGATTTGGATAGGCATGAATGTTCCTATTGAGCCGTAGTAATAGGCTTGTTGCGCAAACTGATTAAGGTTTGGAAACTGACTTGTATCTACAGAGCCGTTATACAGCGATTGCAAATAATCGTGCTTGTTAAAAAAATAATGCAGGCTAAGCAGGCTATTGAAATGTGGAACGAAATAACACACGGCAAACAACACTACATTGATAACAATGATGTTGAACGTAACGCTGCGGGTATCTATATTGTTGAACATGGTGCGAATCTAATTAAGACATAAAACGAATGAGCGCACAAATTATTTATTCTCGAATCTTTTTTCGAGTTCATCATTTGAAAGCGTGATGAATGTAAATTTTCCGTTGGGTGCGTTGAACGCATTTTCACAGGCAAAGAGTTCATCAATCAGTGTTTTCATTTCTTCTACCGAAAGTTTTTTGCCCGCTTTAATACTTGAACTATACGCCAGTGACTTCGCCAAATTTTTGCGCTTCGAGAGTTTAGTAATCTGCAAATTCATTTTGTATTGCTCAATCAGTTCTTCAATCATTTTCTTTTCATCGCCTTGCAAAAGGTCGGCAGGAAAACCGTGAATCACAAAACTGTTTTTACCAAACTCCTGAATATCGAAACCCAGATTATTTATTTCTGGAAGCAGTTGATGAAGTATTTGCGCATCCATAGCACTCAAATCTAAATTCTGCGGAAACAGCTGTCGCTGACTTTCATTTTTGTTTCTGTCGAGCAGTTTCAAGTAACGCTCAAACATAATGCGCTCATGCGCGGCTTGCTGGTCAATCAAAATAAATCCGCTCTTGATTTGTGAAACGATATACCGCCTTTGAATTTGATGCGGAGGAACCGCTTCCTTGTAGGCATCGTTGTCCGATGTCCGATGTCCGATGTCCGATAAAAGACCACTATCTCTATTTGCTTCCGTCTTCGGTCTTCCATCTTCCGGCTTTCCAATTGTATCAAAAGCATGTTCCCAATTTTTCAAATTGTTTTCCTCGCGCTTGGTGAGTGGTTGAAAATTAGAAGGCGGTGCAAATTTTTTTGCGTCTTTGGTTGTAGTGGCGTGTTGCGTAATTTCTAACCAGGTACGCGGTTGTTGTGTAAAGGTATCGTTGTTGTTCAAATGATGTTCCTGATTAAAATCTAAAGTGGGTGAAACACTATATGCTCCGAGCGCGTGTTTCACGCCAAGGTTCACAAACGTGTAAACCAATTTCTCATCTTCAAATTTGATTTCGTGTTTTGCGGGATGAACGTTGATGTCAATTTTTGCGGGGTCAATGTCTAAGAACAAAACATAAAACGGGAAACTGCCCTGCGGTAGCATTTGTTCAAACGCCATACTCACCGCATGATTCAGATAAGGCGATTTGATAAAACGATTATTGACAAAAATAAATTGTTCGCCTCTTGTCTTCTTTGAAAATTCGGGCTTGCCTGTAAACCCATATACATGCAGCGCATAGCTTTTTTCTTCCACCGGAACAATCTTGCCTGCATAATTCTCTCCAAACATAGCCACGATTCGTTGTTTCAAATTACCCGCTTTAAGGTGATACATTTCGTAATCGTTATTGAAAAGCTGAAACCCGATTTTAGGATGCGCGAGTGCAATGCGCTGAAATTCTTCAATGATATTTTTCAATTCCACCGTATCGCTCTTCAAAAAATTTCTTCGGGCAGGCACATTGAAAAACAAATTTTTCATAGCGATGTAAGTGCCTTCGGGTGTTTGACATGGTTCTTGTTTCA
Source organism: Bacteroidota bacterium (assembly GCA_947476645.1). Taxonomy (GTDB): domain Bacteria; phylum Bacteroidota; class Bacteroidia; order Chitinophagales; family LD1; genus Bog-950. Next base: position 10,837 of record CANJRM010000052.1, read on the forward strand.
GAATTTTCATTCCTTCAATTTCAATTGAAGTGCCTAGCTGTTCGCCCGTTTGTTTTGTTTTTAATTCCACTTGTGCAATGGCGGCAATAGAAGCCAATGCCTCTCCGCGAAAACCCATGGTGCGTATGTTGAACAAATCTTCTGCTGCGCGAATTTTTGATGTGGCATGTTTTTCAAAACTCATGCGCGCATCGGTTTCGCTCATGCCGCAACCGTTATCAATTACCTGCACTAAACTTTTGCCCGCCTGTTTTACAATCAATTTTATGTGCGTAGCTCCTGAGTCAATCGAATTTTCGAGCAGTTCTTTTACGGCAGACGCAGGTCGCTGAATAACTTCACCGGCTGCAATCTGGTTCGCAATATTATCGGGGAGAAGACGAATAATGTCCATGAATAGAAACTGAAATTTAAGGCGGCAAACTTAATTATTTGCGAGTGGGATTAACTGATATCTAGCTTGAAGCCCTTCGACAAGCTCAGGGTGACAAGGCTCTGTCATACTGAGCTTGTCGAAGCCCGCCTGAACTTCGGGAAGGCATTACTCCATCACCTTCACCACTTTCAAATCCATATCGGGTTTTACATACATCAAAGCCGTGGCAACAATCGTATCTCCAGCTTCAACACCTTTAATGATTTGTATAGATGATTCGTTGCGCAAACCCGTCTCCACTTTTCTGAATTCGGCTTTGCCATTAGTAACCACAATTAGTTTTTTGTTTCGCGCATCGGGAATAATGCACTGCGTGGGAACCATCAATGCGCCTTCAATGTTTTTTAAACCCAAATCAATTTTGGCAAATGCTCCGGGCAGCAACTTTGCTTTTGCATTCTGAACCAGCGCACGAACTTTAATGGTTCTGGTGGTTTCGTCAATTTGCGGTTCAATAGCAAAAACCTTTCCGTGAAAAATTTCGGTGCTTCCGTCAATAGAAAATTTCAGCAAATCATTTTTGTTGAGCGATGAAAAATATTTTTCGGGAACGGTGAAATCAATTTTGAGTTGGTCAACCTGTTGCAGTGTGGCAATAGTTATTGCCGAAGAAACATAAGCACCATTGCTTACATTTTTTAAACCTACAACTCCGTTGAACGGTGCGCGGATTTCTGTTTTCGAAATTTGCGCCTGCGTTAAATCAATGTCGGCATCAATGTTGTTGAGTTGTGTAACCGCATTATCATATTCCTGTTGCCCGACTCCGTTAATGGCTAGTAATTGTTTTAATCGCTTTTCAGTTTTGTCAGCTGCATCGCGCTGCAGTTGAAGTTTTTTTAATTGCGCTTGCAGGTCAGCGTCAAAAAGTTTTACGAGCAGTGTTCCTTTAGTAACCGCTGTACCTTCGTTCAAATTCAACTGCGTTATTTTTCCAGAAACTTCGGGATGTAATTCAACAGATTCATTTGCAAGCAAAGTTCCTGATGCAGTAATTCCGTTTTCTAAATTTTGCGGCTGCACCACATAGCCTGTTACCGACATGGCTTTTGGCGGACCGCTCTTCATAGCAGGCGCGGCTTCTTCTTTCGGATTCAGAATTTTATTGTAAACAATAATGCCCGCTACTAAAACCACTATTGCAAGAATGAACCAGGTAAATTTTGACATGAGCTTTTTTTAGCTCGGCAAAGATTCGAAAATACTTTGATACACCGCCAAACGAGCAGTGCAAATGATTTTATTTCTGAATTTTTCAGAAGTTGTATCTAAACTGAAGCGTGTAATTGCGCAACGGTTCGGGTCTTCCCGGACGAAGCGAGTAAAGATTATTGGTTACGTTTTTCACAATAAAGCCCATCGCGAAATGGTCATTAAATTTCATTCCTGCGCGTAAGTCCATAGCAAAATCTCCATTGCCGTGCTTGGCTAAATAGGTTTCCACTGCGTTTTGGTCATGAAAAATTACCAGGGCAACTGTTCGAAAGAATGTAGGCACTTTCTCCGGAGTTGAAGCATAATAGAATGTGGCTCCTATGTATGCTTTCCAATAGGAAATTTCAATGTCGGCACGCACTAAATGACGAATGCGGTAAGCGAGCAAATGCGGCATAGTAGCCGAGTCAACACGCTTGCTATTGAAAGCAAACATATCATGCAAAAACTCCTGTGTAGTGTAATGCGCGCTACCGGTATCGTTATCCCTCTTCGAAGGAAAGTTATAGGTGTAGCCTGCGTTAATATTTATTCCAACAGGACCAATTTTTCCCGCTGTCATGAGGCCCGCTTCATAACCCGCTATCCGAGCATTTTCAAGATTAACCGCTTTAGGCCCTAATAAATATCCGGGCGCATCCGGATATTCCATACTTGTTGGAAATATAGAATCTCCGTTAGAATATTTATTTGGCCATAAACCTACGTTGTATTCAATAAAATTTTTGTACTCCTGCCAAAAGAAAGCAAAGTCAAATCCTACTTTCCAGTTTTTAATTTGCACACCCTGCTGTATTCCCAATTCTAAATTCCAACCCGTTTCGGTTTTCAATGTATCGTTAGGTACAATGTTTACGGTTGCCGTAAAAGGTGAGGCCACATATTTTTCGGCTATAGATGGAATTCTATATCCCTGCCCCCAACTCAATCGAATATTAGTGGACTTAGATGCCTGAATATTCATACCCGCCCTGAAAACCGGAACACCAACTTCTTTGTCTTTAATTGTTACCGGAAATCCATAATTAATCTCGCTATCGAGCCCTGCAATTTCATAGCGGAAACCTCCCTGCAATGACAGTATTTTATAGTTACACTCCAGTTGTGTATAGAGCGCCCAGTTGAAATTGAAATGCGGTCCGCTTCTTACATAAAGGTTACTTTGCGAATAGCCAAATGAAAACGGAACGCCTGCAGTAACAATGAGCAAATCTTTCTTATAGCGATATTGATATTGATTTTCTATCACCATAGAATGACTCACCGCATCAATGTCGGTTCCGGCTCCTTTGCGGAAAATATTCATGTAACGCACATTCAATTTGTAGTTGTGCCCTTTGGGGTTACTGTAATTGAAATGCGGGTCAATAGTTACTTTATTGTAATCGCTACTCGAAGCAGCTGCGGGGCGCAACGCACCCGAATCAAGATTGGCAGAAATAAAAAACTGGTCGGCACGCTCTAACTGAACGCTCCCATTTACCCCGTAAGTAATGCCTACATGCTTAGGGTCAATGTATCTGGTTTTAAACATAGCCCGAAGACGCCATGAGTTATCGCCCTGAAGGAAGCTGCTGTTGTAAGAAATGTTTGCACCTATAACTAATTGTAGATCTTTAATTCTGCGCTGATGATTAATGTTTATGCTGCCCAAAAATGGCGGGGCAGAGCTCCACCATTTCATGCGCGGGTCTTTCGGTTGGTCTGATACGCCTGCATTAGTTTCTATTTCAGTTTTTGGTTCCGCATCTTTAGGCCAATCGGTAATTACATTGATTACACCGTTCAAAGCCGAAGAGCCATAAATAACCGATGAAGCTCCTTTGATAACCTCCACTTGTTTTACGTTTTCAAGCGGGACAAAAGTGTTTTGCGATTGACCCAAGTCAGCACTCGAAAGCGATATTCCATCGGTAAGCACTGCTGTTCGTGAACCTACACCATAAGCATAAGAACTTCCTCCGCGAATAGAAATTTGTCCGTCCTGCACCAACACACCTGAGGTTTTGTTAACCACTTCACCGAGGTCGTTACTATTGGTATTCTTGATTTGGTCTTTGCTTATTACACTGGTAGAAACCGTTTCTTTAGCGGCATTCTTTTTGTACTGACTAACCGATACCACTTCGTTCAACTTAAAAACGTCCGACTTCAATTTGATATCGAGCTTTTGTTTGTCACCGGCCTTGAGTATGATTTTTTGCTTCTGCGTTTTATAGCCAATAGCACTAAAAGCAACTTCATAATCACCCGCTGGTAACGAAAGCACATACTTGCCCACGGCATCAGTAATTACGCCTTTACCTTTTTCATATTTAACAGCCACAGAACTTACGGGGTCGCCATTGTCCGACTCTTTTATAATGCCGGAGAGTTCACCGTTTTGAGCAAATAAAATTTTAGTAAAAAACAGAATAGCGAAGAGGGTAGAGGGTTTTTTCATCGGCACGGATTTCTTGAAAAATTGAAAGTAGAAGAATTTCGAAGTTTTCAAAACTGCTCTACGGCAAATCTTCCTCTTCTACCTTGAGCCATGTTACAGGAAAAATAAGATTCTTGTACCAAATCAATTTCCATTCACCGTTGTTGTATTCAAGCGCGGTCATGTTTTCTACCCAGTCGCCACTGTTCATGTACGTAACACTGCCGCGCTCGGTTTTAATTTCTTTAATGCCGGGAAGATGTACGTGACCGTTAACAACAACATCGTAACCTTCATTTAGCGCAATTTCAACAGCGGTGGTTTCGTGGTTGTGTAATTTTTTTATGCCACGCTTACTGGCAAATTTTACTTCCTCCGAAAACGAAGATTTTTTTCTGCCAAAAAGTTCCAGAAAAAAATTGACGAGCTTGTTGATGAGAATTAAAATTTCGTAGCCTGTTGTTCCAAGTTTTGCTAACCACCGCGAACCCTGCATGGTTACATCAAAAATATCTCCGTGAAAAAACCAGTGTTTCTTTCCGTCTAAATCTAAAACGAGTTTGTCTTCTAATTCAAGATTACCAAGATTCAAACCGGAATATCTGCGCAGCATTTCATCGTGATTACCCGTGAGGTAATACACCTTCACTCCTTCAGAAATAAATTTGAAAACGCGCTGCAAAACTTTGCTGTGCGATTTTGGAAAGTAGTACGAGCGAAACTGCCAGATGTCAATGAAGTCGCCATTGATGATTAAAATTTCGGGCTCAATACTTTTCAAATATTTATTCAACTCCTTGGCGCGGCAGCCCACAAAGCCGAGGTGAATATCGGAGATGACCACTACTTTTACCTTGCGTTTTCCTTCGCTCATGAGCCGCTAATTTCTCTTTTCCATGTTAGCTCAACATTATTCTTTTATAGTTCCCAAACCTGATTGACCACTTGCCGAAAGCGAATCAATTCTTGCGAGTTCGTGATTCGGAAAGTTGACATGGTAGTCTGTCCATCCTGTTGTTCCTGCACGATAATCTGCTTTATAATAATCGGTAGAAGTTATCTGTGCTCCGCTGGAAAAGGCAGCATTCATTTGCGTGTAGTCACCGGTTCGCGCTTCATCGGTGTTTTCGTCAGACCTTGTGCGCACAATAAAACCCTGCTGAACTCTTTGCTGAATTTGATTATAGCCACTAACAGGATTGTTTAGTATTACAAAAGCGGCTTCGGCTGAACTTGGTGAAGAATAAACAAACATAGCTCTGCCTTGTAACGATGGATGCCCGCCTTTGTAAAGCGATTCAGCGGCACCTTGCATAATGAAAACAACTTTGTTTCGCGCTGCTGCCAAGGTGGGCCAATTGCCATTACGCGCTGCTGAATCCAATCGCGCATAAGAACCTCGCACTTTATCGGGCGTAATTACCTTATCCAAATTTTCACCAAACACGCTTTTAATTTCTTCATCCATTTTATCACAAGCACTTGCATCGTAATGGACGGCTTGCGTAAAAGGAAACCCAAGTCCTGCAAGTGTTGTGTTATCGGCAGGCACGTCTTGTTTAGTTTCTACATTGATAAAAATGGGAAGGTGGTTAGGGTGAGCTGTGCTCCAGTTGTAAACTGTTTTAAGTGCACTTTTAAATGTGTAGTAGTTCGTGTTGTAATCAAAATCGGGAATGTGAATGATTTTAAATCCCGGCTCGTTGAGTTCTTCAATATGCGACTCGCCATCTAAACCAATCATGTGCAATCCTTCACGATTGTGAAATTGTCCGCCATTCGGGTCGTAATAAATATCCAACTCAATTCCACGTACTCCATAGTCATCAAACTGTTGTTCGAGTGGTAAATGATAATAGTCAATGCCTACAGGGTCGTAACTTGAAGGAAGAATTCCAAGTGCATTGGCGCGCACCAAAAAATTAAAAACAGTATCGTCAGTATGTCGATGATAACTGTTGTGGCTGGCAATAATTTGAATTTGATTCAGCTTTAAACTGTCGGTAGGTCCGTTGTCGAAACCCGAGTTAACAATCGGAATGCCTTGTTGAGTTTCCTTTTTACAAGCACCAACAAAAATAAATGCAACGGCAAATACAAAAGCGTAATGTTTCATTAACCAAAAGTTTACATGAATGTAATGAAAGCTAATCTGCCTGCAAGAAACTTTGGTTAAATCTTGAGCGGTTATTTTTTCGGTGCTGCGGTTTTTTTGAAGCCTGCAAGCGCACCAATCTCTTCGCCAATTCCAATCATGGAGCGGTAGTTTAACGGGAATTCTAAAAATACATGAAGCATGCTGAGGAAGTAGAGAGCAATCAATCCTGTTTTGTAATCGTAAGCATAAAGCCCAACTGAAATTAGCCATAGAGCAATTACAGAAACTAACCACTGCTTCGGCACCTGATGCCATTTAATAACCGAAGTTTTTGAAAACCAATTGAGATAATGATAGGTGTATGCAAAAGCAATAAACCGCATAATGCCGAAACCGATATTGCTGGCAAAAATATTTTCACGCGCTGTTTCGCCTAACTTGAAAACATAAATGAACGATTGATTCACCATGGTAAATCCGCTTACGGTAAGTGCCTTCTCTGCATAAGCACTCACTTGATAAAAATTGAATTTGGGAAACAGCACAAAGAAACTTAGTGCACACGCAGCAAACACAAGAATAGAAGCAATGCCTGTTACGCTTTTATTTTTGAGCGCTCCAAACAGAATAAACAAACCTGTAAACAGAAAAACGTGAATCAGTGTTGGAAGAAAAACCGCGAACAGAAAAAAGAATGGCTGCGTGTTTAAAATCAATCCGCCAACAAATGCTGCAATTACCACAAACAGAATTTTCCAAAGCAATTCTTTGAAAAGAATGAAACCGAGTGCGCTTGCAAACGCAAGATAAATCATCAGGTTGCTGATGTTGCCGCTTCCTGTAAAAACAAAATTGAACAGAAACAAAAACACGCAAAGCATAATCAGCCAAATGTAATCTGATTTGCCATTCGTGAAATAATCGCGTTTGTGCAGCCAGGTAATTTCGGTTAGATAATGCAAAGGACCGAGCACTGCATACGAAAACAAAAACAATTCAAACGGCACCACAAAAGCCGCCACACACGAAATGAGCATGAGGGCAATGTTGGCGAGGTCAATTGTTTTGGTGTTCATGCTTAGGTGAGTCCCGGAATTTTAGGCATTGCTCCCATCATTTCGCTTTGCATTACGCCATCGGCCTTTTCTAAAGCTTCGTTGGTTGCGATAAGTATTTTTTGTTCGAGCAGTGCTTTGTCATCCTGTTTCAAAATTTCTACACGTTTCACTTTTTTGTTTCCTGAAACAGCAACGCGAGCATATTCGTTTTCGGCAACTACCTCAATGGTATCGAGACGTTTCTTTGTCTCTTCCATTTTTTCCTGCAATTCTTTCAGTTGTTTCATTTGGTCTAAGAAGCCCATAGTATATTTTGAATTTAGATTTCTGAATGTGGAATGAAAATACAATTTAGCTTTTCATGTTTTCGTATTGCAGAGGAAAACCAAAATCGCCTTTGCTCAAATGCGCCATCACTTCCTGCAGGTCGTCAATTTTTTTTCCTGCTACACGCACTATCATATCCATTTGCGTTGCCTGCACTTTTAATCCCGTGTCTTTAATTGCCTTCGCAATTTTTTTCATCGTCTCTTTATCTAAACCGTTTTTCAGCTTCACGTCTTTCTTAATCATAGGTCCCGATGCGTAATGCGCTTTACTTACATCATAACTGCGCGGGTCAATTCCCTGCTTAGAGCCGCGCGCAATAATTACATCAATGACCGTATTCAAACGCATATCGTTTTCAGTAGTAATCAAAAGCGTTAAATCTTTTTTATTGAAATCAATCTCGGTATGGGAGCCATGAAAATCATAGCGGTTCACGATTTCTTTTTTCGCTACATTAATGGCGTTTTCTACCGCTTGTGAATCTACCTTGCTTAATACATCAAATGAAGGCATGACTTTTATTTTTTGATTTGCGATTTAAAGAACGAAGCTCCGTCTTTTGTCATTCTGTTCACGTATTCCTTTCCGTCTTTATTAAAAACAATGTAACCGCTCGAATCACTCAGGTAATAATTGCCCGAAATAAATTCTCTTCCGTTAATCTGCCACATAATCATTCCTGCTTGCGCAACTGTTTTTTTTGCCGTTGTTTTAGGCTCGAAAAATCCGTTGAATAATTTCACGTTGCGTCCATCAAGCGAAAGACTTCCGCCTTTACCTATCATCATTACCACATCCATGCTCGTGGTAGAATCGCGAAGTGTGATAAAACTTTTGAGTGGAAGTGGTTGCTGAGAGAAACAGACGATAGACAGTAGACAATAGACAATAGACAAGGCAAATACTTTCATGCTTTTTGTTTGCGTTAAGATTTCAAACATAATTTTAGAAATCGAAATGAAATTATGCGTTAAGCAATTTTCTGAATTCAGAAAGATAAACGGGTTTCAACGCTTCTACTGAATATTTTTCAATCACTGTTTGTCGCGCGGCTTTGCCTACCTTCTTTCTCAACTCTTCCGACTCAATCAAACGCGAAATTTTATCTACCCACTCTTCAGTCGTAGTCGCCAAAAATCCATTCTCTCCATCCTGAATAATTTCTGAGTTCACACCAACAGGCGACATAATCGTTGGCACTTCTAGTGCCATGTATTGCAAACCTTTCAAACCGCACTTTCCTTTTGCCCATTCGTCATCGGGCAATGGCATAATACCAATATCGAACGATGAAATTTCTTTTACCTCATCTGGTTTTACCCAAGGCAATGAAATAACATTCAATGCTTCATTTTTGTAATTGCCATCACCAATTACTTTAATCGAAATTCTTTCGCCATACTTTTTCTTGATTATTTCTAGAGCAGGAATAGCATATTTAAAATGCTGAATGGTGGTAATACTTCCGCTCCAGCCAATGCAAACCTTTCCATCATTACTATGTGCAACAGGTTTGTATTCCTCCGTATCAATCGTTGTTGGAATAATGGTAATGTTCTCATTGAATTGTTTTGCGTAATCGCGCAAATAAGGATTGCCAGCAAAAATCAAATCGGCTACCCGAATTATTTCACTTGTCTTTTCTGCGTTTTTAAGAAACGCCAATTTCTTATTTGCTTCCGAAACATTTTGCATCCAGATAGAATCATCAAAATCAAAAATCAATTTTGCTTTTGAGCGTGCAAATAGTTTTTCAAAAACCGCTGTACCCAACATAAAACATTCGCGTTGCACAAAAATTATATCGTAGTCATTCGCATTAAGCACCTCTCCTACTCTGCGAAAAATGCTTTTCAATGAAATGATTGCTTTCGCAAAATAATTTCGCGGGCTGTAAAAAACTTTGTCATCGTTTGCGTCAAGCAGATAGGAAAATGTATAATCGAAACCATTCTGTTTCAAAAATTCCATGTACTGTTCAAAACGAAACCGCTGACTTGGTGAGCGTTCTGCCCGATGTAAAGTGAGGTAAAGAACTTTGCTCATGCTTTAATCTTCTAACCAAAACGATGGAAGCTTCTCGGTAATTTCTATGTTCTCAAATTTCGTGCTTTTGCGAATGCCTGCATTCTTCGCCCACCCGGTCATCTTTTTCAAACCATCTAATAATGTAGTGCTGGCAGTATCTCCGAATAATGCTTTTGCTTTTGAGTGGTCGCTGTAGGCATGCAATACTTCATTGCGCGCTGGTAAGTAACGTAACTCTTCTTTTATTTCCATTGCTTCCATTACACTGCTCGCCAATTCTTTCACCGAGTAGTCTTTATCAGCTCCAACATTTATAACCTGATTATAAGCCGCTGGAATGTTTACGCTGTTCGCAATATGCGGAGCAATATCACCGATGTAACTGAACGCGCGCGATTGCGTGCCATCACCAAAAACAGAAAGTTGTTTGCCCTGCATCAATTGATTCATGAAAATTCCAACAACGTTTCTGTAACGGTCGCCAAGGTTTTGATACTCGCCATACACATTATGCGGCCGGAAAATGATGAAGTTCAATCCAAACATTTCGTGCGAAACTTTTAAATCCATTTCCACTGCAAGTTTTGCAATGCCATACGGGTCTTCAGGAACCGGAAGCATGTCTTCTTTCAACGGTGGTTTGCCTGCGCCATAAACAGCAATAGAAGAAGTAAACACAAAGCATTTCACTTTGTGTTTGATTGATTCGTTAATCAGATTTACGCTGCCAATTAAATTGTTGTTGTAGTTAAATCGTTTAATAAAATGACTCAACCCTTCAGCGGCATAAGCAGCAAGGTGATAAACGTAATCGAATTTGTGTTCATTGAATAATTTATCGAGCAGCTCCACATCAAGAATGCTTCCTTTTACAAAAAGAGCTTTCGTGTTCACGTTCTCTTCAAACCCTCCGCTCAAATCGTCCAATACAATTACATCATGTCCAAGCGCAATCAATTCATTGGTAACATGGGCTCCTATAAATCCTGCACCTCCGGTAACTAACGATTTAGGCATACACTTTTTATTTGTCGCAATCTTAAAATAAAAATCCCGAACCATATTCGATTCGGGATTTTGATTCTTAATGTTGAATAAGATTACTTGCTGTTACCAACGAACAGTTTCTTCGTAATAATCTCATCGTTGTTTTTCACCCTCACAATTACATAAGCTGCTTCGAGGTTTGTCAGTTCTTTAGTGTATATACTTGAACGCCCAAACTTCTCATTGCTCAATTGCTGACCAAGCACGTTATAGATTTCAATCGTTGCCTCTACCTTCGGTTGTTTGCTCATGTCTACATAAACCGTGTTATCTGCGCTCCAGATAGCAATTGATTTGCTGTCTGTAAGATTGTTGATCCCTGTTGTTGCTTTAGCTGTTACAGTAATCTGTTGCGTGTTTATTGCATTGCAATCGCTGTTGTCTGATGTCAATGTAGCGTTGTATGTTCCCGGTGTGGTATAGCTGTGGATTGTTGTAGTTCCATTTGCTGTTGCGTTGTCTCCAAAGTTCCAAGCGTTGTTCGTTGCGTTGGTTGATGTTGATGTGAATGTTACATCTGCATCTTGTTCAACTGTTGTTGCACTTGCATTGAACGTTGCTGTTACCTGTTGTGCTCCGTTTACCTGAACTTGTTTTACTACTGTGTAGTTGTTGTTGTCAACGAGTGTAATCGTGTAAACTCCAACAGGAACATTTAATGTAATCGGATTGCTTGTGTTTAA
>CANJRM010000053.1 GCA_947476645.1 Bacteroidota bacterium
TAACCGTTTCCGTTTTCTCTGTCATCCTTAATCATTCAACATCGTAATACAAAGGTCTATTTCTTTAATGTACTCGTTTAGTTTTCGTTTTAATTCGGTAACATCAGTTTCACTTGCGTTTGCCGAACCTATATTCTGCGCTAACTTAATTATTTTAATTGTATCGCGAAGTTCAGCACTTTGATGCTTCTCGGTTTCGAGGTTTTGCTTCAACTCTTTTAATTCTTTCTCGAGCGTTTCATTTTTTGACAACGATTTATGATAATGCTCGTTCAGTTTTTTTGCTTTTTCAAGCACATTTTCTAATTTCTTTTCGAGCTTCATAAAATTATTTTTTCTGAAAAAAAGTTCCTGTGGCATGCGAAATTGCGTAGAAATACGCAGTTTTTGTCTAAAAATTATACCCCACCTGGAAAGTATAATTACGAGGGGCTTCAATCAAAGCGGGACGAAGCATGTATTCGGTGTTCAATACGTTTTTGCAAATGAACATGAAGGTGGCTTTCTCTTTATAGCTATAACCTGCGCGCACATCCATTACAAACGCTCCTTTATTATGGGTAGCACGAAACTCTTTTACCACCGATAGCGCACCAATGGCACCGTTGTCAATGTTCTTCATAAAGCTGCTGTAGAAAGCACTGAGACCAACAGTCAAACCTTTGTAGTTGGTTTGAATATCTGCTTTAGCCGAATGCTGAATTCTGTATTTAAGAATCTTAGTAGAGTTTGGATTAGTGGGGTTGTAATCTAAATTCTCGGGGTCTATGTAAGTATAGCCAATAAGGAAGTTGAGTGGAATGCCAAAAATTTTTCCGTTAGCTACAGCCGAAACTTCTAAGCCAAGAATCCTCGCGTGTTCCACATTGCCCGCTTGAAACGGAATGCCTGCCACATGCGTTCCGGAATCAGGTACGAAGTTTTGGAACTCTATCATGTCGCGGTATTGCATAATGAAACCGGCTACATCAAAGTAAGCCATCCACTTGCTGAACTTTACACCCTGCTTAACTCCCAACTCAGCACTCCAGCCGCTTTCGGGGCGCAATTGCGGATTTGGAAAAACTTCGGCACCGCTTCTTACGGTATGAATAAATTTTTCAGCCATAGAAGGATAACGGAAACCCTGCCCAATAGAAGCACGAATGAAAGTTCCTTCTGTAGCCTGATAATTTAAACCAAAACGAAACAACGGAGCAATAGGTCCGCCAAGGGTATATGTTTTAGTCATTCCATGAAAGGAGTGAAAGGGATAGTAAACAATAGCGGTATCTAACTGCGCAAACTCAAGGCGCATTCCACCCGAAAGGGTGAGCTTATTGAAAAACTTTTTCTCTGCCTGAATATATGCCGAAGCACCCATTACAGGTCGGGTGTTATAATAAGCACTGGTGATGGTGCCATAGGTTCTTCCTTTAATAACAGAGTAATAACCGTTAGCACCCGCTGTAATTACTAAATGAATTTTCTTGAAGTTGCGCAGAAAACTATAATCAAAATAATATTGCGTTGACAAGGTGCTGTCACCCGAGCCACCAGCAGAAACACCGGCATTCGAATTATACATGGTGTTGTATATTCTGAACTTTAGGCTGTGGCGATTTTCGTGCTTATCGTAATAATTAATGTAAGGGTCAATATTAAAAGTCCGGCTGCGCGTGAGTGTAATTTCAGCGGGCACATACATGCGCGTGGCTGTTCCTGCAGCAATAAAAAAGTCTTTCAGGTTTTCATGAAAGAAGTTGGCGTTAATACCAACGGTTAGGTTGGCAAGTTTGTGCGGTGTGTAGCGCAGCTTCGCGCTTAAGCGCACGCGCTTGTAATCATTGTTCTGCCGAAAGCCCTGGTCTTGATTATAAGCACCGCAAACCACTACTCCAAAATCGCCATACTGTTTAGCGTGTAAAAACTGTCCGCCACCAAACATAGGGTGCTCTACCCGTTGAATTGTATCTCCATGTCTGTTAATGCTTTTGCGTTTCCACCAACTGCTCCAGGTAAGCTGGCGCGGCTCATCATAAAAACCAAAGTTGAGCAAAAGCTTGTTCACCATTTCGGGTTTCGGGTTAATAGTGCGCATGTTTAGCACTCCGTTCAAAGCCGATGAACCATACAAAGCAGACGAAGAACCTTTGATAACTTCTACTTGTTCCAGCGCTTCTATAGGAACGGTTTCCCATCGTATACTTCCGTTCTCGGGACTGATGATGGGCATCTCATCTAACAAAGCCAGCACACGATTTCCTGTGGCATCGCTAAACCCGCTTCCTCCACGAATAGAAATTGTTTTGCCGAGCATGTTCACCCCGGGAACTTTGTTCATGGCTTCATCCATCTTAGCACTGCTCTGGTTGATGGTAGTTGCTTTTAGCACTTCCATTGAAACCACTTCTTCGCTCAGTTTCTTCTCATACTTGGAGCCCGTAACTACCAGAATGTCGAGTTCCTTAACATCCTCTCCCATCTTTACATTGAGGTATTTGTCTTTGGTGTCAAAACTGGTAACAGGGAAACTGCGGCTCTCGTAACCCACAAAACGAAACTCCAGAATATGAGTTCCTGCTTCTATTTCCATAGCGTATTTACCATCTATATCGGTAATAGTTCCATTCGATGTGCCTTTCTCGGCTACGGTAACTCCTATCATAATACTGTCGTGCTCATCTCGCACTGTTCCAAGCACCTTTGCCTTTTGGCTATAAACGTTACCTAACAGTAAAACGAAAATCAACAACGGATAAATCTTCTGCATAAGCGAATATTTCGTAGAACCAAAAATAGAATTTTTAAGTAGCCGTCCTTTTTAAACGGGAGATGTTATCAACAGCTTGTAACACGCTCTCACAAACCAAACTTTGTATCAACCCGTATTTTACATTTAAATCATGAACAGCACGTTGAAACATTTGTATTGGATTTCAGTTTAATTGAGCAGGAATAGCCGAGTATTGCAAAACGAAGGATGCAACACTTATTCAGTTAAATTGCATCTACATTAAAAAGAACCGAACCGAGTGAGAAGGAAATTTACATTCGTCATTTTATTATCCTGCTTTTTTCTTTGTCGCGTTAACGCACAGGTCAATTGCCAAATGTCGGCTTCGGTGCTTTACGGCTGCCCGCCACTCGTAGTTAATTTTCAGGATTTATCTACCGGAGGACCCACTACTTACTATTGGGATTTTGACGGAAGCGGAACCTCGAATATTCAGAATCCTACGGCTTCATTTGCTTCTTCGGGAATTTATAATGTGATGCACGTTGCATCGAATGGTTCTTCAATTGATACGGCATATTTGCAGATACGGGTTTTTGTGGCGGCAACAGTAAACTTTACAGCACCCGATAATCACGGTTGTATTTTCCCTTGCCATACGGTTCATTTTACCAACCAAACTATACCTGGCGAAAGCAGTGTGGTAGATTATGTTTGGGATTTTGGTGATGGCTCATTGCCTGTTAGTGCGTTTAATACGAACCATTGTTACAATGCTACGGGAACTTATAATGTTACCTTGGTTGCTTTAGATAGCAATGGATGCCAGACCAGTTTGATTCAGCCCAATTATGTGGTGATAGGAAATCATCCTACATCTAATGCTTCAGCTTCGCCTGCTCAATCGTGCACTTCGCCACAGGTTGTCAATTTTACAGGCAGCGGAACTTCGAGCAACGGAGCGGTGAGTTACGCATGGTATTTTGGTAACGGAGGAACTTCGGCTCTTCAAAATCCTACACAGGTTTATTTCAATGGCATTTACGATGCGCAATTAGTGGTTACTGATACGCTCGGCTGTCAGGATACAGCGCATACACAAATTGAAGTTACAGATATAGTAGCCGGGTTTATGTCGACACCAAATAATGCCTGCAATGGCGTTCCTGTTCAGTTTACTGATACTTCTAATTTTGCGAGTTCATGGTTATGGAATTTTGGTGACGGAACAACTTCTACTCAACAAAATCCACTACATACTTACAATACAAACGGAACCTATACGGTATCGCTTACAGTAACGTATGGCAATTGTCCTCCGGAAACGGTTACACAGCCCAATTACATCAGTGTTTCTACACCTGTAACGTTTGCGTTTGGCGCAGATGATACTTCGAATTGTTCATCTCCTTTTACGGTGAACTTTAATAGTAATGCATCGGGTGCATCAAATTATATCTGGGACTTTGGTGATGGAAGCACTTCTACACTTGCAAATCCTACGCATACTTATACTGCGAATGGTGTGTTTACGGTAACCTTAGGTGTTGCCAACTCAAGCGGGTGTGTGAACTCGCAAACTCTCGGCAATCAGGTTTCGGTGGGTGCGTTGCAAGCAGCTTTTACTATTGATTCAACACATGGTTGCACACCCCTCACAGTGCATTTTACAGATGGCAGCACTTCGAATGTTGCGATTACTTCTTACTACTGGGCTTTTGGTGACGGTACTTTTAGTTCCAGTCAAAACCCGACTCATGTTTATAATACAGCCGGTCAATACACTCCCACTCTGATAGTTCAAAATGCGGATGGTTGTATTGATTCTATTGACTATGCAGGAACAATTGATGTGGGGCTTTCTATTATTCCTACGTTTACGGCTACACCGCTGGTTCAATGCGTAAATCAACTGGTTACGTTTACTGATAATACACAGAATGTTCCCGGTACCGCTATCTATCTTTGGGATTTTGGTGACGGACAAACGAGCAACTTAATTGACCCCGATCATTTTTATTCCGATACCGGAACGTATGATATTACGCTGACTATTACCGACCAGGGTTGCAGTGGTGATACGGTGAAGTTTGACTATATTTTGATTGTAGTACCTAAAGCTGATTTCTATTTTGATTTTGATTGCGCTAATCCAACTACTGTGGCTTTCCACGATTCTTCGCAAGGGGCTGATACCTGGTTTTGGGAGTTTGGAGATGGCAGTACTTCTACGGTTCAAAACCCTACCTATAGTTATGCCACACAAGGAAACTATACGGTAACGCTGATTGTTTCAAATCTTACCACAGGTTGTGTGGACTCTATGCAGAAGGTGCTTCCTATAGGAACACCCGATGCAAATTTTTTTGCCGATACTACGAAGGGATGTTACCCGCTCACGATTCACTTTAGTGATACATCTACTTTTGCGAGTGGCTGGTTATGGACTTTCGGTGATGGTTCTTCCTCTAACCTGCAGAATCCGACACATACTTATGCCGATACCGGAAGATTTACAGTTACACTTTTAATTAACCCCGGTGACTCGTGTACCGATTCTTTGGTTCGGGTAAATTACATTACTGCCTGGGGTATTAAAGGATTTATAAGCGCTACACCCACTACGGGATGTGTTCCACTCAATGTTGCTTTTCTTGATTCCAGCAAATCGTTTTTAGGAGTGGTTAATTCATGGAAATGGTATTTTGGTACGGGCGACAGCAGTTCGGTGAAAAACCCTTCTTACGTTTATACCAGTAATGGTTCCTTTGGAGTGAAATTAATAGTAACAGATAATCACGGCTGCCAGGCAACGCTTATAAAACCTATTACACCGAAGAATGTGGAAGCGCTGTTTACTTCCGATACGGCAGTGTGCCCTGGCGAGGCGGTTTATTTTGACAACAACTCTACCAGTGCCAATCAGTTTGAATGGTATTTTGGTGATGGAACTTCTTCTATACTTCACGACCCTACTCATGCATATACCAGTTCGGGAACGTATACTGTTACGCTTATTGCAAAGAACCCGGCTTTGGGTTGCACCGATACTTTAGTGTTACCTAATTTCATGAATGTAGATACACCTATTGCTAACTTTTTTGTGAATTCAAATTTTTCACCTTGCCCTCCTTTCCCGGTTCAGTTTTATAATACCACGAACAGACAGGACTTGCAATGGCTATGGTATTTTGGTGATGGTGATACCAGTACAGAGCGTGCTCCTTTGCATGTGTATTTTTTCCCCGGTGATTATGATGTGGCGTTGGTGGCTTGGGATTCTTCGGGTTGCAGAGATTCAGTAATGTTTCTTGATTACATACGGGTGCGTGGTCCTATAGGACATTTCACGGCATCTACCGATAGCGGTTGCACTCCTCTTTCCATTACTATTTCAGGAACTACACAATCAACGGTGGCTATGGTTGCCGACTTAGGTGATGGAACTGCCTATTCTGATTCTATCAATCTGTCGCATACCTATACCAGCGTGGGCACTTTCTATCCGGTTTATACATTGACCGATAGTGTGGGCTGTGTGGTAGCATATCCGGTGGATACGATTGTAGTTGGTTTAATTCCTTATCCGAATTTGCCGACCGATACAACGGTGTGCCGCGGAAATTATGTACAGTTCGATTTGCAATATGGCGACTACTTCGACTGGCAGGCAAATCTTTCGCCTAATTATTTAAGCTGCACCGATTGTCCTAACCCTATCAGTTCGGCACCTGATACTATTACTTATTATGTAACGGCTACTACTAATCTCGGTTGCCAGGCAAAGGATACCATTATTGTGAATGTAGATGCTCTCCCTCTTATTTTCCCGGGTATATCTTTCAGAATTTGCCCGAACGATACGTTGCAGTTGAGCGCGGGACCAAGTGTGGCTTCGGCTGTGTGGTCACCGAATCTTTTTATTGATGATACTACAATTGTGAACCCGCGCGTGTTTCCTCCCGATACGCAAATCTATCGCGTAACAGGAACCAACTCTACGGGTTGTTCTATTTCGCGCATTGTAAAAGTGTGGCTGATTACTAAAGTGGTTGCCAACCTTGACATTGCCGATACTTTGGTGTGCGATGGTGGCGATATTCAATTTATGCTGAATGTGCGCGAAGCAAGTTTCAACGATACTTCTTTCTTGTGGAGTCCTGCTGCGTATTTGAATTCAACATTAATTGAAGACCCGTTGCTAAGTGCACCTGTAGGCGATTATAACTATCAGGTGGTGGTGAGTAGTTCTACTTGTATTCCCGATACAGCAACCGTGCATGTAACTATTGCGCCTAATCCTTATGTAGAAGCAGGTGACGACCAAACAGTAACCGAAGGAACACAGATTCAGTTGTATGCCGCTTCGCCCGACAATGTAAATTATCAATGGCTGCCGGTTGAAGATTTGACTTGCACTACTTGCCGCAGACCTTTCTTAACGCCTACACACAGTCAGCATATTCCGGTGGTGGTTACCAATAGTTTTGGTTGTAAAGACACGGCTTATGTAGATATTAAAGTGGTATCGTGTGACCCTACTATGGTTTTTGTGCCCAATACCTTTACGCCAAATGGTGATGATTTAAATGATGTGCTTTATGTGCGCGGTATTGGTTTGCGCTCGCTCGATTATTTCAGAGTGTTTGACCGCTGGGGTCATTTGGTTTATCAAAGCAAAAACATAAGCGAAGGCTGGGATGGGCGCGTGAACGGCAAAGAAGCTGACCTGGCTACTTACGTTTATTTGCTCAAAGGAGTTTGCAGCAGCGGCAGCACGATCGAGAAATCGGGTAATGTGACGCTGGTGAGATAATCTCTACGTCTTTCTATCCATTACATACACACTGCGCTGGGCAGTGGGATACACCACCATATTGGTAATGTTTACATGCGAAGGGGTGTTAAGCACATACAAAATCATATCGGCTATATCTTCGGCTTTGAGCGATTCGTAGCCCTCGTAAACTTTCCTCGCCTTATCTTGATCGCCATGAAAGCGCACCTTGCTGAACTCCGTTTCGGCAGCACCCGGGTCAATGGAGCAGCAGCGAATATTGGTTCCTACTAAATCTAAATTGATGGCTTCGTTGAGCGCCTTTACCGCAAACTTAGTGGCGTTGTACACATTGCCTTCGGGGTAAACCAGATGACCAGCCGCGCTGCCTATATTAATCACGTGCCCCTCGTTGCGCGCAACCATCATAGGCAAAACCGAGCGCGTAATGTAGAGCAGCCCTTTAATATTGGTGTCAATCATTTTTTCCCAATCGCCAATCAAGCCTTCGTAAATTTTGTTTTTACCCGAAGCCAGCCCCGCATTGTTAATCAGAATATCGGGCACAATTTCGCGTACGGCTAAATCGTTTGCCATCTCCACACATTTATTCAACTGGCGCACATCAAAATTATAAGCCAGCACCTGCACATGAAATTTTTCTTTGAGGATATGATGAAAGGCATCGAGCTTTTCGGTCCTTCTGCCGGTGATGATAACGTTGCAACCTTCTGAAGCCAACAACTCGGCAGTGGCATGCCCAAAGCCCGAAGTGGCTCCTGTAATTAAAGCCCATTTACCACGCACTGAATTTTTCATGGGGGCGAATGTAGGGGAGGAGATTGATAATTGAAAGGCGGAAGCCAAAAAGAGGGCGAATAGTATCGAGCCCTTTGCAACTCTTTAAAAAATGATGTTTTTGCTGGTTTTTTCTGTTTTGGGAAGGGTTTTGGCGGTTTCGGGTAAGCTTAAAAAGATTTTAAGCAAGCACCAGAACCTTTGAAGTAAGCGTGAAAACCCTTCAAGCAAGCGTGAACACATTTGAAGCAAGCACAAAAACCCTTCAAGCAAGCACCAAAACCTTTGAAGCAAGCGCGAAAACATTAGAAGCAGGCGTTAAGACCTTTCAAGCCTGGTTAAAATCATTTTAACCAAGGGCAAAAACGCTTCAATCTTGGTCGAAATCATTTTAACCCCTGAAGAAGAGCTTAAAACAGAATTTTGTATTGCGGCAATACGAAGATGCCCTGCTGGTATTCGTTGTTGAGGGAGTTGGTGCGCGGGTTGTAAACCTTGCGGAAAATATTTTTGATGTTGGCTACGTTTTGCAGGTCGATGGAGATTTCCTGGGTAATTTTTTTGAAGCTGAGGCGGTAAGCAATTTTTAAATCGAGGCGGAAGTAGTCTTTATATTTTTGCGAGAACGCCTGGTTATCTATGAGCACCTGCGTGTGCTGTGCGGCACTGGCAGCTTGGTCGATAGGCGTGTAATAGCGCCCGCCCGCGCCTGTCATTTTCATATCGGCAGCAAGGGTGTGGCGCTTGGCTTTATCTTTTTTGCCCCCAAAAACATATTGATAACCCGCCAGCGCGTTGACCACATAGTGCCCGTTGAAGGCGGTGTTTCGCCACACGTTGTCGCTGCCCTTATATTCCGATTGAAAGAAAGAACCCGTAACGAGGAAGTAATAATTTTTACTCAGGAATTTTTCCATGGTTAGTTCCAAACCGTAATTTCTGCCTACGCCTTTGTTGACGAGGTTGGTGTTGTTAGGCGTAGCAAAATCGGCCCCTGCATTCAACATGCTGAACGAAGATTTTGTTTGCTCCACGGGCGCATTGTTGATGTATTGAAAATAGGTTTCGGCTTTTAAATGAAAATCTTTGGCGAAGGTTAAATCGTAACCAAGCACTACGTGATTGCTCTGTGTAAAATCCATTTTCAAATTGGTGGGCGCGCGGTTGGCGCTTAGTGAAACTTCGTAGTTATAATATGTAGGAAGCGGCTGAATCTGATGATGCAAACCATAGCCAATGCTGATGGATTGATTTTCGCGGAACTGATATTTTAAACCCGCGCGAGGCTCGGGTGCAAAGCTGCTGCTGAGCGAATAATACTGCGTGTGCATTCCTAAATTCAACGAAAGCTGTTCGCTGAATTTGTGTTTCCACATAGCATAAGCTTCCACCAGCGCGCTGTAACCCTTACCATATTTCATTGGCAAAAAAACACTTCCGTATAAAATGCTGTCGGCAAATTTCAAATCGTAGACATCGGCAATTAAACCAACGGTAACCGTATTTTTTGCATCGAGTTTGCTGTTGGTCATAATGTGCGCACTGTATTTATTCTGGCGCAGCGAAACTTTATTGGTGCGAATTATTTCGGTTCGGTAAATCGGTTCTATGGAATCAATATCGGCACGCTGGGTTTGGTGAGTGGCCGCGAGCATGAGTTTGTAATAGGTTTTCGGATTGATGAAGTAAGTATGCGAAAAGCCGAACATGCCGGTTTGAACTTTGTTGTAGAGATCAATGTTTTCGTTGCCGTATAAATTTTTCTGCGGCTTGCTGAGGTCAACGACATGACCGAGCAATTCAATTTTATCTAAACCGCCCAAGCCCCAAAAGCGAAACACACCCGCCTTCTTAGTAGGAATATCAATTTTGAAAGTTAAGTCCTGATACTCGGGCACAGCGGTTCCGGTTCCGAAATTTACTTTGAGCAGTTTGAAAAGACCGAGTGTTGAGTAACGATAGTTAAACATGAAACTCGCCTGGCTTTTTTTCTTAGCAAAAGGTCCCTCCGCTCCTACTTCAATACCGTTGAAACCGAGTTGTGCAAGAAATTCGAATTTGTCTTTGTTGCCGTTGCGCATTCCCAAATCAAAAACACCAGAAAGCGCGTTGCCGTACTCGGCAGGAAAAGCAGAGGTAAAAAAGTCGCCATGAGAAAGTGTGTTGTTGTTGAGCATGCTCACCGGCCCGCCCGTGCTGCCAAAACCACCAAAGTGGTTGGGGCTTGGAATGTCGATGCCCTCGAGCCGCCACAACATGCCCATAGGCGAATTGCCGCGAATGATAATATCGTTGCGTGCATCGTTGGCACCGCTTACACCTGCAAAATTAGAAGCCATACGCGCAGGGTCGTTTCTGTTTCCGCTGAAACGGCTTGTGAGTTCCACATCAAACGAGCGCGCACTAATCACCGCAAATTCATTTTTCGCTTTGCCCTGTTCTTTACGTGCCGTCACCACCACTTCATTCATGTTGGTCACCTTCTCCTGCAGTTCAATAGTTTGATTTATTTCTTTTCCTGAAATTACGAGGAGATTGCTCACACCTTCATCCTTATAACCAATATAAGAAGCGCGAAGTGAAACGCGACCCAGCGGAACTTCGAGTTTGAAGTAGCCGTTTTCATCGGTTACAGTTCCGTTTACTTTTCCGGTGTCAACCACTACTACTTTTGCGCCTATGAGCGGATACTTGGAATCTTTATCGAGCACCTGCCCGCGAATAGTTTTTACATCCTGCGCATGAAGCAGACTGAGCGAAATCAGAAAAATAAAAAGGGAAAGAGATTTGTTTCGCATGCGAACAAAAAATAGTTGCTGTTGTTTTATGATGAGCAATAATAGCACACAAATAATATTTTCGCTGGCGAAAAGAGCCAAGTTCTTACTTCAACTATGAGCAAAAAAATTCTTGTCCTTTATTATTCTCAAACCGGACAGCTTACGGAGATCGTAAATTCGTTTGTTGCTCCGTTTGCGGAAGCTGGAGTTTCAGTTGAAGTAGTTCGCGCAAAACCCAAAAATGATTTTGCGTTTCCGTGGACATCGGAAAGATTTTTTGATGCCATGCCAGAAACTGTTTTAGCGATTCCTTCTCCAATGGAAAAGATAGACTTGAAAGAGACGAAATATGATTTGGTTGTGTTTGCATATCAGCCGTGGTATCTTTCGTTAAGCATTCCTGCTAATTCAATTTTAGCTACAGATGAAGTGAAAAGAATTTTAAAAGATACAGCGCTGGTTACTTTAATAGGCGCACGAAATATGTGGTTGAGTTCACAAGAGAAGTTGAAAAAGATTTTACACGAAGCAGGAGCAACCCTTGTCGGCAATATTGCGCTCGTTGATAGAAATCAAAACTCAATAAGTGCGATTACCATTTTGCATTGGATGATGAACGGAAAGAAAGATAGCTATCTCGGCATTTTTCCAAAGCCCGGAGTTTCGGTTGAAGACATTAGCAACACAAAAATTTTCGGCAAAACCGTTTTAGAGTTTTTGCAGAAAGAAAATTTTGATGGATTGCAACAACAACTCATAAATCAAAACGCTGTGGAGATAAAAGCCGATTACATGATTATTGAAAAGCTTGCTCCGCGTTTGTTTTTAATTTGGGCAAACTTTATCAGCAAGCGAAAGAATCGTGCAGCATGGTTGGTGGTGTATAAATATTACCTCTTGTTTGCGTTGTTTATTATTGCACCAATTGTATTAACGGTTAATGCGATTTTGTTCAGACCGTTTATGGGAAATAGTATTAAGGAGAGGAAACTTTATTATCAAGGATTAAAATAGAATTCAGTATGAAGCATTATGATGTAATTATTCTAGGTGGAGGACTTGCCGGTCTAACACTTTCTATCCAATTGAAAAGAAAGAAGCCGGACATTAAAATTCTTGTTCTCGAAAGAAGAAGAGAGAACGCACCCAAGGCAGCGCATAAAGTTGGCGAGTCAACGGTTGAGTTGGCAAGTTATTACTACCGCGAAATAATTGGTGAGAAAGAATATCTCGAAAAGCACGAACTGCCTAAATACGGTTTACGGTTTTTCTTCCCTTCGCACACCAAAGAAATAATAGAATCACGCGTTGAACTCGGACCGCGCAAGTGGCTTTATACGCCCAGCCATCAGTTAGACAGAGGTACTTTCGAAAATCATCTCGCTTCGCGTACGCAGGAATACGGCACCGAATTTTTGTTGGATGCAATGGTGAAGGATGTAGAATTTGGCAAAGACCAAAGCACCGTTACCTATAAACATAAAGGCGAAGAAGTGAAAGCAACCTGCCGATGGGTAGCAGATGCCACCAGCCGCCACAGTTTTTTAAAGCGCAAATTCGGTTTTGAGAAACCGATGGACCATGCAGTGAACGCGGTTTGGTGGAGATTGCGCGGAGTGATTGATATTACGGACTGGAGTCAAAGTGAAGAATGGAAAAATTATCCGGAAGTGAAGCTGCGATACTTAAGCACCGTTCACTTTCTCGATAAAGGATATTGGGTTTGGGTTATTCCGTTGGGAACAAAAAATACCAGTATTGGTATTGTAGCTGATCCCGCTGTGCATCCGTTTGAAACTTTCGACACTTACGAAAAATCGTTGGAGTGGCTGAAAGTGAACGAGCCGCTTTGCTACAAAATGCTCGAACCGGAAACGCCAAACAAAATGGATTTTAAAATCCTCAAACACTTTGCCCACCACACCGGTCGCTTGTATGATGGCGGAATGCGCTGGGGGGTTACCGGTGAAGCAGGTGCATTCCTCGATCCGTTCTATTCACCGGGCAGTGATTTCATCGCCATGAATAATACCTGGCTCAGCGATTTAATTCTCCGCGAATTGGGCGGAGAAGATGTGCAGTTCCGCGCAGAAATTTATGAGCAAACGCATTTGGGCTTAGTTGAAAGTTGGATTCCGATTTATCAGAATAAATACCTGCTAATGGGAAATGCACAAGTGATGAGCACAAAAATTTTGTGGGACTGGGCTATCTACTGGGCTGTGCCTGCTTTGCTTTTTACCAACAATGCATTTACCGATTTGCGCACGCTCAAAAATTTATTTGGCAACGAAAACGGCCTTGGACATAAGTTCCGCAAAATTCACGAACAGATGCAAAAACTGTTTATGGATTGGCAGAAGTATGACACAGAAATTTTCGAACATAAATTTGTTGACCCGATTGATTTAAGTTACATGCTCGATTTTCAAACCAATATCACCAAACAACATGGCGATAAACTATTAGAGAAAGTAGGTGAGAACATTGCTGTTCTTGAAAAAGTAGCTGCCGAAATTTTCCGCAGAGTAAGCAATCATGCCAAAGGGACTTCGCTCGATATGGCAGTGAATCCTTACACGATGGATTTAGAAAATCCACTGCCTGAACACAACGAAGCACTTAATGTTCTGCGCGATGAAAAAATTATAAAGGATGTGGATGTGCTTTGGTTTTATGGAGAAACACAACCGGCTTAATTATTCATGGGTGCAGAAAATTCTGTTCAACATAAAATGGATACCATTCAGAATACATTTCTGCGTGTGCAGGATATTTTTTTCGAATCACCGGATTGGAAGCGGCATGTGGTAGAATTAGAATCTAGCGATATTGAATTTCGCTCTATTGCTTATGAATCTGCTTCCATGAGCATTGCTTTAGAAGAATTAAAGCAGGGCGAACAACTTACCAATTGGTTTCAGTTTTTAAATGAAGCGGCAGCAGCTCATGCTACGCAAGTGCATGTTGGTTTGGGTTGGGCTTTCGCGCAGCAATTGAAAAATCCAATCGCTTATTTACCGGAACTAAATCCAATGATGCGCTACCGTGTTCTGGATGGCTATGGATATTATGAAGGAATATTCAGGCGTAGAAGAAGCATCATCAATCATCTCAAACTTCAAGTTGAAGATCCTGTTGCATCTGCTGCACTTGACCAGGGTCTTGGGCGAAGCATCTGGTATTTGAATAAGGGAGTTATTGACGATGCAAAAACCATGATTGAAAGTTTTGCAGTTGAACGACATAAAGATTTATGGCGTGGTTTGGGAATTGCTATTGCGTATGTGGGAGGTTGCAACGAAGAAATCCTTCAAGAAATTTCTTCAAAGACAGATTCATTTAAACCACAACTCGCTACCGGTGCAGTGATGGCGTTGGTGAGCAGGTCTTCTGCCAATTATATTTCTCCGGATACTGAACTTGCTTGTAAAGTTTGGAGCAAGCAAAATGCAGAACAGATTCTTGAACTCAACTATTCCGTCAAAAGCAAATTGGATTTAAATGCTGTTGATGCTTACAGCAATTGGGTGAGTGAATTAGAGAAAGCATTCGGTCAATAACCGGTAAGAAAACAGGCAATCTGTCCATCGGGAAAAGTAGTTAAGTATCGCTTAAATATTTATGTTCGCGCTCTTAAATTTTGTATCGCTTAACCATTAGTTAATGTCTTTGAAGGAAGTTTACATAAACCGCGCTGCTCATTTTTTCCCGAATAATCCTGTTTCAAACGATGAAATAGAGAGCTATTTAGGATTGGTGAATGGCAAGCCCTCAAGGTCAAGAAGCATTGTGTTGCGCAACAACGGCATTAAGCGCAGATTCTACGCCCTGGAGAAAGGAGGCAAAACAACGCACACCAATGCACAAATGGTTTCGTTAGCGGTGCGTGAACTTTTTAAAAACAATCCTGAAGAATTAAAAACAATACAACTGCTCAGTTGCGGAACTTCATCGCCCGATCAGGTGATGCCTTCTCATGGAGTTATGGTGCACGGCTGGCTACCGGAAACCGGTGCTATTGAAGTGCTGACTCCTTCCGGCAATTGTTGCGCAGGAATGCAGGCATTGAAGTACGCTTACCTCTCTATTAAAGTCGGTGAAGTGCAAAAGGCAGTTACTGCGGGTTCTGAAAGAACTTCAAAATTAATGTGCGCTTCTTCGTTTGAAGAAGAAGCAAAACAGTTAGCTGCTCTTGAAGAGAATCCGAACCTCGCTTTCGAAAAAGATTTTTTGCGTTGGATGTTGAGTGACGGAGCCGGTGCATTTTTTGTTTCTGATAAGAAAAACGAAGAAGGTGTTTCATTGCGTATTGAGTGGATGGAAAGTTCATCATACGCGCATTTGGTAGAAACCTGTATGTATCAGGGCAGCGAGAAATTGCCTGATGGTTCTTTGAAGAGTTACATGGAATTTTCTCCCGAAGAAATTACCGGCAAATCTGTTTTTGCCATGAAGCAGGACGTTCGTTTGTTGGATGAACACATCATTGACTTAGGCTATCAAACTTTGAAAGGAATTATTGACAAGCATAATCTCAATACTGCTGAACTCGATTTTTTCCTTCCGCATATTTCAAGCGAGTTCTTCAGAAAGAAGATTGCTGCGAAGTTGGAAGAAAAGCAGATAGGAATTCCCCACGAAAAATGGTTCAGCAATTTGACAGAAGTTGGAAACGTAGGAGCCGGTTCAATTTATTTAATGATTGATGAATTGTTGAGTAAAGGCAAACTACAAAAAGGACAAAAGCTTTTGCTCATGGTTCCCGAAAGTGCGCGCTTTGCATATGTATATGCTTACCTAACCGTTTGCTAAATGAAGAAGGACGAGATACCTCAAGACCCGAGTCCGCTTGATAAGTTTACCAAAGAAGTTTGTTATGCGGTGGATGAAAAAGGTGATTACACCACCGCTCTAAGTCGCGGCTGGCAGGTAAAAGCTGATGCCCTCGGCATTACGTGGGAAGAAGCACAGGCAAGAACTGCCAACGCTCGCGAGAAAGTAAAGAACGGAGAAGCAAGCCCCATTTTATTTTTCATGGAACTGAACATGATGGACTTGCCGATTGTTGCTGCCTACACCGGTTTTTGGCAATGGACAGTTAAACGACATTTGAACCCGGATGTTTTCAAAAATCTTTCTGATAAAAAATTACAGAAGTATGCGGAGGTGTTTGATGTTACCGTGGAAGAACTAAAAACCGCTAACCTGAATGCAGCTTAATTTCCAACACATACAAGCCGCGCATTGCGAAAATGGAGTAACTACAAATTTGCTGCGCCACATGGGCATTCATCAAATTACCGAGCCACTGGCTTTCGGTATTGGTGCGGGAATTTTTTACATCCATATCCCTTTCTTAAAAATCAGTGGCGGTCCGGCAATTTCTTTTCGTACTATGCCTGGTCAAATTTTTACACGCACATGCAGCGCGCTTGGAGTAAAGATTGAGCGAAAAACTTTCAGCAGTAAAGAAAAAGCGCAACAGTTTTTAGATGATTGTTTAGCGAAAGGTCAACCGGCAGGTTGTCAGGTGGGCGTTTATCATCTCACTTATTTTCCGAAGGAGTTTCGCTTTCACTTTAATGCACACAACTTAGTTGTTTACGGAAAAGAGAATGATACTTATCTCGTTAGCGACCCAGTGATGGAAACCGTAACCACCATTTCAGCACACGATTTAGAGCGCGTACGTTTTGCAAAAGGCGCGCTGGCTCCTAACGGACAAATCTATTTTCCGAAAACAAGCGAGCCGGTTTCAGAAGAGCGAATTAAAAAGGGAATTATAAAAGGAATAAAACACGCCTCTTGGTTTATGACGGAAACACCGGTACCGATTTTGGGTGTTGCGGGAATCCGTTTTACGGCAGGAAGAATTAAAACATGGCGCGAAAGCTTGGGCGCACGCAGAGGTGGCTTGTATCTCGCGCAGCTCGTTCGCATGGGTGAAGAAATAGGAACCGGTGGTGCGGGATTTCGTTTTGTGTATGCTGCTTTTCTTCAACAGGCACATATCTTTGTCAAGAAAGATGAGTTGCTGGATATTTCGAAACAGTTTACTGCCATTGGCGATTTATGGCGGGCGTCTTCAGTTCAGGCATCGGGTATTTATAAAGGCAGAATGACCGAGCAACAGGATTTTAATGTGATGGGCGATATGCTTTTGAATATTGCTGACAAAGAAAAAGCTGCCTTTAAGGCTTTGTATAAAATTAAGTGGTAAGCATGGAATCTGCAGCCATTCAAATAAGCAATATCAACTTTCAATATGCCGAAAACTCCGGAGTGGTTTTCAAAGATTTCAATTTGAATATTGCGGTTGGTGAACGCTTCGGTTTGCTCGGACCTAACGGTGCAGGCAAAACCACGTTGATGAATTTGATGACCGGTGTGCTACAATCTAAAAGCGGCAACATCAAACTTCTTGGTAAAGAAATTTCAGAAGATAAAGGAGTAAAAAAACTATTCGGTTTTGTTCCGCAACATCATTCTTTCTATCAGGAATTATCTCCGGCTGAAAACCTTGAGTTCTTCGGTGCTTGGGCAGGATTAAACCGAAAGGAAATAAAAGAGCGAACAAAAGAATTACTTTCTGTTCTTGGCTTGAGCAATGTTGCCGACAAACCGGTTTCAAAGTTTTCAGGAGGAATGAAAAATCGCGTGAATCTTGCTATTGGGGTTATTCATCGTCCGAAGATTTTGTTTTTAGATGAACCCACTACCGGTGTAGATGTACAAACACGTCACGCTATTGTTGACTATCTTAAAGAACTAAACAAAGCAGGCACAACCCTGATTTATACTTCCCATCATTTAACAGAGGCAGAATCGCTTTGCACGAAAGTGGCTTTGATAGATGAAGGAAAAATTATTGCAAACAACGATTTGCAAACTCTTTTGCAGGAACATAAACAGGACGGGCTTGAAGGATTATTTTTAAACTTAACCGGAAGGAGTTATCGCGATTCATAATGTATAAACTCTACACCGCCATACTAAAGGAACTTCGCATTATGCTGCGCGACAAAGCGGCATTGGCGGTTATGTTCCTTATGCCGGTGCTGCTCGTGGTGGTTATTACCAGCATACAGAACAGCAGTTTGAAAATGATAAACGATAACACCGTGCCTATGCTCGTGTGCAACCGCGATGGTGGCGAAAGCAGTTTGCAGTTTATTGATGCACTGAAAAAAATCGGCATGTTCGATTTGCAAAAAGCAGATTCATCGCTTACCGATAAACAACTTACTGATTCAATGCACGCGCACGATGCGCTGATTGCTGTAGTTGTGCCGCAAGGATTTTCTTCTGCTTTAAAATCAAAATCGCAAAACATTACCGGTAAGGCGTTGACAGAATTTGGAATGGCGGTGAACACTCCACAGGATTCTTCGTCCGTAAAAGAAACTCCACCGGTGAGTATGTTTTACAATCCTGTGTTGCAGGAATCATTTCGACTCTCTGTAAATGGAGCATTGAAAAGCGCACAACAGTTTACCGAGAATCGTGCAGTGCTGCAAGCATTATATCTTGCTATGAGCAACAAAAAATTACCCGATAGTTTAGAGCAACAAATACTCAATAACAAATCAGTCATCACACAAATTCCAACAGCAAAAGACGGCAGTCGTAAAATTCCGAACGCTACACAACACAACGTTCCGGCATGGACCATCTTTGCGATGTTTTTTATTGTGGTTTCGCTTAGCACCAATGTGGTGAAAGAAAAAATCAGCGGTAGTTTTATTCGTTTAAAAACGTTGCCAACTAGTTTCATTTTGAATTTAGCGGCTAAGCAAATTACTTACATAGTAGTTACGCTGGCGCAAGTACTCGTTATTTTTTCGCTCGGCATATTTCTGTTTCCGCATATAGACTTACCAAAATTAGTGTTGCCCGAAAATTTAGGTTCCTTGTTTTTAGTTTCGCTTGTCTGCGGATGGTGTGCGGTTAGTTACGGTATTCTCATTGGTGTTTATGCAAAAAGCATGGAACAGGCGATTGGCTTTGGTGCGGTATCAGTTGTAATTCTTGCGGCTATCGGTGGCATTGTAGTTCCAAGTTTTGCTATGCCTGAATCATTACATCTATTGATGAAACTCTCCCCATTGCATTGGTGCATGGAGGCGTACAATACTTTGTTTCTAGAAAACGGTTACGTGGCAAATGTTCTCCTCTCTCTTCTACCAATACTGATAATTATAGCAGCTATGCAACTAGCTGCTATAGCAGGATTGAAAAAACAGCGATTGATTTAATTCTCTACTCGTTCAATTACAGACATAAAAAAAGTCCCACAAAAAATTGCGGGACTTTTTCATTTATGAGCTTCGATAATTTATGCAGCAGCTAATTCACCAGCTATTACATGTACAAACTGTCTGTCGTTTTTACCTTTTGTAAATTTCACTACACCTTCAATTACTGCGAAGATAGTGTGGTCTTTACCTTTCATTACGCCTTTTCCCGGGTGGTAGTTAGTACCACGCTGACGAATGATAATGTTTCCCGGGTTAGCAGTATCGCCACCGAAAATTTTTACACCTAAACGTCTGCTGTGCGAATCGCGACCGTTCTTTACTTTACCTTCTCCTTTTTTATGTGCCATGACCTTTTGATTTGTTTCATCCCGCTTTTAATGCGGGAGAAATTGGTTAATGATTTAGTTTACTTAAGCAATGCTCTCAATAGAAATTTGAGTAAGCGATTGACGGTGACCTTGTGATTTCTCGTAAGTCTTTCTTCTTTTCTTTTTATAGATAAACACTTTATCGTCTTTCAGGTGCGAAAGAATTTTTGCGTTTACTTTAACACCGGCTACTACGGGTGTTCCAACTTTTACAGTGCCACTATCATCAGTCAGTAACACGCGGTCGAAAGACACAGCATCACCTGCATTTCCTTCTAAACGATGCACATAAAGTTTCTTTCCGGCTTCTGCTTTAAACTGTTGTCCTGCTATTTCAACTATTGCGTACATATTTTCTTGTATTTTTTGGGAGCGCAAATATAATTACACAATCTAAAAATCCAAATGGTATTGAAGTATTACTGAAACGAGCATAAAGTATTCTTCTCTAAAAACAGATTGCGCGAAAAGTTTTTTCCTCGCTTTTTGAAAATTCAATTAACTGTTTAGATTTGCGCTCCGTTTTTAAAAACGGTGTGTTCATTGCATATTGTGTAGATAAAAAATTAATAAGCCCGAGTAGCTCAGTTGGTAGAGCAGCTGATTTGTAATCAGCAGGTCGGAGGTTCGAATCCATCCTCGGGCTCAGGTTTTGAAAATGGTTTCCCCGAGATTAAGGAAATAGAGTTCTTTGGCAGATCATCCCGATTAATATCGGGAAGGTCGGAGGTTCGAATCCATCCTCGGGCTCCAGGTTTTAAATAAGAATCGCCTTCAACAAAAAGGGGAGATAGTCAAGTGGCCAACGACAACAGACTGTAAATCTGTCCTCTTACGAGTTCGAAGGTTCGAATCCTTCTCTCCCCACTTAATTCTCCTGTAAAGAGATAAAGTTGATTGAAGTATATTTTCGTTCTTTAAGTAATCATTAATGCGGGAGTAGCTCAGTTGGTAGAGCGACAGCCTTCCAAGCTGTAGGTCGCGGGTTCGAGCCTCGTCTCCCGCTCACAACGGAATGTGGAATGCGGAATTCGGAATGCGGATTAGTTCCGAATTCAAAATTCTGAATTCCGAATTAAAACAAGCCGTTGTAGCTCAGTGGTAGAGCACTTCCTTGGTAAGGAAGAGGTCGCGAGTTCGATTCTCATCAACGGCTCTAAAAGAAGTAGTGAAGTAGAATCAAAAAAAGACAATAAAGATTTTCAATAAACAATTAAACAGAACAATTAAAAACAATAACAATGGCTAAAGAAAAATTCATTAAAGACAAGCCGCACGTAAACATCGGTACTATCGGTCACGTGGATCACGGCAAAACAACTTTGACTGCCGCTATCACTACCGTGCTTTCAAAAAAGGGTCTTGCAGAAGTGCGCGACTATTCTTCAATTGATAACGCTCCTGAAGAAAAAGAAAGAGGTATCACGATTAATACCGCTCACGTGGAATATCAAACAGTTAAGCGTCACTACGCTCACGTTGATTGCCCGGGTCACGCGGATTATATCAAGAACATGGTTACGGGTGCTGCCCAAATGGACGGTGCTATCCTTGTTGTTGCTGCTACAGATGGTCCAATGCCACAAACTCGTGAGCACATCCTTCTTGCCCGTCAGGTAGGTGTTCCTCAGATTGTTGTTTTCATGAACAAAGTTGACTTGGTTGAAGATCCAGAGTTTCTTGAATTAGGAGAAATGGAAATTCGCGACCTTTTGACATTCTATAAATATGATGGTGCTAACATTCCGGTTATTCAGGGTTCTGCCTTGGGTGCTTTGAATGGCGAACCAAAATGGGTTGCTAAAATTGACGAGTTGATGGATGCAGTTGATAGCTTCATTCCGGTGCCTCCACGTGCTACTGAACTTCCATTCTTGATGCCTGTAGAAGATGTATTCTCTATTACAGGTCGTGGAACGGTTGCTACAGGACGTATTGAAAGAGGTGTAATTAACTCTAACGACCCTGTAGAATTAATTGGTTTGCAGAAAGAAGGCGAAAAAGCGTTGACTTCAACTGTTACCGGTGTTGAAATGTTCCGTAAGATTCTTGACAGAGGTGAGGCAGGCGATAACGTAGGTCTTCTTCTTCGTGGTATTGAAAAAGAGCAAATCAAGCGTGGAATGGTAGTTGTTAAGCCGGGTTCTGTAACTCCGCACACTGAATTCAAATGCGAAACTTACGTGTTGAGCAAAGAAGAAGGCGGACGTCACACTCCTTTCTTTAACCAATA
>CANJRM010000054.1 GCA_947476645.1 Bacteroidota bacterium
GATAAGAAAAATAATATCGAACACTTATGGAGTGCCGATGAAAAATTTTGGGGATGGCATGCCCCCGTTTTATTTCCGGTGGTGGGAAGATGTTTGAATGATACCATTCTGGTTGATGGTGCTGAATATAAAATGGAGAAGCACGGCTTTGCACGCAAATCAAATTTCAAGCTACTGGAATTGAGTGAATCGAAAGCAGTGTTTATGTTGAAGAGTGATGAAACTATGTTGAAGATGTTTCCTTTTCAATTTGAATTTTTGATTGGCTATCATTTAAAGAAGAATCAACTCGAATGTTCTTATGAAGTGATAAACACCGATGTAAAACCAATGTTCTTTCAGTTGGGCGGGCATCCTGCTTTTACAGTTCCGTTTTTACCTGAAGAAGATTATGAAGATTACTACATAGAATTTGAAAACACGGAAGACAGCGAACGACAGCACATCAATGGTGATGGTTTTTTTGACGGGCGAAGAACATTAATGCTCGATAATTCGAATTGCTTTCAACTGGAGAAAGATATGTTTAATGATGATGCGGTGATTTTTAAAGACCTGATTTCTCGTACAGTTACAGTAAGAAGTGCAAACCATGCACACTATTTATCCGTCCATTTTTCCGATTTCAGTTATCTCGGTTTTTGGTCGAAAGTAAATGCGCCATATCTATGTATAGAACCGTGGTTGGGATGTGCCGATACAGCAGGAGAGGAGGTTGAGTTCTCTGCTAAAGAAAGAATTACTGCGCTGGAAGAAGGCGAACGATTTAATACTTCGTTTAGTATTGAAGTAGGATAAACTATTTCAACTCCACATGTCCTGCTACTGCCTGTTTGCGTAACGAGTTTGCCAGTTCATGACCCAGATAGTTCTCAATTATTTTATGAACGAAATAAATAACAGGTGTAAGCAATACCGCTGCTAAACATTTGTAAACGTAATTGACAAAGCCCACCGCAAAAACCATGTTAAGCGTCCATTGACCCTGCTTACCTTGTTTCAAAAGATAGAACGCCACAAATAAAACGATAAAACTATCTACCAGTTGCGAAACTAAAGTAGAACCGGTGCTGCGCAACCAAATCCACTTTTCACCGGTATGCGTTTTTATCCAATGAAAAATATACACATCAATAAACTGTCCCACCATAAATGCGATGAGTGAGCCTACAATAATATTTGTTCCTTGCCCGAATACTGCGAGATAGGCTTTGTTGAAATCAAGTTCGGCTCCGTAATTTGAACTGCTTAACCACCAACCCGCTGGCGAAGTTTGCATAGCACCAAACAACATAACATACGCGTAAGCGATCATAATGGCAGCAATCCACGAAATAAAACGCACGCCTTTTACACCGAAATATTCATTTATAATATCGGTCATTACAAAAACAAAAGGCCAAAGAAGAACACCGCAGGTTTGGCTAATGCCATCGAAATGAAAACCGAATAAATCAAAAACAGGTTTGCTGATGCCAAGTGTTTCATCGAGCGAAAATATTTTGACGCCCATAAACTCAGCTACCATGGCATTGGCAATAAAGAACGCACTCATGATAATATAGAGGCGGTTGGTTTTGTCTTTGAAGTATTTCATGGAAATAGGATTTAAGAATTCCGAAGACTAATAATAACCGATTTTCAGAAACCTTGATTCATGCACATAAAAAAAGCCCCGCATAGCGGAGCCGTTTTTGGTTGAGATTTAACTCTTTCTTATTCGAAGTGAACGTTCCCTTTTACGTTGTTCGAAAAAGTATTAGCTGAAATAATATCCTTGTTGTAAGCTGAGTTAGCGTTCTGAATAAAAATTCCTGTTCCAGCGCTGTTGATGATATTGCTGTTGCGAACTACAATGTTTGTAGAACCGCCATTGTCATTCACCACACTCACCATGCCGTCATTGTTTCCGCTGTTAGAACCTCCACCGCTAATGGTGCAGTATTCAATTTTGTTGTTTGTAGAATTAGAAGAACGGAAACGAATGGTGTTCCATACCCCTGTGCTGTTGTAAACAGAAGAGATAAAAATTGGTTGAGCAGACGTTCCCACTGCGCAGAAAGAACCGTTACCCGCAACACCGTCAATCACTATTTCTGCTTCATAGTCCATTGATACTCGGCTTCCGGCAGCTATGCAGAATTTATTTCCTGCTACAATATTACCGCTGATTAAAAACGGCTCACTAGTTTTTACCAACATAATATCTTTGGTAATTATGTTCGAAGCATCGCCTGTTAACTGAACAAACTCTTTTCCGTTTTTGCTGTATTCATTTGCATTATCCATGTTCACAGCATCAGTTATATGCATGCTAACAGGATAATCAGAATTAGTATGAATGTTATTGCCCACAAAGCCCACTACTTTAGAACCTTCAGAAAGAAGAATTCCGTTTGAACCGCTTGTAGTAATTTCTGAATTGCTTATTTCAATTGAACCGGTGTTAGTTCCTGCGCCTACAATTATATTTCCTGTTCCGAATGAATTAGCTGCACCGCCATGTTCAATCTTGCAATAAGAAAGAACGTTCTTTCCGCTATTGCTCAATACTGTAATTCCTTTCCATGATGAACGCTTGCCTGCTTTAGAAGTAAAGTAGATAACGTTTCCGTTTGTACCTATTGCGGTAAGAGAACCTTCTTCATTTACCTGTAATCCTGCACCATCGGCAAACTGAATAGTAACACCCGGTTTGATAGTGAGGTTAGCATTAACCTGGATATTGTTTGAAATGATATAGTCAACTCCGTTTACACGGTCTTGCAAAACCATATCAGAAGAAATAACAGTTTCGTTCATAGTGAGCGCTTGTGTGTTATCTTTTCTCTCAGAAGTAATGTTGCTTAGACCCGCATCTTCTTTACTGCACGATGCAAAAAACAATAAACCAATTGTTACTGCTGTAAGTTTGCTGAATGTAGAAGGAGTTTTCATAATCGTTGATTTTAATGTAATTACTCAAACTATACGACCTGTTTAAACAAAGGTTTCATATACACGACAAAAGGTTTGAATTGTGGCAAACAAAAAAAGACTTGTAGTATTTGAGAATCAGAATGATTCAACAATCGTTCTAAAACAACTTCAACTGCGGCTCTTGTGCTTCTAGTATTTCGTTTCTTCTGGCTTCGTAAAGCAAGTAGTTGAGAGGCGGCATTATTCTGCCGTTTAAATATTTTCTTTTAGCTAAAGCAAACTGACTCTTTATCAATTCAGCAAACTTTCCTTCGCCTTTCATTCTTCTTCCATAGTTTGAATCGTTCAAGTTGCCACCGTGCATACTTTTAATTTGGTTCAACACTTTGTTAGCACGGTCAGGGAAGTTCTTTGTTATCCAATCCTCAAACAGTATAGCGTTGTGTCCGTTTAACCTTACCACAATAAAACCTGCGCTTAATGCACCTGCATCGGCAACTGCGTGTACCACATCAAAAATTTCTTCATCGTTCATGCCGGGTATAATGGGTGCTACATTTACATTCACAGGAATTCCTTCGCTGGTTAACCGTTCAATACTTTTCAAAACATTCTTAGCAGTACTCGTACGCGGCTCCATTACGCGTTTCAGCTTTTCATTGAGTGTGGTTAAACTCATCGTCACATACACGAGGTTTTCTTTGGCAAGTTCTTTTAGTATGTCAAGGTCGCGCTCAATCAAACTGTTTTTGGTAATCATGCTAACCGGATGTTTGAAGTCGAGAAAAACTTTCAACAGTTCTCTGGTAATTCCAAACTTGCGTTCAGCAGGTTGATAAATATCGGTATTGCCAGCCAGCATAACAGACGATGCCAACCAGCTTTTTTTCTCTAACGTTTTACGAAGCAGCAGATGAGCCGATTTCTTAATCATGATATTTTGCTCAAACTCCATTCCGGTGCTGTAGCCCCAGTATTCGTGGGCATTGCGCGCGTAGCAATAAATACAACCATGCTCACAACCCTGATAAGGATTCATGCTATAGGTTAATCCTACATCGGGGCTTTCTACTTTATTCAGAATTGTCTTCGGGAATACCTCTATATATTTAGTCGTAGGATTTTCGAGCAGCAAATCTTCGCGCTCTTCCTGTGTGGCAAGGTCTTCTACATACACTTCAGTTGTGTTTTTAGCGAACCTGTTTGCTGGATTTAATTGCGAGCATCTTCCTTTTATATACGCTTTCATTTTTTGATTTGCTAAGCCAATGCCAAATTTAATGTTTATGTGTCACTAAGTAGTGAAATGAAAAGGAGGAATTGTAACTCGAAATTATTTGTTTTTTATCTGCTTA
This sequence comes from Bacteroidota bacterium, assembly GCA_947476645.1. GTDB lineage: Bacteria > Bacteroidota > Bacteroidia > Chitinophagales > LD1 > Bog-950. Next base: position 4,275 of record CANJRM010000054.1, read on the forward strand.
ATTAGCTCTATGAAAACTTTACAATCAAAAGTGGTATGGCTCACGGGTGCGTCATCGGGCATTGGCGAAGCGTTGGCTCTGGAGCTTAATAAGGAAGGAGCAAAGCTCGTTCTGTCTGCGCGAAGAAAAGAAGAACTTGAACGCGTAGCAGCTAAGTGTGGTGGTGATTGTTTTATTCTTCCGCTCGATTTAGAAAAGCAAAACGAATTTGAAACGAAGAAGAATGAAGTGCTTCAAAAATTCGGAAGACTTGATGTGTTGATTAACAACGGTGGAGTTTCGCAACGCTCATTGGCAAAAGATACTTCGATAGATGTTGACCGCAAGCTTTTTGAAATCAATTTCTTTGGCACAGTGGCTTTGACTAAAGTTGTTCTTCCTGAATTTTTAAAACAGAAGAGCGGCATGTTTGTAACGGTAACAAGTGCGGTGGGTAAATTCGGTTCACCATGGCGCAGTAGTTATTCTGCCAGCAAACATGCTTTGCATGGTTTCTTCGATTCACTGCGGGCTGAAGTGTATGAAGACAAAGTGAAAGTGTTGTTGGTGTGTCCGGGTTTTATTCAAACCAATGTTTCGGTTAATGCATTAACAGGCAGCGGTGCAAAATTGGGAACCATGGATACTGCTACATCCAATGGATTAACCGCAGAGCAATGCGCTATTGAAATAGTAGATGCCATTAAAAAGGAGAAAGAAGAAATTGTGGTGTCGAAGTTTAAAGAAGCCTTTGCTGTGTGGGCGAAAAGATTTTTTCCGAAAGTGTTTTCAATGATGATTACGAGAATGAATGTTCGGTAATCCTTTTACAAACTCAACTGAAATCCTGCCTTTTGTAAATCGCTCCAGAATGTCGGATACGATTTATCTACTACTTCAGGGTTTTCAATTTTTACTTCACCCAATAAAGCCAGCGGAGCAAAACTCATAGCCATGCGATGGTCGTTGTAAGTCTTGATGATGGAAGAAGGAAAAGTAAAATCGCCTTTCAGTTGATAGAATTCATATTGCGTTGCAAAATCGAAATTAACATTCATAGCGCGTAATTCTGTTTGCAAAGCAGCAATGCGGTCAGTCTCTTTTATTTTCAAACTGTCAATGCCCGACATGGTGCAGCAAATATTTTTTGCGGCAAACATGGCAGCGAATGTTTGTGCTAAATCAGGATTCTCTTTAAAATTCATTTTCATCAAATGCGGATAGTTCACTTCTTTTTTTGTGATGATAACACCTTCGGTAGTGAATCGCGATTCAATGCCAAAGCGTTTCATCCAAGCTTCAATTTCTCTATCGCCCTGATTCCAATCGTCTTTTAATCCTTCTAAAAATAATTCTGCTTCATCAGCTAAAAACGCAATTGAATACCAATAAGAAGCAGAAGACCAATCGGCATTGATGTTGATTTGGTCATTGAGAATAGATAGATGATGTGGTTCAATCAAAACTGAGTTCTCACTCCAAACATGCGGAATGCCCAATTGCTCGAGCATGTTCAGCGTCATATCTACATAAGGACGCGAAGTAATTTCAGTGGTGAATTTTATTTTCAATCCATTCGGAAGAAACGGAGCAATCATCAATAGCGCACTGATAAACTGACTGCTGATATTTCCTTCAATCCAAACTTCGTTTTCTAATTTCTCGAGATTGACAGGATGAATTTCGAGAGGAGGAAAACCTTCTTTGCCTTTGTAATGAACATCGAAACCGATATCAATCAGCGCATTTACAAGCGGATGAATCGGTCGTTCGCACATACGCTCGCTTCCTAAAATTACTTTGTGTCGATTACTAGCGCAATAAAAAGTAGTCAAAAAACGCATGCTCGTTCCCGCATCCTGCACATCTACATGAACATTATCTGAAGCAAGAATTTCTTTTAGTCGTTGTGTGTCGCGTGCGGTTGAGAGATTATCAATTTTAATTTGATTGCCACTGAGCGCATTTAAAATAAGCGCACGGTTGCTTTCGCTCTTCGAACCGGGGATTCGAATACGCGCATTTATTTTTTTAGTAGGATGCGAAACGGTGGCAACACTCATGCAACTATGCGGTTGTAATAATTTAAAGATTCAACAATCACGCTCTCTTCAACGGAATTATCGATAGAGTAGTTTCCTATTCCTTTAAGCAATGTAAAGTGAAACTGATTGCCTTTGTTCTTCTTATCCTGTTTCATTAGTTGCAAAATTTCAATGAAAGAAGATTGAGGAATTTGAGGCAATTTGAAATAGTAAAGCAGTAACTGTGAAATAGAAACAAGTTCAAGGGCTGTAATTAAATTCAGTTTCTCAGAGATAAAACTCTCGCAAATCATTCCTACTGCTATCGCTTCTCCATGCAAAAGTTTTTTGTTGCCGCTTTTCAAAAAGTAAGTTTCAATAGCATGACCAACCGTGTGTCCAAAGTTCAACGCCTTGCGAATTCCCTGCTCATGCGGGTCTTGCTCAACAATAAAAGACTTGATATTTACATTGCGTTCAACAATAGAATTCCAGTCAACAGTTTCAAGTTTCAAGTTTAAATCTTCAAGTTGCTTAAAGGCAGTTGCATCGGCAATGAGGTAATGTTTAATCACTTCGGCAAAGCCGGAAAGCAATTCTCTTTCATTTAGGGTTTTCAAAAACGGAGTGTAAATGAAAACCGCTTGGGGTTGATTGAACAAACCGATTTGGTTTTTGAAACCGTTGAAATCAATTCCTGTTTTACCACCAACACTGGCATCAACCATAGCAAGCAAAGTGGTCGGGATTTGAATGAATGCAATTCCGCGCTTGTAACAACCTGCTGCAAAGCCGCCAAGGTCACCAATTACTCCTCCACCTAAATTGATGAGCAAAGTTTTTCTGTCCGCATTTTCTGCTGTGAGTTTATTCCAAATCAATTCGCAGGTGCCGAGCGTTTTATTTTCCTCCCCGCTTTTTATTTCAATGATATGATGCGAAGGCAGGATAGAAGCCACGAGCGGATAACAATGTTTTTTTGTGTTTTCGTCAACAAGCACAAAGGTTTGCGAGAAAGAATTTGAGGAAATAAATTCTTCCAATCTTTTAAACGAAGTAGAATCGGTGAAAATATTTTTCGTCAAAACGTTTTTCATTTTATTTAATCGGAACAACGAAAGTATATTTAGCACGAACAGGTTTGCCCTGTTGTTTACCTATGGTCAACTCGAGTTTCTTAAGTTTCTCTAAACCTTCTGCATCCACTTCTTCGCAAACACTTTTTTCAATTTTATAGTTCGTCAATTTGCCGGTAGGTTCCACTACACAAGAAACAATTAGATGATTACTCTTCTTTTCACTTTCTCTGCAGCTCGAACTGATTAAATTTTCGAAATACTTTATTCTGTTTTCATCACTCATATCCAACTTTAGCTTCGGCATCTCCTCACAAGTGGAATACACTAAACCGGTATCTAGCAATTCAAATTTCACAGGAACAACAAAATAGGATGAAACGGGTTTTTCTGTCACAGTAAAAGCAGGAACAAAAACAAGGTTTTTCACAAGGCGCATCGCTTCTCTTTCTAACCCTTTCGAAGTTTGGCTGATTGGTTTTACATCAACAACAGTTCCCATAGAATCAATCAATGCGCGAATCATTACAGTACCGGTTAGGTGATTGTCGAATTCCATTTGCGGGTATTGCGTTTGCTTCTTCAACTTCGTCTGCAATGCATTTTCACCACCGGGATATTCGGCAAGCTGAGCCACTTCAGTAGAACGATTAAACAAGTTGATAGAATCAGTTTCAACTCTTGAGTTGAAAATTTGCGTTCGTTTATAAGCCTGATAATTTTGTGAAAATAAAAACTGCGTAGAGCTAAGCAGTAACAAAAGAAACAGATGCTTCATCTTAAAACTTTCTTTCAAAAATGATGGAGCCAATCATAGCATTGCGGGCATCTAATTCAAATCCGGTTTCCTCTACGTCCTCTTCGCCAATAGGTTTTATCTTATAGATGCCTTCATTTTCAATTTGCAATTTACCGCGTTCTGTTTTTTCTTCATCGGTCAAAAAGCGTTCATAATTCCCTTCGGCAAAAACTCCTTTTTGCTTTTCGTGAATCAGAAGTTCTTTTTTAGGTATGCTTGAAGTCAGTGGTTTCGGAGAAGGCATACTTGCTTTTTTCTTTGCTTCCGCTTCAGCTTGTTTGCGTTTTATTTCGCGCATAATTTCCTCGAGTGGATTAGCCACAGGAGGAGAAACAGGTTTCGCTTCATCAGGAGTTGATGTGGCGTTCTTCTTGTTCTCTTCTACTTTCTTACCAATAGAGTAAAGAAAATAGACGACACCGATAATGAGATAGATGATGAGTTTGCCTTCCACGAGAGCAAGTTATGTTTTTTGTATCGAATTATTTTTTTTCTGCTTTCACCATTCTGTCTTTCCCGCTCAAATCTTTTCGCAATTCAATGTTCACGAAGCCAAAATCACTGAGCAGTTCCACCATTTCTTTTCCTTTTGCTTCGTTTATTTCAAAGAATAATTTTCCATTTTGTTTCAACGCCAACATAGCCTGCTCCGTAATTTTTCTGTAGAAAATCAAATCATCATCACCCGAAACAAACAAAGCAAGATGGGGTTCGTAATTCAAGACGTTCGCGCGCATTGCTTCTTTTTCGTTCACAGAAATATATGGCGGATTGCTTACGATAACGTCATATTTGTTTACTGAAAGATTCTCCAAAAGAATATCATGCTTAAAGAACTTCACCTGAGTTTGAAGTTTACGATTGTTTTCTTCACCAACTTGCAAAGCATCATAGCTTATATCACAAGCTTCAATAGTTGCTTGTGCAAAATTTTTAGAAAGCGAAATTGGAATACATCCACTTCCTGTACCAATATCGAGAACATGTATTTCACTTCGGACTTCGGACTTCGGACTTCGGACTTCACTCAACAGCCATTCTACTAATTCTTCTGTCTCAGGTCTCGGAATTAAAACTCTTTTGTTGACCTTAAATTTCAATCCATAAAAATCAGCTTCTTCTAAAACATATTGAAGAGGCTCGTGAGTTAGCAGTCGTTTCAAAATTTTGTTAAGTTCCTTTTCCTGCTCTTGAGTAAGAATTCTGAAACGCTCAAATGCCATTTGATGCGCCTGCAATTCAAGTTTGTTTTCGAAAACAATTTTAGTGATGGTGCGCGCTTCGCGCTCATCGTAAATAGTAGAAAGTTCCTGCCAAAATATTTTCTGTAACTCCGCCAATGTCATGCCCCGAAAATAAACTTATCAGACAGAACGCGTTCTTGCTGCTTTGCTATTTTCGCTTCATGCACATGCACCAACATTATATGCAACGCTGTCTTGATCTTGCTATTCAAGGTTTGGGAAATGTAGCGCCTAATCCTTTGGTGGGTTCGGTGATTGTGCACGATGACAAGATAATTGGTGAAGGTTATCATCAGCAATTTGGTAAGGCACATGCGGAAGTGAATGCAATTCAATCTGTGATCAATAAAGATTTATTAAAAGACTCAACTCTCTATGTAAATCTTGAACCTTGTTCTCACTTCGGCAAAACGCCTCCTTGTGCCGATTTGATTATTCAACACAAAATTCCTCGCGTGGTTATTGGAAGCTACGACCCAAATCCGAAAGTTGCGGGAAAAGGAATTCAGAAATTGAGAGAAGCAGGAGTGGAGGTGGTTACTGAAATTCTAAAAGCAGAATCCGATTTTCTGAATCGAAGATTTATAACCGCTCATACTAAACATCGTCCTTATATTATTTTAAAATTTGCGCAAAGTGTCGATGGATTTATGGCATTGAATGAACCTAAACAGTTTTGGTTTACCAATGAGCTTTCAAAAAAGTTGATGCATAAATGGAGAACAGAAGAGCAAGGGATTTTAGTTGGCAGAAATACTGTTGCTGTTGATGATTGCGAATTAACTGCGCGTTTTTGGCAAGGCAAAAATCCTGTAAGAATTGTAATTGACAGAAAACTATCATTGCCTACTGACAGAAAAATTTTCAACGCACTTGCAAAAGCATTGGTGTTTAACGAAGTTGAAAGCAAAGAAGAGGGTTCGACTAATTTTATTCAAATTGATTTCTCGAAAAATGTTTTAGAACAAGTGCTTCAGCACTTGCAAGCCAACGAAATTCAATCCGTAATAATTGAAGGTGGTCCACATACCTTGCAACATTTCATCTCCCAAAACCTGTGGGATGAAGCGAGAGTATTTACCACTCCTCATCAATTGAAAGTGGGAAAACTACCACCAACAATTTCAGGACTGGTTGTTGAAGAAACAGAAATTGAAACAGATAAACTGAAAGTTATTATCAATAGCGCTACATGATTTACCTCGTTATATCCATCGTTTGTTCTGCTTTGCTCGTGTTGCTTTTCAAAGTATTTGAGCAGCGAGGCATTCCTGTTTTTCAGGCAATCGTTTTTAATTACATGGCGGCAACGTTGTGCGGAGTTGTTTTTCTTCCCGATAAAACTTCGCTTATCACTGGCAGTATCTTCACGCACTCCTGGATTCCTTTTGCATTTTTTCTCGGCACTCTATTTATCACGGTTTTTAATTTCACGAGCATTACAACGGTGCGCTACGGAGTTTCTACTGCTTCGGTGGCAATGAAACTCGGCTTGGTTTTTCCGGTTATACTGGCGTTTACTGTTTATGGAGAGAGTTTCAACTGGGTGAAACTGCTTGGAATTTTGTTTGCGTTTGTGGCGGTTATTCTCTCATCGCTTAAAGATGAAAACCATTCTCCTCAACACAAATCTTCATTTGCAATTTTACCTCTTATAGTTTTTATAGGTAGCGGTGCTTGCGATTCGTTAACTCAGTTTGCCAATAAAAAATATGTGGGTGCAAATGGCATGGAAGAGTTTTCACTTTTTCTTTTTATGGCTGCGGCTATTGTGGGTAGCTCAGTTTTGATTTTTCAATTTGTTAGAGGTAAGGCGAAATTCAATAAACTCAGTTTAGCAGGAGGAATCATTCTTGGAATCATCAATTACTTTTCATTTCTGTTTATTCTCAAAGCGCTTTCTGCTGTCTCGTGGGGAAGTTCTGTAGTGTTTCCTGTAAGCAATTTAGGAACGGTATTGTTTGCCACTGTGGTTGGAGTGTTGCTGTTTAAAGAGCGCATTTCAAAAATCAATTTGCTTGGTTTAGGTTTTGCCATTCTTTCTATTGCGCTGATTATTCTTTCAAACACCATCTAAGTTTGCCGTTAATAACAAGGAAACACCTGTCTCCTCTTATTCGTATATTTATAGTGTGAGAAAACAAATACTGCTATTTATTTTTCTGGGTGCTGGTATTTCGCTTTGGTCGCAAAAGACCGATGAAAATTATTCGCCCCTTTATTACAAGACTTCAGGTTGCAAATCTTCATTTGTGAAGGTGAAGTTCGAAGGGGAAAACAATTCAGCCAATATTCAGAAGTATTTGCAAAGCAGTTTAGAGAACCTGAAAGACAAGAGAGCAAGTTTGAAGTTGAATTATAGAAACGAAAGCCCCGCAGGTTTTCATTATTCGTTCACGCAGTTGTTTAATGGAATTGAAGTTTATCAAAGTGAAATAAAAATTAACACCGATAAACATAACACCATTCACTCGCTGTTTGATAATTCTGAAAATACTTCGCAATGGAATTTATCGACTGCAAACGCAAATAAGAATTCAGTAATTGCTATTCATCCTTCAACCAAACAATTTGTTGTTGCTCAAAGAAAAATCGAAAATCATTCCCGTGAAAATCTGACTGTAAATGGCGAGATAATTTTCAGTCGCGATATGAATATGTACGTATCGGTTGATTCTATGGTGAGCGGCAAAGTTTTTAATCCCGATCCATTGACAACAGCTGGCCAGGTATATGGCGGCATGTATGTTGACAATGGTGATGCAAATGCAAGTTGGCTTGATGCACAAGAACAAACCGTAAACTTTAAAGCAAATTTCACGGGCTCACAATTTACGCTAGAGAGCGCTTATGTGCGTGTAAGTGATTTCGATTTACCAACAGTTGCTCCTGTTACTTCTTCTGTGCCCCAATTTTATTTCAACCGTTCGCAATCGGGCTTTGAAGATGTGAATGCGTTCTATCACATCAGTACCATGCAAAACCATATTCACTCGTTAGGGTTTAATGCAGCAGACGGATTGGTTGATATAGACCCGCACGCTTATAATGGCGCTGATAATTCTCTGTTTCTTTCCACCTATAATCCAAAGCGCATTTATTATGGTACAGGTGGTGTAGATGATGCTGAGGATGCTGATGTGTGTGTGCATGAGTATGGGCATTTTGTTTCGGATGGTGCTGCCCCCGGAAGTAATATTGGTTTTGAACGCAATGCTTTGGATGAAGCATTCGGAGATTATTTGGCTGGTTCTTACTCGCGCAGTTTAAATGCGTTTAATGATGTTTGGGTTTTTAATTGGGATGGACACAATGAATTCTGGAACGGAAGAATTCTTAACTCGACAAAAGTTTATCCTGATGATTTAGACCCAAATAGTTATTACAAGAACTCTTCTATTTGGTCAGCCGTACTGATGTGTATCAACAGTTCTATTGGTCGCGATGCAACAGACAGTTTGATTTTGCAAACGCACTATGCTTACTCTCAAAATATTTTGATGGATGCTGCTGCGCAGCTTTTGATTGATGCTGATACGTTGCTCACTGGAGGCAAATATTATTGCCCTATTTACAATTGTTTGTTTCAGCATGGTTTAAATCCTGCAAATCCTTTTAGCCCTTGCAGTGTTGGTATAAACGAGTTGAACGAGTTTCCGGTTAAGTTTTTCAATCACACCAATTCATTCAGCATTATCAATACAAATTTGTTTGAAATGAAAATTGAAGTGTTGAATGTGAAAGGACAAGTTGTTGCGGCTCTCAACGATGCTAAAGCCATATTAAATTACGAAAACGAAAATCTGGCTTCAGGATTTTACTTGGTAAATGTGAATCTCACCGCAGGCACTACTGCTAAACTTAGCAAAACTTTTAAGTGGAGTAAAGTGAATTAAAATGAAAGAGCGCATTGACGAATCTGAATTAGTGCTTAACGAGCGCGGAGCAATTTACCATCTTGATTTATTGCCTCATGAAATTGCAGAAACCATCATCACCGTTGGTGACCCGAATAGGGTAGGAGATGTAAGCAAACACTTCGATTCTATTCAACACAAAGCCAGCCACCGCGAGTTTGTTACACATACCGGTATGATAAACAATAAGCGTCTTACGGTTATGTCAACAGGTATGGGAGCCGGTTGCATTGATATTTTCATGAACGAGTTGGATGCGCTAATGAATATTGATTTCGCTACGCGTCAACCTAAAACAGAACTCCATTCACTTCAACTTATTCGTCTTGGCACTTCGGGCTCGGTGAGCGAAGAAGTTGAAATTGATTCCATACTTGTTTCAGAAACAGCGATAGGTATGGATGGCTTGCTTGATTTTTATGAGTACGAAAATTCAATTCACGAAACAGTTTATCTCGAAGCATTCGCCAGTTATATTAAAACGAAGTTTAGCGAAGTGCGACCTTATATAGCAAGTGCAGGAGAGGAGTTACTGAAAAAATTTGAAGGTCGATATAAAAAGGGCACCACTGTTACCGCAGTAGGATTCTACGGTCCGCAAGGAAGAAGACTTCGTTTGCAACCTCAATTTTCAAATTTTGTTCAAACCATTCATCAGTTTCGGCACAAACATTTCCGCATTACAAATTTAGAAATGGAAACCGCTGCTATTTATGGCATGGGGAAATTACTCGGGCATCAATGCCTTTCAGTAAACGCAATTCTTGCCAATAGAATCAATCACACTTTTAGCAGTAATCCAAAAAAGATTATAGAAAAGATGATTGAAGAAGCGTTGGAGATAATTACCGTTTAACTAGCGAAAGAGAATTTGAATGTGAGAGTTATTTCCATATATCAAATTTTGTGTAAAGAAGCACACTCTATAAAACAAAAACAGTCCCGCAATTTTGCGGGACTGTTTAATTTATCTACACCAAAAAACCATGATTACTTAGGAAGCAACTCTCAAACTATTTCCGCAAGGAATAACCTTAGGCTGAGGAGCAATACTGTTTTCATTTTCAGCGTTTGCAACATCCATAGTAATACCGAACGACATAAAGGTAATTTCAGCACGCGTCATTTTTAAATTGAAGTCAATAGTTTCCTGTTCTTTTTTCGACTGCTGAAAAACCATATCAAGTCCGGTCCACGCTAAGAACCAACCAATGGGTTCAAGCGCCATGTGTGAACCGCTGATTAAAGAAGAATCTGCCGCTACTGTACCTAAAAAAGCCAGTGAAATAATAAGACCAAAACCACCGGCACACATCAAACAACCGTTTCTGAATATCTTGTTCATTTCCTGTTGAACTGCATCGGCATAGTAAGCAAAGTGTTCGTGAATATTTTTAATAATAATAGCTTCTGTTTCGGGGTTGCTGGGTTCTTCCATCAGGTTGAATTTGATTTCTATATGGTCCGATGGCATTTCGCGAACCAGTTTGCGCACTTCCATAATAAAGTCATCGGAAAGAGCGCGCTCAGTAAAATCGCGCGAATCGTAATCAGAAAAAAGGTCACCATACTTATCTACCCAGATACTTACATCCTGGTATTCTTTAGCGTGTAGTTTCTTTTTTGCGGCTTTCATAACTTCTGTTTTAAAATGGTTGCTTCAAAATCTGAATCTCATCCTGTCCTCTTTTGCCTCGGCAGGGTCTTCCCGGTCAGGAAAACCCTGCGTTGACAAATCTTCTTTTACTAGTTCAAACGAATAATCTTAAGTGTGGTTTGAGTAGAACCTACGGTTGCAGTCATTGTGCCTGACAAACCTCCAATGTTAATATAGGCAGTTTGTCCGCTGGTCATTTGAACAATGGTATGCGATACAAGACTGCTATAAGTAGTTCCTGAGTAAGGCGTAATAGCCAATGTAGTTTCTGTTTCACTTGAACCGTTTACCATAATACGTGCAGTAAGCCAGTTATTTGTAGCGCTTCCTGTTGCATAAGCATTGTTTACAAGAATTTCATAAAGCCCTGTAGATGGTGCCGTAAATACACCAGTAGAAGTATTATAAGCTGAACCTACGTTAGTGCTGGCAGTGTTATAAACCAAAGTAGCATAAGATGAAGTTGGAGTATAAGCGCTTGTTCTTGCAGCCGCTACCAAAACGGTAGGAGAAGCTACCGAAGACCATGCTAAAGTGGCACTACCGTTTGTGGTCAATGCCTGTCCGCTTGTTCCATCGGCACTTGGTAAAGTGTAAGTAGTAGAACCTGCAGCTGCTGCCGGTGAAAAACCTACATAACCCGAAGTAGAACCTGATAAACGAAGCGTTCCTTTTACATCTAATTTACTTCCTGCACTTGTTGTTCCTATACCTACGTTACCCGAACCGTCAATACGCATTCTTTCGTAAGTAGCTTCGGCTGTTCCGCCTGTAAGGAATTGAATGTTCTTAGAAGCTGTTCCTGTCCCAATCAATAAATCCTGACCAAGAGTATAAACGTGTGCATCATCTGCTCCGCCAAACACGGTGCTTGTATTTCCGCTGCCGTTAATACCTATGTTCAACAAGTTGGTAGAAGTAGTTCCGTTATCAGCCGTAGCTATAAAGTTAGAAGATGCGGCAGTTCCTGTTGAACTGTTCTGCACGTTCACCTGCAAGTTGTTGTTAATAGAACCCTTAGCAGTTACAGCAGTAATAGAAGTAGTAGTTCCTGCATCTATCAATAACTTCTCAGGATTGGTTGCGTCAGGCACAGTAGTGCTGCTTCCAAATCTTGAGTTACCCATACTGTCAATTACAAAACGCTCAGCGTTGTTGGTACGGAAACGTAAGCTCTTGCTATCGGTAGTTCCTATAAAGTTAGTAGCATAAGCAGTTCCTGAGTTACCGGTTAAGCCCCATGCTGTAGAAGTAGTAGCTGCCCATGAAAGCACACCTGAACCGTTATTAGTCAACACTGCATTAGCTGCACCCTGAGCAGTAGGTAAGGTCAATGAATAAGAAGCTGAGGTAGTTCCTGAATTGATGGTTAAAGTATTGGCATTTGAGTTGTTTTTGAAAACCAATACACCGTTAGTAGTGCTTGACTTACCAATACCTACCGTTCCGTTTACATCTAATTTATAAGCCGGAGAAGCTGTTCCAATACCAATGTTGCCCGAACCGTCAATACGCATTCTTTCGTTAGTAGAAGGGTCTGTTCCACCCGTCATGAAGATGTATGATTTAGAAGCAGTTCCTGCTCCCATATACATATCGCCACCCACGTTGTAGATATAAGCATCATCTGCACCGCCCATGGTTGCACTGGTGTTACCGCTACCGTTAATACCCATGTCAATAAAGTTGTTTGATTCATCACCGTTGTTGGCAGTAGCTACTATATCTGAAGATGCAGCAGTTCCTGTAGATTGATTCTGAATGTTCAACTGGAAATAATTGTTGATAGAACCTACTGCTGCAATAGCATTTACCGAAGTAGTAGTTCCTGCATCAACCAATAATTTCTCAGGGTAAGTTGGGTCTTGTGTAGTAGAAGTAGAACCTATAACCACGCGACCTAAACTGTCCACCACCATACGTTGTGTATTGTTGGTGCGCACTCTAAAGCTGCGGCTATCGGTAGTTCCTATAAAGTTAGTAGTAGAAGAAGTTCCTGATGTTCCTGTAGTTCCCCAAGCGTTTACTGAACCTGCTGCACCTGTTGCACCTACCGCACCCGCAGCACCTGTAGCTCCTGTTGCACCGGCAGCACCGTTAGACCCGTTGCTTCCGTTTGAACCCGAAGCACCTGTAGCTCCTGTTGCACCCGCAGCACCGTTAGTTCCCGCTGTTCCTGTTGCACCTGTAGGGCCTGTTAAAGCTGTACCACTTGGCCATGCACCCGCTGCTTTAGGACCGTAAATAAATTTAGTAGTTGTATTGATAAAGAAATCACCGTTACTTCCCTGTCCGCCAGTAGGAGCACTGGTTCCGTTTAATACAGTAGAACCGTTTGTTCCGTTTGAACCGTTGCTTCCGTTAGACCCTGCAGCACCTGTTGCTCCTGTAGCACCCGCTGCACCGTTTGAACCGTTGCTTCCGTTAGCACCGGTAGGACCTGTTGCTCCTGTAGCACCTACAGCACCTATTGCACCATCCAGGTTAGCTGACCATGAAGCGTAAGTATTTCCTGCTCCTGTTGCTGAAGAACAAAGAATACTAATAGAACCTGTTCCTGAATTGTAAGCTGTAACTGTTCCGCGGAAAAGGTCAGTAGGAGTAGCTGTTGATGTTACTACTATTGATTGACCGATAGAGTAAGCTAAACCTGTGCCTACTGTTATTGTTCTTGATGAACTGGCTGCCGGTATGGTAATAGAAGTAGAACTTGTAGTAGCATAACGATCACCATCGGCACCTGTTGCTCCTGTGGCACCCGCTGCACCATTGCTTCCGTTTGAACCCGCGGCACCAGTAGCACCTACTAAAGACACACCACTTGGCCATGAGCCCGAAGCTTTAGGACCGTAGATATAACTTGTTGTTGTATTAATAAAGAAATCGCCATTGCTTCCTTGTCCGCCCGTTGGGGCAGAAGTTCCACTCAAAACGCTGTAACCATTGGTTCCGTTAGAACCATTAGAACCGTTTGCTCCTGTAGGGCCTGTTGCTCCTATAGCACCATCTGCTCCGTCAGCACCCGCTGCGCCTGTAAGTCCTGTAGGACCGGCTGCACCTGTAGCACCATCAGCTCCGTCAGCACCTGCTGCACCTGTAAGTCCAGTAGGACCAGTAGCACCGTCAGCACCATCAGCGCCATCGGCACCTGCTACACCCGTAGGACCAGTAGCTCCATCTGCACCATCTGCTCCGTTAGCACCTGTTGCTCCTGTTGGACCCGAATCAGGGGCTACCCAACTTAATGCGCCTGAACCGTTATTTGACAATACATCACCTGCGCTACCTTGACTGGTAGGAAGAGTTAATACATAAGAAGCAGAAGTAACTCCTGAGCTAATAGATACGGTTCGGTTGTTTGTGCGATTTGCATAAACAATCGTTCCGTCTGTAGTACTTGGTTTACCTGTGCGTATAGTTCCGTTTACATCCAAAGAATAAGCAGGAGCTGTAGTATTAATACCCACGTTTCCTGAACCATCAACGCGCATAGCTTCGTTGGTGTTTTGGTCTGTTCCACCTACCAGGAATTGAATAGCTTTAGAAGGTGTAGCAGCAGCAATCAATAAATCCTGACCTACGTTGTAGATATAAGCATCATTGGCATCTCCCATTACTCCGCTGCTGTTACCGCTGCCGTTAATACCCATATCAATGTAGTTGTTTGTTTCATCACCGTTATCGGCAGTAGAAACTAAATCTGAAGAGGCAGAAGTTCCGTTTGAGAAGTTCTGAACGTTTAACTGGAAGTAGCTGTTGATTGTTCCTTTTCCTACAATAGCATTTACAGAAGAAGTTACTCCTGCATCTACTAAGAATTTCTCCGGATTAGTAGTATTAGGAATGGTTGTAGCTGTTCCAAAACGTGCATTGCCCACACTGTCAATTACAAAACGTTCTGTATTATCAGTGCGGAAACGTAAGCTGTTTGCATCGGTAGTTCCTATAAAGTTAGAACTGAAATTGGTTCCTGCGTTTCCGCTAAGTCCCCATGCAGTAGTAGTAGTAGAATCCCATGTAAGTACACCTGAACCATCATTAGTAAGCACAGAACCTGGAGCACCTTGCGCTACTGGTAAAGTTATGTCATAAGAAGCTGTTGTATTACCCGGGTTAATCGTTACTGTATTTGAGTTCGTACTGTTTTTCAAAACAACAATACCATTGGTAGAACCCGATTCACCTAAACCGAGTGTTCCGTTTACATCTAATTTATTAGTTGGAGAAGTGGTTCCAATACCTACGTTACCTGAACCGTCAATACGCATTCTTTCGTTAGTTGCCTGGTTAGTTCCACCAGTCATTAATATTAATGATTTAGAAGCAGAACCTGGTCCAATCAACATGTTCTCGCCTAAGTTATAAAGGTAAGCGTCATTAGGGCTTCCCATTACACCTGAAGTATTACCGCTGCCGTTAATACCCATATCTACGAAGTTCGTTGTTTCATCACCGTTATCTGCAGTAGCCACCACATCCGAAGATGCCATGGTTCCTGTTGAACTGTTTTGAATATTTAATTGCAAATAGTTATCGGTACTTCCTTTACCTGAAATAACATTTACCGAAGAAGTAACACCTGCATCCACTACGAATTTCTCCGGATTACCTGTGTCAAAATTTGAAGTGCCTATAGCTACATTACCATCAGCTGTAAAACGTGCGCGTTCAGCGTTATTCGTAAGCACTACTATATCGTCACTCGTTTTTGTTCCAAAGGTTTTGTCCCCGGGAGTTAAGCTGTTATTTCCACCTTGCAACCAGGCATCACCAGTTGTATCAGTTTTTGCCACAGGAACTCCCTGTGCCATAATTACCCAGTCAGAACCGTTACTCATTAAAGAGATAACCTCGTTCTGTCCGTACAATGACCAGTTTCCTATGGTGCCATCAATCAATTGCCCTAAAATAGGGTGAATGCGTAAGGTAGCAGATGGTGTCGAGTTCTTTACGTAGTAAATACGACCCGAACATGAAGTTGCATCGGGTAGATTTACAGAGTCTTCGGTAGCACCTTTAAACTCTATCGCATAATCATCTACGTTAAGCGATGTAGAAGCTGTAACTTCACGATAGCCCAATGCAATAGAACCCTGTACTTGTAATTTTGAGTTCGGTGTTATGGTGGCTATACTGTATGTAAGCATCGCGTGGTGCTGCGTTAATTACCAAAGCGGCATAACCCGCAACGGCATTAGGAGCATCATTAGTAATGAAAAGTTCGTGGTCGGTGCCTGAAAGGTCGTAAGTATTAATAATACCGTTACCTGCATGGTCTGTTTGTGTTGAATTAATTGTGGGAGTGTAAGTAGCTGAGCCTGTAGTAGAGCTTCCAAAAACAAGTGAGCCTTTCACATTTACATCCGCTTGTAAACCCAAATGTGTTTCCGAAACTCCTTTGTCAACTACCAGATTGTAGATATAACGGTTAGAGTCGTTTGATAAGTCCCCTTTAATCCATTGAACACCATCGCCCGTAAATTTATAAACGCGTTCGGTAGAAGCATCATCGCTTCCGTTTTTCATTTTTGCGGTGTTATCGTTAGTGAGGTCACCGGTAACTTCTATTACTCCGTCATTTTCGATAAGCGCAGTGTCTTTGTTTTGGATATCACCATCTACATAGAATAGAGAAGCACCATCGGTGTGAAACAGTCCTCCGTCATTATAAAATATTGTTTGTGCATGGCTTGGTGTTGCACATGCCATCGATAGTATTATTGCTGATGCCAGAAAAAGTAATCTGTAATTGTTCATTCCGCTTTTATGGTTTATGTTTTTCATATTCGTTTCTGTTGAAGTTTTATTAGTCTTTTTTTATATGAAAATAAACTTCATAACTACAATCTGCATCCTTTACGCCCACAAGCCGCGTGTAGTTTCTATTGGCGAACTGTTTGTAACAAGGATAAATTTGTGTGTAACCGAAGCCGGTTGTTTCGCGAGATTTATCAGCTTTTTGGCGTAATGAAATTGCCGTTTACCACCTTATCTTGGCGCAGAATTACGGCATAAGGTCGGAGTAGGAACACAATTAGGCATTTCTCTCCTCACAAAGACTCCTTTGTACCACATCAAGACCCCTTTGCACTGCATCAAGACTCCTTTGCACCGCATCAAGACCCCTTTGCACCGCATCAAGACTCCTTTGCACCGCATCAAGACTCCATTGCACTCCATCAAGACTCCTTTGCACCGCATCAAGACCCCTTTGCACTACATCAAGACTCCTTTGCACCGCATCAAGACTCCATTGCACTGCATCAAGACTCCATTGCACTGCATCAAGACTCCATTGCACCGCATCAAGACTCCATTGCACCACTGTACGTTGTCAGATCAAAGTGGACTTGAGAACTAATATTTAATGTGGTATTCATGATTAAAAATAAAAGAGTTTTTAAAGACATAGCAACAAAAATGATTGAGTGTGAAAGAAGCGTTCCGTTGTTTA
>CANJRM010000055.1 GCA_947476645.1 Bacteroidota bacterium
ACAAGTTTGGTAATACTATAAAAGCGAAAATCCTCCCCGCAAGCGCGAAGAGGAATTTTCATTGGAACCGAGATTGAAGGACTCTTTCGTGAACGTTTACCGTTCCCTTATCTGTTTAGCTGTTATTCTACGTATGCTCTGAGTAAACTCGGACTGGTGCTTTCTTTTAATTGGCGTATACATTTCTCTTTTATCTGACGAACGCGTTCACGCGTTAATCCATACACATCACCAATTTCTTCCAAAGTCATGGTGTCTTTACCGTTCAGTCCGAAGTAGCACGAAATTATTTCTGATTCGCGCTCACTTAAGTTTGCAAGTGCTGCGTTCAATTGTGCTTCTACATTCTTCTGCATCATTTCATCTTCCACCGATATTTCATCGCGGTCATACAAAATATCTTTCAGTGAACTTCCGCCTAAATCTTCGCCACTTATTTTCATTTCAGTAGAAACAGTAACCGTGTTCGCTCTGAAGTATTCATCAATTTCTTCTTTGGTCATTCCCAACATTTCCATCAGCTCTTCCACATCGGGTTCGCGCTGATATTCCTGCTCAAAACTCTGAAACGCCTTGGTAATTTTAGTATAAGCTCCAATCTTGTTCACCGGCAATCGTATAATTCTCGACTGCTCAACAATACTCTGCATTATCGCCTGGCGAATCCACCACACCGCATACGATATAAATTTAAAACCTCTGGTTTCGTCAAACTTATAGGTAGCTCTAATTAAACCCAGGTTTCCCTCGTTTATTAAATCGCTTAATGGTAACCCTTGGTTTTGATATTGCTTCGCAACACTTACCACAAAACGCAAATTGGCTTTCACCATCTGGTCAAGCGCATCGGTATCGCCCATTCGAATTTTCTTAGCTAACTCACCTTCCTGTTCTGCGGTGAGTAATTCTGTTTTAGCAATTTCATTCAGGTATTTATCTACCTGCTTATCTCGCTGCGCTATGTTGTGGGTAATTCTTAAATGCCTCATGTGGCTTTTGGTTTTCTCGGTTGTGTAACCTTTACGCTTGCTTTTGTAAAATGTTTCAAAACCAAAAATCACGAGGTGACTTAAACAGCCTATAAAGTTTCCTGAAACAATTTCAGGGTTGTCTTTTTATTTGAACGGTTGTCTTTAGAACGTTTACATCCTTCGGTGGCTTTGTAACAAAACGAAACGTTCAACGATTAACTTTGTTAGGTCACCAATTGCAGGATAATATAATCGCTGCATTTTTCAAGTCGGGGTAAAATTTTCCTCTTAAAACCTCGCTGCTTTCTTTCCTTTTTGCCTCCTTTTAAAGTTCGGAAAAAACCAACAACGGTATATATTATATGAATACACCCGCCTTTTTTAGACTTATTTATTTTCTCACAATAAATACCCCTAAATAGTTGAAAGCCTGTTGATTAAAAGATTCATTTCTCCTACCGGTCTAAGGTAGATTTATGAATTATTTAATCAAAACACACTTAACAAACTATGGATTTAATTCTAGCTCTAGTAACCCTTTGGGCAACTTCATTGGGTCTTTCAGATTCTAAAAGCATTTCAGATTTAACCGGAAAAGTTCAAGCAATGAGCACTACTCAGCGTGTTGCTTTGCAAACTTCTTTAGCAGGAACTACATCTGATGCTTCTCAGTCACCGGCTATTTCGGTAACCATTATTGACAAGAAGTAATTACCATTTTTCAAACCTCAAAAAATCAAAACTATGCCAGCAATAAACGTAAAAGTTCAGAACGGTCAGGTAGTAGTAGGAACTACTAAGTAATTAAACCTTATAAAGGTGTTTAGTTCGGGTGATGTGTTTCGTCTGAACTAAAACCCGTTGTACCTAAACCATAAAATCCGCTAGTGTGAAAGCACTTGCGGATTTTTTATGTAATTCGCTTCATGGGTTTAAAATCGGGTATTGCAAAACTGGCTGCGGGTGTTATAGCACCTGCTATTTATAAGGAACAGAAGAATGCTTTGGATATTCAATATAAGTTGCTGCTGAAACTCGTTAGCTCTGCAAGTGAAACCGATTTCGGAAAGGCGCACAACTTCTCTTCCATTAAAACTTACGATGACTTTAAAACTTCGGTAAGTGTTCGCGATTACGAGGGACTGAAAGATTTCATTGAACTAATAACCGATGGAAAAGAGAATGTGTTATGGAAAGGTAAACCTCTCTACTTCTGCAAATCATCAGGCACTACTTCGGGCACAAAATATATTCCGGTAACGCAGGAACAGATTAACGAAATGATACGCGCAGCGCGCAATTCGTTGATGTTGTATGTGCACGAAACAGGCAAAGCCGATTTCTTTGACCACAAAATGATTTTTCTGCAAGGCTCTCCTGAACTGGATATGCATGGTAAAATTCCTTCGGGAAGACTGAGCGGCATAGTGCATCATCATGTTCCTTTCTATGCTCGCAAGAACAGAATGCCTTCTTACGAAACCAATTGCATTGATGACTGGGAAGAAAAAGTAAATGCCATTGCTCTTGAAACAGTGAAAGAAAAAATGAGTATTATCAGCGGCATTCCGCCCTGGGTGGTGATGTATTTTGAAAAGCTGAAAGAACTAAGCGGTAAAGAATTCATCAAAGATATTTTTCCGCAGTTTCAGGTTTTTGCGTATGGCGGAGTAAGCTATGAACCGTATAGACAGAAAATTGAATCGTTAATTGGTTTTAAAATTGATTCAGTAGAAACCTACCCGGCCAGTGAAGGATTCATTGCTTATCAGGATAAGCAGAACGTGGAAGGGCTTTTGCTGAATGTGAACGGGGGAATATTTTACGAGTTTGTAAAAGCTGAAGAGGCATTTTCTGAAAACCCGAAACGTATTTGGCTTGTAGAAGTGGAATTGAATGTAAACTATGCGCTTATCTTAAACACCAATGCTGGCTTATGGGGATATAGCATTGGCGATACAGTGAAATTTGTTTCTAAAAATCCTTATCGCATTGTAGTAACCGGAAGAGTGAAGCATTTTATTTCGGCTTTTGGGGAGCATGTAATTGCCGAGGAAGTGGAACTGGCTATGATGAATGCCATGCGCGAAATGCAATCGGGTGTTTCAGAATTTACGGTGACACCGCAGGTAAATCCTGTGGAGGGTTTGCCTTATCACGAATGGTTAGTTGAGTTTAGTAAAGAGCCGCGAAGCCTTTCAGATTTTGCGCAGCATATTGATTTAGTGCTTCAACAAAAAAATTCGTACTATAAAGATTTACGTGCAGGTAACATTCTTCAGCAACTCAAAATTACTCCGTTGCAAAAAGGAAGTTTTATTGAATACATGAAAACACAAGGCAAATTAGGGGGACAGAACAAAGTGCCCCGCCTGACTAACGACCGCAAGATTGCCGATGTGTTGAGTAGATATAAAGTGGATTAATGCTTCTCTCCTTCCAGTTTTCTTCTATCAGCAGGAATTGAATTACCGTATTTACCATCAGCCAGTTTTACCTGACCCATGTGTGGACCACCAATAACCACATCGCCAATACCGGTGAGTTCCTCAGGATTGTAGTGGTAAACATCCCAATCATTTGCCCAATGGAAAATAGTTTTACCAATAAGTTGATTAGCCGCTTTTGCAGCGGCAGGTTCTTTATCAGCTTTTATAGCGGCAGGGCCTGGTGCTTGCGGAAATCTTCCTTCGCCATAATTGGTTTTGGGTTTGGCAATCAATTCGTAATCTAAAGTGCCGCTGTGTTTGCCCCCATTTAATTCTACTAAATCAAAACCTTTCTCGTTTCTGTTCTTCACCACTACACCATTGAATTCATCCATGTCTGTTGGAGTGCAAAAAACACGAAGCGGGTTTTCTGCATTCACAAAAATAATGTCGCTAAGAATTGGGTCTAAAGCAACATGCGCAAAACCGTTTTCAAGTTTTACGGTTCCGTAATCGGTATACCAATACTCTGGCGATTCAGGCGCAGTAAGGGTAATACGTCCATGATTTTCGGTTGAAATAATTTCACTTACCGAACCGGTGCCTATAATTTTTCTGTTAGTAGCACCGTTCATAGCCACATAAGCCCATTGCGCATTGCCCTGAAAATATCCTCCAGCTGTAACGTTGAAAGAAGTTGTATAACCACCCGCAGGGTCAGCACCTGTTCCCGGTCCTGTAGCAAAAGCCATTACACCGTTGGCGTCTTCTGCATTACCCGCGGCACCAGCATCAAATCGTCCGCCAGCGCACCAGCCCGGGTTTCCGCCAACGGCACGTGTATTGTAACCACGAACGGCTACATTAATTCCGGCCAAGGTTGTGCTGGTAACATTTAATTGATTGTAAGAAGTAGAAGGGTTAAACGCACCTGAGTTATTATCTACATAAGCATAGTTTGCCATCCACACGGTTGAGTAATCAATCAATGCGGCTACTGTAGCAGCACCTGTTGATTGCCCATAGATACTCGCATAACCCGCTGCAGGATTAGTAGAATAAATTCCTGCGCCTTGCAAAGTTTGCACTGGTGTGCCGAGTGTAATATTTACTTCGTAACCTACATAAGCGCCTACACTGTTACTGTGTCCGTAAATAGCATTTGCCAAAACCCCGCTTGATACTTCAAGAGGAAGACTTGGCGAAGCAGTTCCGATACCAACATAACCATTGGCTTGCTTCACTCTCACTCTTTCTACCTGATTAGTTCCTATAGTAAAATCTTTTGCATCGGTAGTTCCTATCCAGTTTTCAGCAGC
Organism: Bacteroidota bacterium; assembly: GCA_947476645.1. Taxonomy (GTDB): domain Bacteria; phylum Bacteroidota; class Bacteroidia; order Chitinophagales; family LD1; genus Bog-950. Next base: position 4,720 of record CANJRM010000055.1, read on the forward strand.
ACCAATAGTTGAAGTGCCATACGTTGCAGGCACTGCCGGATTGGTAATACCCGTATTGCCTTTAGTAAGCCATGCCCCAATAGTTGTATTTAAATTTTGCGGAGCGGTAGTAGTAATATTTAATGTGCCGGCATTATTAAACTCGAAATTAGTAATGGTCCAGTTAGGTCCCGTAACTCCTGTTACACCCGTTGTTCCGGTAATTCCGATTATACCCTGCGCACCTGTAATGCCGGTAACACCCGTCACTCCCTGAATGCCCGTTGTGCCTGTTATACCTTGTGCACCTGTAATTCCTGTAGTTCCTTGTGCGCCAGTAACACCAATAGCGCCCGTTACTCCTTGAATGCCCGTAACTCCTGTTACACCCTGTATGCCTTGTGAGCCTGTGGTTCCGGTATCACCTGTAATACCCTGAATGCCCAGTGCGCCTGTTGAACCTGTTACTCCTTGTGCGCCTGTAACTCCGGTTACTCCTTGAATTCCCTGCACACCCGTTGAGCCCACTGCACCTGTTACACCTTGAATACCTTGTAAACCTGTGACACCTGTATCGCCTGTTACTCCCTGCACACCTGTGGCACCTGTTGTACCTGTTGTACCTGCACCGGTAATTCCTTGGGCACCTGTTACTCCGGTTACTCCTTGAATTCCCTGCACACCTGTTGCACCAACTGCACCTGTAACGCCTTGTAAACCTTGTAGCCCTGTGGCTCCGGTGCCACCCGTAACTCCTACAGCACCCGTTGCACCTGTTGTGCCGGCACCTGTAGTTCCTGTAACACCCTGAATACCTTGTGGACCTGTATCGCCTGTAACCCCATTTGTTCCGTTAGTTCCTGCTGCACCGGTTACACCTTGCAATCCTGTAGGTCCTTGCGCTCCTGCGGCACCTGTATTTCCTGTTGGTCCCGTTGCCTGGCAAAGCGAAGTCCATCCGTTGGTGGTGGTGAAATAATAAAGGCACTCCAAAGTAATATCGTAAACGAGCAAACCATTTGCTGGAGCAGCAATAGCTGTGCGTTGAGCAGTTGTCATGCGAGGTGCTATAAATCCTTTTGAAGTAGATTCCAAATGAAGAATGGAACTGGCATCGGGATTAGTAATACCGATACCTACGTTGTTTTGTGCGCTTACTTTTGCTGCAAAAAATAACACAGCAATTAAAATTACCAGGGTAGAAATTTTCTTCATAGGTGATGCATTAAATGACTTAACAAAGTAGTGTGTGATAACGTGGTGAATTTAGTTTAAACTTTTATTGCTGCAAAACACTTTAATCCTTATAAGTTGATGGAAACAAATACATGGTTGCACTCTGTGCGTCATAATATTTTAATACACAAAAAAGATTCGCGCTTTCTATTTCGATTATTATTGCCGCTACAAAATTTTGAACATGAAACTTCTTTCGAAAATTTTATTTCTCTCTGCTATTTGTTTGAATGCCATTCCTTCAACAGCACAAAATAAAACAGCAACAACTCCTGCTGCTCCATCAAAACCAAAATTGGTTATTGGAATTGTAGTTGACCAAATGCGTTGGGATTATCTGTATCGTTATTCCGAAAAATATTCAACTGGTGGATTCAAGCGCTTACTGAAAGACGGTTACAGTTGCGAGAACACGCATATCAACTACTCTCCTTCTTATACTGCGTGTGGACATACCTGCATTTATACAGGAAGTGTTCCAACTGTCCACGGCATTACAGGAAACGATTGGTACTCATACACCGAAGATTCAGTAGTGTATTGTGTTCGCGATAACCGATACAGCACCGTTGGAAGTACAAGTTTTATAACCGGAAAAGTTTCTCCACGCAATTTATTGACAACTACAATTACCGATGAATTAAAACTCGCCACCAATTTTAAAGCAAAAACAATTGGGATTGCATTGAAAGACAGAAGTTCGGTTTTGCCTGCCGGGCATAAAGCAGATGCTGCTTATTTCTATGACGGCAGTTCGGGCAACTGGGTAACGAGTTCTTATTACATGAATCAACTTCCACCTTGGGTATTTCAATACAACGCAAAAAAATATGCCGATAGTTTATTAGCACGCGCCTGGTTGCCTTTGCTTTCGCCTATAAGTGCTTATACAGAAAGCGAAGAAGATTTTCAAGTATATGAAGATGTACTCGATAGAGAAAAATCGCCTGTGTTTGTTCATGGAGTTGATACGTTAACGAAACCTACTTCAAAGATTCTTCCATACACACCTTTTGGCAATACACTTACGCTTGACTTTGCAAAAGCGGCTATCAGCAATGAAAACTTAGGGACAAAAGACATAACCGATTTTTTAGCCGTGAGTCTTTCTTCAACCGATATTGTTGGACATAAATTTGGCCCTAACAGTATTGAAGTAGAAGATTGCTATTTGCGTTTAGATAAAGACCTGGAGAAGTTTTTCACTTTTCTTGACACACGTTTAGGCAAAGGAAATTATCTGCTGTTCTTAACTGCCGACCACGGTGCTGCGCACATTCCCGATTTTATGAAGAAGAATAAAATGCCTGCAGGTGTTTTTCCTTTAGACCACATCGATTCATTGTTGGAAGCAGCTATCAAAACAAAGTTTTCGGCTGATAGTTTGATTCTCGCTTTTGAAAACATGCAGATGTATTTAGACAATGAGCGCATAGCAAAGAAACATATCAATCGCGCAGAGCTGAAAACCTTTATAAAAAATTTCTCGATGCAGTTTGATGGCGTTGCAAAAGTATTGGACATGGAAAATCTTTCAAACGAATTGATGGATGCAGATATGAAACAATCCATTGCGAATGGTTATTATCCTGAGCGTTCAGGCGATTTGTATTTGTTGCTTGAGCCCGGTTGGTTTGAGCAAATGAAAAAAGGAACAACACACGGCACTATCTATCCTTACGACACGCACATTCCTTTAGTGTGGATGGGCTGGAATATTAAACATGCCGAAGACCATGCTGATATTCACATGACCGACATTGCTACAACGCTCGCAGCTCTTTTACACATTCAGGAACCAAGCGGTTGCACCGGAAAAGTGATTGAAGGAATTTTTAAGAAGTAGATTTAAAAAGCTATGTCATGCTGAGCTTGTCGAAGCATCTTTACGCTTCACCTTTCGACAAGCTCAAGGTGGCAACTTGAACTTAATCTTCAATGGTTTTATTGACAATGCTGAAGACTTACCATTCAAAATCGGACAACACCAAAGCATACATTCAAATGCATCTCTCCATTATTTTGTGGGGAGCTACGGGTGTTTTAGGAAGAGGAATTGCATTGAGCGAAGGCATGTTGGTTTGGTATCGTTTAATCATTACTACGGCTTCACTCGGTATTTATATTCTGCTGAGCAAAAAAAGTTTTAAAGTTTCGAAGCAAAACTTTTGGAAGCTGTTTGGCATTGGTGTGCTGCTGATGGTGCACTGGTTATTTTTTTACGGTGCTATAAAATATTCGAACGTGAGCATTACGCTTAGTTTGTTTGCCAGCACTACACTTTTTACCGCGCTCATTGAACCCATTGTAACCCAAAAAAAATTCAACAAGGCCGAACTGCTTTATAGTTTAATGGCTATGTGTGGCATTGCTTTAATTTTCTACAGCGATGAAAACTCATACTCAATTGGTATTGTGCTCGCTTTACTGGCTGCTTTTGTTGGAGCATTCTTCAATATTCTGAATAAGGATGTAGTAAAGGAAGTAAGCAGCGAAGTGGTTTCGTTTTACGAAATAGGAGCGGGTTTATTGGCGCTTACTTTATTACTACCACTTTACATTCACGTGTTTGAACCTGCCAAATTATTTCCTACCAACACCGATTGGGTTTTGCTTTTTGTGTTGGCAATTATCTGCACACATATCACACTTATTCTTTCGCTTAATGCTTTGAAACATCTTTCAGCATTTACGCTTAACCTATCTATTAACCTTGAACCCGTTTACGGAATTGCGCTTGCGTTTTTAATTTTTCATGAAAACAAAAACCTGAATGCAGGTTTCTTTGCGGGCACCTTTATCATTATGCTCTCGGTGTTGCTGCATTCTTATTTTGAAGAAAGAGGAAAGAAGGATACTGTGCTATAAATCCAAATACTCCGCATCATCACTTACCGGATAACGCATCAGCATTTTTACCGAACGCTCTACAGTAAGGTCTTCGTAAAGTACTTTATAAATAGTTTGCAATAGGGGAGCACTTATTCCTTCGTGGTCAACAATCAGTTTCGCAATTTTTACGGTGCGCACTCCTTCAGCTACTTCACCAAGAGAAGCAAGAATATCACTGAGCTTCTCTCCTTTTGCGATGCGATAACCTACTGTAAAATTTCGTGACTTAGGTGAAGAGCAAGTAGCAATTAAATCGCCAATGCCCGCCATACCAAGGAAGGAACGTTTATCTGCACCCAATGCATGACCTATGTAAATCATTTCTGCCATGCCACGGGTAACTAGAAGTGCTTTTGCATTTTCACCATAACCCAAACCGCTCATAGCTCCCGCTGCAAGTGCTACATAATTTTTCAAAACACCCGTGAGTTCAATACCGAGAATATCTCTTGTGCCATATACCTGAAGGCGGTCGCTCTTCAACGCAGCAACTCCTTCTCTTATCACTTCATCGAAACGACTAGCCACCACAGTTGCAGCAGGTTGTTTTTCCATTAACTCCAAAGCAAGATTAGGTCCGGCAATACTTCCCACGCGCACAATGCCCGTTTCCTGCAAAATCAATTCGCTCATGGTTTTAATATCCTTTAAGCGAAGCGTTTTCGCATCGGCTGTATCCATATCAAAATCGCAATGCAAACCTTTGGTGGTGTGAATCATAATATGGTCTGCCCGCAGATAAGGCGAGAAATCAATAATCATGCTTTTGAAATACTGCGAAGGCACAGCAGGAAAAATCAAATAGCACAACGAAGCCACCTGCTCCATTGATTCTGCAATTTGAATATTGGCATGCAAATCAAAGCCGCGCACTTTCCTATCGCGCGCCATTTGTGCAGCTATTTCTTTATTACGTTCATACAATAACACAGGTCCGTTTTCGGCAAGCAAATTTGCTATTGCCGCACCAAAACTTCCTGCTCCAATAACGCCTACCGGTCTTGTTTTCATTTTTTAAAATCTATCTTTAAGAACGAAATGTCATGCTGAGCTTGTCGAAGCATTTTGCCTAATAAACCCTTCGACAAGCTCAGGTTGACAGCCTTCTTCTTTGTATCAAATCAATTTCTCCAATCCATAACCTTCTAAACGGTTATGATAATAATAGAGCAATTTCAAATCTTCTGTTCCAATAAAATCTCCTTCTTTTGTCAATGGCGAAGCGGTGTGATACAAATTAATATTGCGCATACCGTGGTCAATAATTTTATCTACGTTCCATCTTAACTCGGGCGAAATCTGAACTTCCTTTTGTTCGTTCAACACTTTCAGTCGTTCTTTCAACTCATTTACTTTTTCGGTCACTTCTGCATAAGGAAGTAAAATTTCATTGGCGGGTGTACGCAAAAGCGTAAATAAATCGTATCCCGCATATTTTTTCTTGAGCAATTCAAACACCGTGAAACAAACCAAATGACTCGTGAGCACTACATTGTAGCGATGGTAATTCTCTACAATTCTTTCGCCTAATATTTTAGTGTATTCAGCATCGCGCTGTTCATCGTCTTTCAGTTCGCCATTGGTCATGAAATAATTCTTGACGTGAATTTTTTGACCAAGATGATTGTGACTTTCTCCTTCCTCATCTACTTTATTTCCTAGCACATCCATTACATCGCCAAACGAAACTGATAAAGATGATGAAGCTGAAAGAAACTTATAGATAAACCGAACCAGTTTAAACGAAGTAGAGTATTCATCGTTCTCTCTGAAAAATTTTTCCTTGCCTGTTTCAGCTAAGTAATCGTTTATCAATCCTTGCGCTTCGAGCACGAAATGATAATTGATAACACAAGGCACTACAAAAAGTTTAGGGGCTGTTTCTTCCGAAAACCTTTTGAAGTGAAGTTTCTGTGCTTCAATAGCTGTTCCCAGCAATCCTAATTTTAATTTACTTTCCAACTGACCTGAACGCGAACGTGTGCCACCAGGGAAAAATATACTGTGCGCTCCGCGTTGTAAAGCCACAGTAGAATAAAGTTTCAGCGTTTCAAGGTAGATGGCGTTCTTCTTTCTGCGGTCTAGTTTATAGGCACCTAAACGACTCATAAAAAATGAAAGCAAGCCGATGCTGAAAAGATTTAATCCAGCACCATAAGTAAAAGCGGGCAAACCCATTTCATTCAACAACCAACCCACCATAATAGAATCCATATTGCTGAAGTGCGTAGGCACAACTACAACCGTTCCTTTTGTAGAGAGGTGGCGTATCTTCTCCACGTCACCAGTAATAGGAATTTTTTCATGAATGGTTCTTACGTTTCCGGCAAACGTTTTGAACCATTTACCCGGTGCTGCTGCCAAAACTCTTCCAAAAAACTGCGGAAGAATAGCCCGTGCAAATCCAAATGCACGCGGATTAAAATCGCCTACAATTTCGTTTGCATAACGGTCAATTATTTCTTCAAGCAGTTCGGTTTCAGTAATAGTTGAAGTGCTGTCGAGCTGTTCCATTTTAATGAGTTTGCTCTTAATACTGCTCCAGAATTTAGCTTCATCGGGCGGGTCGGCTTTCCATGGTTTGCCAGTTAAACGAATGCGTTCCTGATAAAGCACTTTAGCTAATTCTTCGCGCAACGCTTTTGAAGTGTTGAAGCGCGCGGTAATTTTTTCACGCACTCTGGCTTTTACTTCTTCTACAAAACTTTCTTTATCATTACTGAGCCGCGCAATGGGCCAGTCGTTTACATTTTCAATTACGTAAGGCAGGGGATAGTCGGAACTCTTATACTCTCTTCGGTTCATATCAATTTCATTTCAATCGGTTTAAAAGTAAAATAATTAGCCAATCTGATAATCTGCGAATGAAGAACTGCAATATTAAATCTTCAATCTTAATTCTTGATTATACTTGCGCTCTCAAAAAAACAACGATGGAAAGAACGATTTACAACGAAGAGCAAAAACTATTTCAGCAAAGTGTGCGCGACTTTGTAGCCAAAGAAATTACGCCCAACAATGCTAAATGGGAAAAAGCACAAATGGTTAGCCGCGATAGCTGGTTGAAATTTGGTGAAGCAGGATTTTTATGCATGCAGATTGATGAAGAATATGGCGGCTTAGGCATAAAAGATTTTCGTTACAACGCTATCATCACCGAGGAGTTAGGAAGAACAGGTGCTGCGGGTCCTGCGGTGGGTTATCCTTTGCATTCAGATATTGTAACGCCTTACATTGACCACTACGGCAATGAAGCCACCAAGAAAAAGTATTTACCGAATCTGATTAGTGGAGAATGGATTGCCGCTATTGCCATGACAGAACCTAGTGCAGGAAGCGATTTGCAAAACATTCGCACCACTGCGGTAGATAAAGGCGATTACTATTTAGTGAACGGCTCTAAAACTTTTATCACGAATGGTTATCTGAGCGATGTGGTAGTTACCGCTGTAAAAACGGACCCTACCAAAGGAGCAAAAGGAACTTCGTTACTTCTGCTTGATACCAGCATGAAAGGTCTTACCAAAGGAAAACCTTTTGAGAAAATAGGATTACACGCGCAGGATACCTGTGAATTATTTTTTGAAAATGTAGAAGTGCCTAAAGCAAATTTACTGGGCAAAGAAGGAGAAGGATTTAAGTATATGATGACCGAACTTTCGCAGGAAAGATTGTTAGTGGGATTATCTGCCATTGCAGCTGCAGAAGGTGTGCTCGAAAAAACAGTTCAATACACAAAAGAAAGAATGGCTTTTGGTAAACCGATTGCCGAATTACAAAACACCCGATTCAAATTAGCCGAAGTAGCTACCGAAGTTACCATTGGCAGAAGCTTTGCCGACCGCTGTGTTGAACTGCACACCGAAAAGAAACTCGACCAGTCAACTGCTTCTATGTGTAAATACTGGCTTACCGATTTACAAGGAAAAGCAGCCGATGAATGTTTACAACTGCATGGCGGTTACGGATACATTTGGGAATATGCCGTAGCACGCGCTTGGGCAGATGCCCGTGTACAACGCATTTACGCAGGCACCAACGAAATTATGAAAGAGTTGATTGCACGAAATGTGTTGAAGTAGGTATTTGTTATTTCGTCAAATTCCAAAACAAAATACCGTTATGAATTTTAGGCTAATGTAAGTCCTTATTAAACTCAAATCAACCTCTCTTTTTTACTTTAGCAACATGAAAATTTCCATTCTTGGTGCAGGCAATGTAGCTACACAGTTAGCACTCGCTTTCAAAAAAGCAGGTCACGAAATAGTTGAGATTTATAACCGCAGCAATGAAGCGGGAGAAGAATTAGCCAAAGCAGTAGCGGCAGGTTTCACTTCCGATATTGAGCATTTGCGCGAGGCAGATATCTATATCATAGCGGTGAAAGACGATGCTATCGAAGAGCGCGCGCAACAACTAAAAGCAATCGGCAAAATAGTAGCACACACCTCAGGCACGCAGTCAAAAGATTTATTGCAGGGGACTTCACTTCACTTCGGTATTTTCTATCCGCTGCAAACCATGACCAAGCTTTTAAAGGTCGATTTCAAAAATGTTCCGCTTTTGATTGAAGGAAGTGATGAAACCACCACCGAAAAATTAGAAGCACTGGCAAAGTCAATTTCACAAAATGTGCATCGTGTAGATGAACAACAACGCCAGTGGATTCATATAGCCGCGGTGTTTGCAAATAATTTCACCAATCATCTCTATAGCATTTCTCAATCGCTTCTACTCGGACACAAACTTCCGTTCGAAATCTTAAAGCCGCTCATTTTCAGTTCTATCGAAAACATGAACCGCTTTTCTCCTGCTGCTATTCAAACCGGTCCTGCCGTACGAAAAGATGTGCATGTAATTGAAAAGCATTTAGCCTTGCTGGCAGACGATGTCCGCTTACAGCAGATTTATAAAATTCTTACTGATAGTATTATTGCAACTGCTACCAAAGAACTTTAGCATTACGCCAATGCCATTGTTGGTGTTTAGCTGCGCAGTTTCTGCGCACGTCACCAACAACTAAATCGTTTTATTTTATTTTCGGATTTCCGAATTTTTAAATTCTTAAATTTCTATGCTCGCATTTTTCCGACTTATCCGAATTTACAATCTCCTCATCCTTGCTCTCGGGCTTTCGTTGTTTTATTATTTTTTGATTGTGCCCAATCATGAGTTTCAACTCGGCACCAAACTGCTACCGATTACTAAAATTGATTTTGTGCTCTTTGTTTTATCAGTAGTTTTTGTAGCTGCTGCCGGCAACATCATCAACGATTACTTCGATTTTGAATTAGACAAAGAATATAAACCAGAGCGTCCGCTGCCGCAGGCTGCGTTCTCTTTAGACACTGCTATGTATATGCACGCGGCATTCGCCTTTGCAGGAATAGGTCTTGGTTTTTATCTCGGTTGGGGCTACAACTATTTCAAGATTGGGTACATGTATATTATGGCGGTGTTGCTTCTATATTTGTATTCCTCTTACTTAAAAAAGATTGCTCTCGTTGGCAATGTGGTTATAGCAGCGCTTACGGGTTTTATTTTTGTGTTGCTCATGATGTTTGAAGTCAACTTCCTCAATACCGTTCACTTCGACTTTGCCGAGCGCATGGTGAACATTTTAAAACAGGCAGTGGTATTTTATGCTGGCTTTGCTTTTCTGACAAATCTTGCTCGCGAAATTGTAAAAGACTTAGAAGATAGAGAAGGTGATGAAGCGTATAACATTCAGACACTTCCCGTGCAATACGGTGATAATTTTGCGAAAGCTGTTGCTGCTTTAGTCATGTTCGCCCTTATAGGTGGCATAGGTTATTTTATGAAAGGCTTTTGGGATTTGCACGCCATGAAAGAATTTTTCTATCTGCTCTCGCTCATTGTTTTTCCAACTGTTGCGGCAATCGTTTTGCTCGTTATAGCAAAAGACAAAAAGCAATATGCACTCGTCAATCTTTTGCTCAAAGCCATTATGCTTTTCGGCATTCTATCCATTCCCGCGTTTTATTTCTTTATTAAATAACTATGGCGTTCAACATTATTCTCGCATCTAATTCACCGCGCAGAAAAGAACTGCTGAGCATGGCGGGTTTTGAATTCGTAGTCAAATCAAAAAACGTAGAAGAGAATCATCCAGACGGAATGAAGCAGGAAAAAATTCCGGTTCACCTCGCGCAGAAAAAAGCAAAAGCATTGCTTTCAGAAATTACCGATAACGAAATAGTAATTGGTGCGGACACTATCGTTTTACTCAACGAAAAAATTTACGGAAAGCCAATTGACAGAGAAGATGCCATCAGTATGCTTACCGCACTCAGCGGACAAATCCACGAAGTGATAACAGGAGTTTGCATTTTATCAAAGCAAAAAGAAATTCTGTTCTCAGAAACCACCAAAGTTTATTTCAACAAATTGAAACGCGAAGAAATTGAGTTTTACGTTGACAACTACAAAACTTTCGACAAGGCAGGTTCGTATGCCTGTCAGGAATGGATTGGTGCCGTTGCCATCAAAAGATTTGAAGGAGATTATTTTAATGTAGTCGGCTTGCCAATCAATCGTGTTTATCAGGAACTAAAAAACTTCTGATGCAAAATCCTTTCAACGATTCTCCGCTCCAACAACTACACGATAAACTTTTCGAAGAAAAAGGTGTGGAAGTTTTCATTAAGCGCGATGATTTAATTCACGAACACGTTCAGGGAAACAAATGGCGCAAGCTCAAATACAATTTGTATAAAGCGCGTTTGAACAAACAAAACACGCTACTCACTTTTGGCGGTGCTTACTCCAACCATATTTATGCTACTGCTGCTGCCGCAAAACTTTTTCATTTCAAAGCAATTGGAATCATAAGAGGCGAAGAGCCGCAGATAAAGAGTGACACACTTCTATTTGCCGCATCTCAGGAAATGGAGTTGTATTACATGGACAGGGAAATGTATCGTCAAAAAGATGAGTCCGCTAACATTGAAAGTCTGCGCGTGCAGATTGGTGATTTCTATTACATCCCCGAAGGTGGAACTAACGTTCACGCCTTGGAAGGTGTAGAAGAAATTGTTGAAGAACTAAGTCAGCCGTTCGATTATGTATGCACTGCCTGCGGAACAGGCGGAACACTCGCAGGTTTGGTAGCAGGTTTACGTGGCGATAAAAAAGCAATTGGTTTCAGTTCTTTAAAAGGAGACGATACGCTTACTGAAAAAGTGAATGAATTAGTGAAAGCATATATCGGTGTTGAATTCACCAACTTCTGCATCAACTTCGATTATCATTTTGCTGGTTACGCCAAAGTAAAACCCGACTTGATTGAATTCATTAAACATTTCAAAAACAAATTCGGCATTCAGTTAGAACCTGTTTATACAGGCAAAATGTTTTATGGCTTGTTCGATTTAATACAGAAAGATTATTTCACTAAAGGTTCGCGCATTGTTGCCTTGCATACTGGCGGCTTGCAAGGGTTAAGTGGTTACGCTGAATATTTCAGGTAACGCATTCAAATAAAAAATCGGATAAATTGCCGCAAAATCTAGGCTATGTTTATCTACCACCATCAACTTCGCGTTCGTTATGGCGACACTGACCAAATGGGTTATGTGTATTACGGAAACTACGGCTACTACTATGAGCAGGCACGTTCAGAAGCCATCCGTTCTATTGGTATAAGCTATAAAGAGATTGAAGACAGCGGAACCATGATGCCCATCACACGCATGAATATTAAATATGTTCAGCCCGCCCGTTACGATGAACTGCTGACCATAAAAACATGGGTGCCTGAATTACCTCATCGAATCATTTTATTTAAGTATGAAATTTTCAACGAGCAAAACATTTTAGTAAACGAAGGCGAAACACAATTGATTTTTATTGACGCAATGACTAAAAAATTAAAAACAGCCCCACCTATTCTGCTCGAAAAAATGAAACCCCTCTTTTAATTTTATTTTCGCCCCAGCATTATAACCATGAAAGAAATTTGGGCTGAACTTGCTGAACGTTATCCGTTTCTGTTAACCTTAATGGTAAAAGCAAAAACTTTTACTCTGCCGGGTTTTGATGGCATACCTGTATTTAATGTATACCAGTTTTTTATTGCTGAAATAAGAACTAATTCTTTACCTACTCGGAGCAAATCAATTGCCTTTAGTTTCTTCCTCGCCATATTTCCCGCGCTTACTTTTGTTTTTTCCCTTATCCCTTACATTCCTTACTTCAGTGATATGGATGATAAGATTATGGATTTCCTCCGTCAGGTTTTACCAAACAAAGAGACTTATGCCTTCATGAAATCATTCATACAGCCCTTGCTTAAAGATTTGGCAAAACATAAACGTGGTGGACTCTTAACCGGTTCTATCTTTATGGTGGTATTTCTCACTTCTAACGGAGTTATGGCTATGATGAGTTCCTTTGATAAATCTTATGACCATTACAAAAAGCGCAATGCCATTCACAGTCGCTTGGTAGCACTTCAAATTACTGTGTTACTCGTTATACTCTTTATTTTTTCGCTAGGGCTTGTAATTCTGGGTCAAGATATTCTCGCTTATATTTTTGATGTACTCAAAATTAAAAGTGCTTTTACTCACTTGTTATTGAACTTTCTTCGCTATGCTCTTATTCTATTGATGTTCTTTCTGGGCATCTCGCTTATTTATTATTACGGTCCTGCTACTAAAAAGAAATACAAATTCATTTCCACCGGAGCGACCGTGGCAACGGTGCTTTCTATTTTAGTCTCTATCGGTTTTTCTTATTGGGTAAGTAACTTCAACAAGCTGAACGTAATCTTCGGCTCTATTGGAACCATTATGCTCTTAATGATTTGGCTAAACCTGAATGCTTTTGTGCTCTTGATTGGCTACGAAATAAACGCCAGTATTCATTACAACACAACTTTGCGCACAAAAGAGTTGGATGTAAAAGATGTTTCTCAGAAAAAATAAATGATAGTACTGCCATAACCGTAACGACTATGGTATTCGTTACTATAACTTTTTACTTGAGGGTGCTTATCAAGAAGTTTAAAGACTTCTTCTTTCAGTTTTCCTTTTCCTAATCCATGCACCACTCTGAATTCAAATTTACCAGCAGCAATAGCTTTGTCTAATGCCTTCTCAAATTCATCAAGCTGATGAAACAAAGCATCATGCGAAGGAATTTTCCCTTTGGTTAATTGCGTTTGCTCTAAGTGTAAATCAATTTCATCGGCAGCATTTTCAATCTTGTTGCTAAACTGAGGGTTAGTAGCACCCATCATGTACATGCGCAGAAGTTCCAGATCAAAGTTGCCGCTATCGGGCGATAAGTTTTTGTTCTTCTTCTTTTTCATAAACGCAAAAGTATTTCAAGACTTGAAAGGATTACAAAACAAAAAGGTCATGCACGAATGCATGACCTTTTTATTTTGTACGCTTGCTAATTACTTAGCAGGTGTAGCAGCTGTAGAATCAGCAGGTGCAACAGCTGTAGAATCAGCAGGTGCAGTTGTTTCAGCAGCGGCAGCAACAGCAGTTGTGTCAGCAGTAGCTTCAGTTGATTCAGCAGGTTTGTTGTTGCAAGCAGAAAGAACCATTACAGTTACTGCTACGAAAGCGAAAAATACCTTTTTCATTTCTTTTGTTTTTAGTTTTAGGTTAATTAATTGACGCGCAAATATAATTTTCCAAATTTAGGATTACCAAATTTTGCTAATTTTTTTTTGCGGTAGCTATCCACACTCCAAATGCAGAACTGTAGCGGGTTTGGGGCAGTATTACTTTTCTCGGAAGAAAATATTTATAGGAACACCATTGAAATCGAAGGTGTCGCGTAGCTTATTCTCTAAATAATTGCGATATGATTCGCGAATATATTTCGGATGGTTAGCAAAAAATGCAAACGCGGGAGTTGGTGTCGGAAGCTGCGTTACGTATTTAATCTTCACTAACTTACCATCCATTGCTGGAGGATGATAATGTTCAATTACTTCCAACATTACTTCGTTCAACTTTGATGTTGGAATTTTTCTTCTCAAATTTTCATACACTTTCTCTACAATTTCAATTATTCGAAAGATACGTTGCTTATCATGAACAGAAATGAATATGATAGGTACATCGCTAAACGGAGCTAATTTTGAACGCAACGTTGCCTCGTAATCACGAGCTGTGTTTGTTTCCTTTGTAATCAAATCCCACTTGTTCACGGCAATTACAATTCCACGATGTTTCTTAATTGCCATTTTGTAAATAGCTAAATCCTGGTGTGTAATTCCTTTCGATGCATCAATTACTATCACAGCAATATCCGACTCATCCAGAGCTTTTATAGCTCTAATCACCGAATAGAATTCAAGATTCTCATGCACCTTGGCTTTACTTCTTATACCAGCAGTATCTATTAAAATTAAGTTTTTACCAAACTTGCTATAGCGTGAATGCAGCGAGTCACGTGTAGTGCCCGCTATATCGGTTACAATGTTTCTCTCTTCTCCCAACAATGCATTTACCAAAGAAGATTTCCCAACGTTGGGTTGACCAATAATGCAGATTTTTGGAATATCTTCTTCCGTCTTTTCTTCATTATCATCTGTAATTCTTTCCACCACTGCATCTAATAGTTCTCCGGTTCCTGAGCCTGTCATGGAAGCAATGAAGAAGATATTTTCTAAGCCCAAACTATAGAATTCATTCGCTTCGCTCATGCGCGCGTTGTTGTCAACTTTATTCACAACCAAAAAAACATTCTTCTGATGCTTGCGGAGCAACTGAGCAAAGTCATCATCCAGATTTGTTATTCCTGTAGTAGCATCAACAATAAATAAAAGCACCGATGCTTCCTGAATAGCAATTAAAACCTGTTCGCGGATGTGTTTTTCAAAAACATCTTTTGAATGCGGAACGAATCCACCTGTATCAATAACATTAAATGTTTTGCCACCCCATTCGCATTCCCCATAAATACGGTCGCGTGTAACGCCACTAAAATCATCAACGATTGCCTTCTTCTCCCCTATTAAGCGGTTGAAAAGCGTTGACTTCCCTACGTTCGGTCTACCTATGATTGCTACTGTAAATCCCATTCGAATTGATTATTTATTACTGATTATTTTGAGCGTCTAGTAGCCCAGTTTCTTAAGAGTTGATTCATCGTTGCGCCATTTGTCTTTTACTTTTACAAAGAGTTCAAGATGCACATGCTTACCCACAAGTTCTTCGATATTTTTCCGCGCTTCGGTTCCTACTTTTTTTAATGCTTCACCTTTGTTGCCAATAATAATTGCTTTTTGCGACTCACGCTCAACAAATATCACACAACGAATACGGTCAAGTTTTTCTTCCTCTTTGTAGGTATCTACAACTACCTCACATGAGTAAGGAATCTCTTTAGTATAATTCAGAAATATCTTCTCACGGATAATTTCAGAAACAAAAAAACGAACGTTTCTATCAGTGAATTCGCTTTTATCAAAGTATGCAGGCGATTCGGGCAGCAACTCCACAATCTTTTTTATTACCTTCTTTGCATTAATTCCTGAAGAAGCTGTAATAGGAATTACTTCACAATTCAATTTCTCTTTCCAGTAATTGACCAACGTTTCCGTTTCCTCTTTCTGATACAAATCTATTTTATTCACCAGAACAAAGGTTGGCGTTTTAGTTGATTGAATCAGTTCAATCAAATGATGCTGTTCTTCTTCCTTTTGAAATTTATCGGTCACAAAAATCAGCACATCGGCATCTTCAAAAGCGTTTGCCACAAAACTGTTCATGGCGTTTTGAAGTTTATAAGCGGGTTGGTTGATATAACCGGGAGTATCTGAAAAAACAATTTGATAATCATCGGTACTCACCATTCCTAAAATTCGATGACGTGTAGTTTGTGCTTTCGGAGAAATAATACTCATGTGCTCACCCACCAACTCATTCATTAGTGTAGACTTGCCTACGTTTGGAAGACCAATAATATTTACGAAACCTGCTTTGTGATTCATAACGGGTTGCTAATTTAAGAAAGCAACTTGCATTCTATGGAATAAGGAATATATTCGCAGCCCAAATCGCGGGGTGGAGCAGTTGGTAGCTCGTTGGGCTCATAACCCAAAGGTCGTAGGTTCGAGTCCTACCCCCGCAACAC
>CANJRM010000056.1 GCA_947476645.1 Bacteroidota bacterium
TGCGTGCCCACTAAATGCGCTAAATGAATATTCGAAATCTTCACTGCTTTCTTATCGGTATTAAACACTTTGAAATATTTGGTGGTAGAACCAAGGGAAGTAAACACGGTATCGAAGGTAAGTGTATCGGTGCTGAACGAAAGATTGCCTTTGCCAAATTGCTCTTTACGACAGTTGCTCAACAGCAATACCACCGCAGGAATACTGAATACTAAAACAAGATGGAAGATTTTTTTCACAATGGATTTTGAACCGCTATAACGATGGGTGAAAATATAAATTGTGCATTAACGACAGGGCTGTCATGCAGCTTCGTTCTTTATCAATGAAAAAATTACATTTGGCGAAAATTAAAACTCCATGAAAAAAATCATTTACACGTTTATTGCGCTTTCGCTATTTGCAGGAAGCATTTTCGCACAGCCGTGCGGTAATTCGGGACCAAGCATTTGTGTGGCTTCCGGTGGCATGAGCCAGCCGGGTTTATCGCCCCGCACCGATAGTTTGCCACCGGTTTATAATGGTATTGTTGATACCACTTATATTCAGTTTAAAAACTACAACACCGTTTTCTATCAGCCATTCGGCATTTTTGTAACGGTTCAGTCTTTAAGAATTGACTCTATTGAAAACTTACCTGCGGGTTTGTGTTGGGCTACTAATAAAGCTAACAACACTTATGCAAATCAGGAAAGTGGTTGTATTCGTGTGGTAGGAACACCTTGCGCACAGCCCGGTCAGTATCAATTAAGAATTTGGGTTTACGTAAATGTGGGTATTACTTCTTTATTAGTTGATGCCGCTACAGTGGGTCTTCACTATTTTGTTCGTGTAGGAAACTATGGCGATGTAGTTCCTGCTTGCGATACGCTTCAAACAGCGTCTCCAATTTACACAGTGGGTTACAGCCCTACTGCTAATTGCAGCCCTACTATTTGTACTCCATTTACTTTCACTCAATCTTCTACCGGCAATACTTCATGTGCAGCACCTATTGGTTCTCTTACAGTGGCAGCCAGCGGAGGAAGCGGAACTTATACTTACGCAATATCTGGCAGCAGCAATTCAACAGGAACATTTAGCAACTTAAGCGGAGGCGATTACACCGTAACCGCTACCGATGCTAATAACTGCACCGGAACAGTAACGGTTTCGGTTTCAAGTACGGTGCCTGTAGTAACGGCCAGTGCTACCTCAACACCACAAACTTCATGCATTACACCTAACGGTGGTATCAGCGTAACGGCAACGGGTGGATCTGGAACTTATACTTTTACAGATGGAACTAGCTCTAACAGCACAGGTACATTCGGTCCGTTCTTAAATGGTTCTTATACGGTTACTGCTACAGATGCTAACTCATGTTCAGGTTCTGTTACTGTAAGCATTGCCGACAATGTGCCGGTAGTTGCAACTACTGTTACATCCACAGCACAAACTGCATGCGTAGGTTCTAACGGAACTTTCACGGCTGTGGCTACAGGCGGAGGTTCACCTTATACTTATACTTATTCGGGCGGCAATGACACTACCGGTGCTTTTACCGGTGTGGCTGACGGCTCTTATACTATTTCGGTTACCGATGCCAACGGATGCAGCGGCACTGCAACAGCAAGTGTGGCGAGCAATGTGCCTACAGTTACTGTAGCTATGGCATTTACCAATGCCAGCACAGCAGTAGCTACTAACGGAACGGCAACGGCTACACCAAGTGGCGGAAACGGTGCTTACACTTATGCATGGACAGGAACTGCACAAACCACTGCTACCGTTACAGGTCTTGCAGTAGGTTCTTACACGGTTACTGTTACCGATGCTGGCGGATGTTCTGCTACCGGTTCTGTAACTGTTAGCTTCAACAACAGCATTAACAGCTTAGTAAATGAATTGACCAAAGTTCAAATTTTCCCTAACCCTGCCAGCGATAACTTTACTGTTACTGCACAGTTGGTAAATGCGAAAAATGTAACGGTTGAAATTTTCAACGCCATTGGCGAAAAAGTTCAAACAAGAAACGAAGGATTGACTGATAGAATTACAGAGAACTTCAGCGTTAAAGGTTTGGCTAAAGGAACTTACACGGTTAAGATAAGCACCGGTGAAAAATCGGCTTCTTATTCAATTGCTATTCAGTAATACTTAAACTGATTTTTATAAAGAAGGGTTGTTACCGAAAGGTAACAGCCCTTTTTTTATACCCTGCCTTTTCGCACAGCAAAGCTCATGACTTTTTTATGCGGTGATGCCATCTGTAGCTTCGGCTTGCAGCAAAATTCTGTCTTTATTATATTTGGTTCAAAGGAACCGCCATGAATGAGCCAACTTTAAGCGAACTGCAACTTGAGATTGTAACACTTCGCAAGATTATAGCTGTGTTGTTGGAACAGAACGAATCAATTAAGAAGGAAAACAGCGAGTTGAAGCAACAACTTGAAGGAAAACAAGCAATTGTTCCCAATCTGTTGCAGCAGATTGATACAAATTATACGATTGATTCCCTACTGTTACAACGGAATGCAGCACTTCCCTTGAATGATTCCCTACCGTTGCAGCAGAACGTATCATTTCCATCGAATGACTCCCTACCGTTACAACAAGATGCATCACTTCCATTAATTGATTCCCTACCGTTGCAACAACAGGCATCACCGCAAGAGAAATATACCAATCCGTTGCTACAACAGGGAATAAATCAGAAAACGGAGGCTGAGCCGTTTCAGCAGAACACAGAAAATTCTTCGATTTTGCCCTTACCGTTAAAACTGGACTTAGTTGATTCAAACATTTATCCTCTGGCGAGTCAACTGCTAATGGCAGGTTTTGGAGGTTCTAAGAATAACACGGCAGAAGCTGCGGCTAAACTTTTGATTTACTTCTATAATGAGCAACCGGGCGATTACAAATTTTTGCGCAAGCTTACTTCCTACTCCAAAGGCGGGCTGGCTAAGCTGATGATGAACCTTCGCGCAAAAGGATACTTAATGAAGACAGGATTTCAGCAACATGCCGTTACGGGCAGCGCGGTTGAGTTAATGCAAAAGGCAGGTTGCAAATAAACTATCCAAACAACTCTTCCATCAACTGCTGCACCTTGCTCAGGTAAACAATTTCGATGTTGAACTTTTTGGTGTCAATCTTCTGATTGAACTTGCTCACAAATATTTTTTCGAAACCAAGTTTATCGGCTTCAGAAATTCGTTGCTCCACACGGCTCACCGCGCGCACCTCGCCACTTAAACCCACCTCGGCAGCAAAAGCTGTTTTACTCGAAACCGAAATATCATTATAAGAAGAACACAGCGCGGCAATCACCGCTAAATCAATAGCGGGGTCTTCCACTCGTAAACCTCCGGCTATGTTTAAGAAAACATCTTTGGTGCCGAAGCGGAAACCCGCGCGCTTTTCAAGCACCGCCAAAAGCATACTCATTCTTCGCGCATCAAAACCGGTGGCGCTGCGCTGCGGTGTGCCGTAAAATGCGGGAGTAACCAATGCCTGCGTTTCAATTAAAAACGGTCGCATGCCTTCCATCATTCCTGCAATGGCAATGCCGCTTAGTTCTTCATCGCGCTGCGTCAATAAAATTTCGGAAGGATTGATAACGGGGCGTAATCCTTCGCCAATCATTTCGTAAATACCAATTTCGGAAGTAGAACCAAAACGGTTTTTTGTAGTGCGAAGAATGCGGTAGGTATAATTTCTGTCGCCTTCAAATTGCAACACCGTATCAACAATATGCTCTAACACTTTTGGCCCCGCAATCATGCCGTCTTTAGTAATATGCCCAATCAAAAAAACAGGAATTGAACTTTCCTTAGCATACCGCATCAACTCAGCGGTGCACTCGCGAACCTGGCTCACACTTCCGGGCGTTGACTCTACATATATAGTATGCACGGTTTGAATCGAATCAATAATGATGATATCGGGCTCCAGTTCATTTGCCTGTTTAAAAATCTGTTGCGTGTTGGTTTCGGTGAGAATAAAACAGCCATCGTTCTCCGCTCCTATTCTATCGGCACGCAATTTTATCTGGCGGTCGCTTTCTTCGCCTGTTACGTAAAGCACTTTAAGCCCTTTGAGTTTCAACGCTAATTGCAACATCAGCGTTGACTTTCCAATGCCGGGTTCACCGCCAATTAAAATCAAAGAACCTAACACAATTCCACCACCAAGAACGCGATTCAATTCGGTATCTCTCGTGTCAATGCGTTTGGTTTCTAATTCGTGCACTTCACTAATAGGAACAGGTTTAGCATCTTCATTTTTCTTTTTCGAGTAACCGCTTTTTTTCTCTTTCAGTTTCTCTACATCCTTATCAATTATTTCTTCGGCATACGTGTTCCACTCGTTGCACACGGGGCACTTACCCACCCACTTGGGCGATTGGTTGCCGCAGTTCTGACAGAAATAAATTGTTTTGCTTTTGCTCATGAAACGATATTCAGTTTTCTCAGGCGCAATGTAATTATGCGTTTTGACTTTCGCGTTGCATATTTTCTAACACCTGCGTCTCCTCTGCATCAATTTCCAATGTTTTAAAAGAATTGGTTTCGCCTTTCAGCAGAATAATTTTTGATTTTGACAATTGGAGCACCGCACTCAGGTATTCCACCAAGTATTTATTGGCCTTGCCTTCCACTGCCGGGGCTTTAATTTTTATTTTCCACGAACCATCTCCTTCGCAAATGATGGCATCGGTTTTTGAATTGGGCTTTACCTTAACTCTCAGTTTCATTTTTAATAAAAATGGCGCTCACAAAACTTCCCACAACAGCACCTACTGAATTTGCGAGGGCATCTAACATATCGAAGTGGCGGTCGGTGGTAAATAACTCCTGCATTACTTCTACTGCAAAGCCATAAACCGAAGTAATAAGCAGAATTTTCAAAAGCACTTTGCTGTGCAGAAATGAAAATGATTTTTGTTTTCGCCAGCCATAAACCATAAGCCCCGAAAGAATAAGATACACCCCAAAGTGCCCAATCTTATCAAACTCCCAAATAGTAAGACTGGGTAATTCGCGCCCCGGCATTAGGCACAGCACCAAAATAAAAACCGCCCAGAGTATGGACGGTGTATTGTATTTGAGGAAAGATTTCAATTGGGGAATTTATGCACCTATGTGCTTCTTATATGTTTCGGCATCCATCAAACCATCTAACTCTGATGCATTGGTAAATTCAATCTTCACCATCCAGCCGCTGTTGTAAGGGTCTTTGTTCACACTTTCAGGATTATCATTGAGTGCTGCGTTTTGCTCCAACACTTTTCCGCTCACCGGCATAAACAAATCGCTTACGGTTTTTACCGCTTCTACTGTGCCGAACACCGCATCTTTAGTTACAGTTTCGCCAATAGTGTTGATGTCTACATAAACGATATCACCCAGTTCCTTTTGGGCAAAATCAGTAATGCCTATAGTGCCGGTGTTGCCTTCTACCTTTACCCATTCGTGCTCTTTGCTGTATTTTAAATCTGCCGGAAAATTCATGCTGTTATTTTTGTTTTTGAATGGGGCGAAAGTATAAAACCTTACAGGTTTTAAAAATGAGTAAAAACAACTCTCCTCCTTTTCACCAAAAAACGCTATCCGTTATCAGGCGTATGCAAAAACCTATGAACGAACACAGCCGTTAACGCACCTGCAAACGGAGCCGCGATATACAACCAAAGCGATTGAAAGTTTCCGGTAACAATAGCGGGAGCCAAAGAGCGCGTAGGGTTTAAGCTGGTGCCGCAAACGGGGCCACCGAATAAAACCAAAAACCAAACCGTGCCGCCAATGGCAATGCCTGCGGTAATTCCTTTTTCTTTAGCGCCCACACTCACGCGCAAAATAACGAGCATTAAAATAAAGGTCATTACCACTTCCATAATAAATGCCTGTGCTTCGCTGCCCGATGGCTGTGTAATGCCAAGCGTTTTATTTTCGGGAAACAGAAAATGCAAAAGCAAACTTGCGCTCAACGCACCTGCCAGTTGCGCTATTAAATAGGGTGGAACTTCTTTCCATTCAAAGCGTTTATCAACGGCAAATGAAACGGTAACTGCGGGGTTGAGGTGCGTTCCTGAAATATCGCCAAAGGCGTAGATGAGCGCAATAATGGCAAAGCCCCAAACCATAGCAATGCCGGGCAAACCAAGCGCTGCGCCTAATTGTTGGTTCACCACTACGCTTCCTGTTCCTGCAAAAATTAAAATGAAAGTGCCTATAAATTCTGCTGTGTATTTTTTCATGGGTTGTGTTTTGTTGAAATAAATGTAATCGAATTAGTGAATTGACTAAACAAAAACCTTCTTCAAAGTTCTGTTTTAGTTATGCGATATGAAAAACTTTGCCTTGGTTTGCATCGCTTAATCAATCTATGAAATCTTCACGCGAAGGCGATTGTCAGTTACATTCTCTCCCTTTTCACCCTCACATTTTAACAAGCCATTATAATGGGTAATAGTTACCGCGACCACGGGCACAAGCTGTCCACTGCCGGAGTGCTTATAACATTGGGAATTATTTTTGGGGACATTGGAACCTCTCCCATTTATGTACTAAATGCGATTGTCAGCAGCCACATTATTTCTCACGAATTAATCTTAGGTGGTTTATCATGTGTGTTCTGGACGCTACTCATCATCACCACTTTCAAATACGTTTACCTGGCACTGAATGCCGATAACAGAGGTGAAGGAGGAATTTTTGCACTCTATGCCTTAGTGCGCAGATACAAAGTGCAGTGGTTAATTTTCCCTGCCATCATCGGTTGTGCTTCGTTGATTGCCGATGGTTTTATTACGCCACCTATTTCTATTTCATCGGCAGTAGAAGGTTTGAAATTGTTGAATCCTGATATTCCAACCGTGCCTATCGTTATCGGTATTCTGGCTTGTTTGTTTGTGTTTCAACAGTTCGGAACAAAAATAGTAGGGGGGATTTTTGGACCTGTAATGTTGATTTGGTTCGCCATGATTGGCTTTTTAGGCGCAAAAGAAATTTTGCTGAATCCTGTAGTGTTGCAAGCAATCAATCCGAAACATGCTATTCATTTATTGGTGGCTTATCCCGGAGGATTTTGGTTGCTGGGGGCGGTATTTCTTTGTACTACCGGAGGAGAAGCTTTGTATTCTGACCTTGGACACTGTGGTAAGTCGAACATTAGAATGAGTTGGGTTTTTGTTATCGCTATGTTGCTGTTGAATTACTTTGGACAGAGCGCGATGCTGCTTCGTGTTTTTGATGGGCAGCACTGGCCTGAAGGCAAATCAACTTTTTATACCATGATGCCTGATTGGTTTTTGCCTATAGGAATTACGATTGCCACACTTGCCACCATCATTGCTTCACAGGCGCTCATTACGGGTTGCTTTACGTTAGTAAACGAAGCTATGAAACTTCGTTTGTGGCCTAACCTCAGAGTTATTTATCCTACCACCCACCAAGGACAGATTTATATACCGGGCATCAATTGGTTTTTGTTTTTGGGATGCATTGCCGTAGTGCTTTTATTCCGGGACTCCGCCAATATGGAAGCGGCTTACGGTTTGGCAATTACCATTAACATGCTCATGACCACCGCGCTGCTTACGTATTTAATGTACACGCAGCGAAGACCAACGATTATTACATGGGGTTTATCGCAATTGTTTTTGACTATTGAAGGAGCGTTTTTTGTTTCCAATTTATTGAAGTTTAAAAATGGCGGTTGGTTTACGGTGCTTATTGCGGCTATCATATTTTTCGGCATGTGGATTTTTTATCAGGCGCGGCAGCTTCGCAAAAAGCATATTGAATTTGTAGAAATCAAAGATTACATAGCTCCGCTTAAAGAGTTGATGCAGGACGATACGATTCCTAAAGAAGCGAACAACTTAGTTTACCTGGCCATGGCAAATGATAAAAGCCATATTGATTCGAACATCATCTATTCCATTTTTCGAAAGCGACCAAAACGTGCAGATATCTATTGGTTTGTGCACGTAGATATTTCGAACGACCCGTTTGGAGCAACCTACGCAGTGGAATCTGTAGTGCCGCGAAGAGTTTTCTTTATCCGTTTATCGTTCGGATTTAAAGTGGAACATAAAGTAAATTTGATGTTCAATAAAATTGTGGAAGAAATGGTGAAGAACGGTGAGGTAGATGAACTGTCGCACTATCCTTCGCTTCGCAAATACAATATGCCGGCCGATTTTAAATTCATCATTCTCAACAGCCGTGTAGCCATTGACGATGCGCTTTCGCCTTTCGACCAGTTTATTGTAAAGGGTTACCGCTTTATTAAAAGCGTTTCGCTTTCTACTGCCGAAGATTTTGGTTTGGAGTTGACGAATGTGGAAGAAGAAACCGTTCCTATTCGTATTGCACCTTCAACAAAAATTGAATTACACCGCGTTAAGTAATACGCGTTACAAACTTTCGAAATACTCTACAATTTTTCTTTTGAGCAGTTCATCCTGCTCCTTCAAAACCAATTTGGGAATGTTTTTGTTGGCTTCGTAGTGAGGCCATCCGTCATCATCTGTTCCTTCCAATGTGAAATATCCTTCGCTTTCAAAAAGCTTGCAAACCGCCACGTGCATTAAATCCTGTTTTTCTTCTTTCTCCCATTTTTCTTTTACGATGCCCACTTCATTCATGCCAATTAGAAACAGCATCACATTAATATCAGGTCGCTGACCAAATTCATTTTTTACACGGTTGCGCACTTCGTACCAGCGCAGCGCAAAACTCTTTTCTTCTTCACTTTTATTTTGATTGAGCAGAGGCATCAGTGACTTTTAATTTTTGATTTTGGATTCAACACAAATTCATCGGCATCTTTTAAAAACGGAAGTTGCCCGCGAACTTTTTTTAGCTCTTCACAATTCAATTCAATGGTGAAAATATCTTCCTCCTGTTCTTTGTGGTAAAGTATTTTCCCTAAAGCATCTATCACCATTGAATCACCGCTGTGCGAAATGTTTTTTTCATCTACACCTACACGGTTTGCGCCAATAACATAAGCCTGATTTTCGATAGCACGAGCCGGCAATAAACTCTTCCAGGCTACATTTCTTCTCTCGGGCCAATTGGCTACGTAAAGCAAAACATCGTAAGCAGGATTGCCGTTGTTGGTGTTATCACCAACAACATTTCTTGCCCAAACCGGAAAGCGCAAATCGTAACAAATCAGCGGACAAATTTTCCAGCCGTTCAATTCTACAATTAATCTTTCGTTGCTGGCAGTAAAAAACTTTGGCTCATCGCTAATACAAAACAAATGTCGTTTGTCGTAAGTCTGAAATTCTCCGTCAGCTTGCATCCAAACAAGGCGATTATAAAATCTCCCTTCATCTGCAATCATTAAGCTTCCGCAAACAACACAGTTTTTTTGTTTCGCAATTTTCTTCATCCACTTCACAGCACTTCCATCCATTGATTCTGCAAATTTTGGATTCATGCTAAAACCTGTGGTGAATGTTTCGGGCAAAACAATTAAGTCGGTTTCGCCAACAGAAGAGATTTTTTCTGAAAACATTTCGAGGTTAGCTGAAATATTTTCCCAATGAAGAATGGATTGAATAAGCGTAACGCGCAGATTTTTCATCGCAGCGAAGTTGAAGAATTAAATCTTGGTGAGCAATTCAGCCGCGCGTTTCAATGTTTCTTCTTCTTTAGCAAAGCAGAAACGAATAATACTGTTATCGCTGTGGCTGCGGTGAAAAACAGAAACGGGAATTGCCGCAACACCCATATCCTTTGTCATTCTGCGCACAAATTCAATATCGCGTTCATCGCTTATGCGGCTGTAATTTGCTAATTGAAAGTAAGTGCCTTCGCATTTCAGTAAGTTGAATCTTGATGATTGTATAGCGCGTTTAAAAAAATCTCTTTTGCCCTGATAAAAACTATTCAATTCAAGATAAAGTTCTTTGCGTTTCAGAATTTCAGCAAAAGCAATTTGTGCAACAGAGTTTACACTGAACACATTGAACTGATGAACCTTTCTGAATTCTGCCATCAAATTTTTAGGTGCAATGCAATAGCCCACTTTCCAACCTGTAGTATGAAATGTTTTCCCGAAGGAAGAAACCACAAATGAACGCTCCGCCAATTTCGGATAACGCAATACGCTTTCGTGTTGCAGTTTGTCGAACACAATGTGTTCGTACACTTCATCGCTTAGCAAAACAATATCGCTGCGCTGCACCAGTTTCTCCAACTCCTTCATATCTGCTTCACGCAAAATTGTTCCTGAAGGATTGTGAGGTGTGTTAATAATAATCATGCGCGTGCGCTGATTAATCAATCGCTTTACTTTCTGCCAATCCACTTTATAGTCTGGTGCTTCGAGGTCGTAGAAAATCGCTTTGCCGCCTGCGAGTTCAACTGCAGGAGCATACGAATCATAAGCTGGAGCAAACAAAATCACTTCATCATCTTCACGAATAACCGAAAGAATAGCCGTGAAAATTGCCTGTGTTCCTCCCGCAGTAATCGTAATTTCTGTATCGGCTTCTACCTTTGCTCCATAAAGGGTTTCTGCTTTTTCGGCTATGCGTTCGCGCAATGGAAGGTAACCAGCCATAGGCGCGTACTGATTGAAATTACCACGCATCGCTTTTTCAACTTCTTCTACTAAAACCGGATGTGGATTAAAATCGGGAAACCCCTGCGAAAGATTGATAGCGTTATGCTCTTTCGCCAATGCACTCATCACCGTAAAAATGGTGGTGCCTACGTTCGGGAGTTTCGAATTTATGGAAGAAGGGAAATTCATTTCAATGCACTAATTATCAAAATCGTTCTTTATAAATATTTATCCAGATTCGCCACTTTCAAGTCAACGGTTATCTGTTTTATTTCCTGTTCTTTTTCCTTTTGGCAAATCAACAACACATCGCCTGTGTCAATTACACAATAGCCATCCAGTCCCTGCAACACAACTAGTTTATCATTCGGCACCATCACCATGTTGTGTGAGGCATCATAAATTTTCACCTTCTTTCCCGACACCGCGTTACCTAAATAATCGTGCTCATAAATTTCATACAACGAATCCCATGCGCCAATATCGCTCCAGCCAAATTCCGCGGGAAGGGTGTAAACGTTTTCTGCCTTTTCCATCACTCCGTAATCAATAGAAATGTTAGTACACTGCGAATACGCTTCCTGAATAAATTTCTTTTCGGTGGGAGTATCGTAATGTTTGTTGCCTTCGCGAAAAGCTTCGGCTACTTCGGGTAAATATTTTACCACGGCACGCAGCAAAGTTTTTGCTTTCCAAACAAACATGCCGCTGTTCCATAAAAAATCTCCGCTCTTCAAAAATGTTTTTGCTATTTCAACGCTCGGCTTTTCGGTAAAAGTTTTCACCTTGTAAAAATTGTCTTCACCGTTTTCATCTTCAAACTGAATGTAGCCGTAACCCGTTGCTGGTTTCGTAGGTTTAATACCAATGGTAACGAGGTAAGTATTGTTGCTCACAAACTCAATACACTGCTTTATCACCTCCTCAAATTTCGCTTCTTCTAAAATCAAATGGTCGCTGGCGGCAATAATTATCGTAGCGTCTTTATCGCGTGCATAAATTTTATCGCAGGCATATGTGATACAAGGCGCAGTATTTCTACGCATCGGCTCTTTCAAAATCTGCGCATCGTTTAAACCGGGCAATTGTTCCTTGGTCAACGTTTCGTAATCATCGTTAATCACCACATAAATATTCTCCTGCGGAACGAGCTTGAGATAACGCTCATAAGTCAACTGAATAAGGGTCTTCCCTGTATTCAGAATATCGAGAAACTGCTTGGGTTTGGCTGTTCTGCTCTGCGGCCAGAACCGACTACCGATTCCTCCCGCCATGATAGCAACATAAGTATGGCTCATTGCTGAATGAAGTGTGCTTTTTAAAAGGCGCGCAAAAGTAATTATTCATAACAAGTGACAAAACGTTTGGCGAAGGACAAAAATGGGCTCCTGCTTTTTACTTTTGACGGCTTCTTAAAAATAAAAACTGCGTGTGCTACAAAAATTAATTACTCTCCTGCTCTGCTTTCAAATTTCAAACTCGTTTTCGCAATCGGTAAAATATGATGAATGGAAAAACCTGACTACATCAGGCAAACTTCCTGCACAATGCAAAATTCAGCGCAGCAATAACAATCTGGATTTAGCGAAGTTCAAAGACAAATTCTATTTGGCATTTCGTACAGCACCTACGCATTTTCCTTCGGGCAAAGCGGTGATGTATGTAGTTAGTTCCACCGATTTAGAAAACTGGAATTTCGAAACGGAAATAAATCTTCATTGCGATTTACGCGAACCGAAGTTTGCGGTTTATCACGACACGCTCAATCTCTATTGTTTCACCGGCAGCAAAAGCATGTTCAAGTTTGACCCGCGCGAAATTTTACAAACGCGAACCACCGGTAATGGAAAATGGACTTCGCTTTCCTCTGCTCACCTCGATGGTTTTGTGCCGTGGAGAATTCGTGAACGAAAAGACACACTTTATCTTTCTGCTTATTATGGCAAGGGGCTTTATCAAAACCATCACGAGACAAGTAACCTGCGTTTGTTTCAAAGCACCAATGCGATTGACTGGCATCCGATTTCAGAAGAGCCACAGGTGAATACTTTTTCGGCTGAAGAAGGCGAGTTTATTTTCGATAGCACCGGAAATCTTTACTCGACTGTTCGCTTGGAAGGAACAGGTGCATTAGTTTGCAAAGCCGATAAAACCTGCATTTACGACTGGAAGAAAATTCGTGTCAAAACCAAATACGATAGCGCTTTATTGTTTGCGCATAACGATGATATCTATTTGGTATCTCGAAGAAATTTGGATGGAGATATTGATAAAGTGAAACACCGAAAAAGTGAAACGCAAGGACGAGCGCGCAACTTGATTCAATATTCGATTACACGAAAAGTAACCTCTCTATTTAAACTGAACAAAGATGATTTGAGTTTAGCTCTGGTGACAGATTTTCCAAGTACAGGCGATAATTCTTTCCCTGGAATTGTTCAACTCGATAACGATAATTATGTGCTGATGAATTACTCAAGTGACATTCACAAGAAGAAAAAAAATTGGATACGTGGACAGCTTGGTAAAACGTATATCTATTGGACGAAGTTGAAGTTTGAGAAGTGATATTTCATTAGCCTATCCTCTCTCGGCACATCAACACATTTTCATATTTTCACGCCACTCAAAACTACTTCATGCAAAAAAGAATTTTGCCTCACCTTGTCGCAGTGCTTACGTTTGCACTCCTTACCATTGCTTATTTCATTCCCGCTTATCAGGGCAAAACTCTTTCTCAGGGTGATGTTACCCAATGGGAAGGCATGAGTAAAGAGATTGTTGACTGGAACAAAGCGCACCCCGAAGAACCTGCACTATGGACGAACCGTTTGTTTGGCGGAATGCCTGCGGTGCAGATTTCATTACTGTATCCCGGCAACTTTGTTGACAAAGTGGTACGTGTGTTGCAGGTTATTTTTCCTGATGCTACCGTGTTGTTGTTTATGATGTTTCTGGGTTTTTACATTTTGCTTTTGTGTTTGGAAGTTGACCCGTGGCTTAGTTTAGCAGGCGCGGTGGCTTATGGGCTTTCGAGTTTCATTCTCATTTCTATTGAAGCGGGACACAATACGAAAGTACAGGCAATGGCGTTGATGGCGCCTGTGTTGGGCGGAGTAATTCTTGCTTACCGAAAAAACATTTTAGTGGGCGCAGCTATCACTGCATTTTTTCTTTCGTTGGCAATTAATGCCAATCACTTTCAAGTAGCCTACTATCTCATTCTAATAGTAGTTGCTGTTGGCGGATATTATTTGGTTACAAGTATTCTTGAAAAACGGTTAGTGCATTTTGCGAAAGCAACGGGTTTGTTGATTGTTGCCGCTGTATTGGCTCTGCTCCCGAATATCGCAAACATATGGGGCACCGAGGAATATGCGAAAGAAACCATTCGCGGTGGTGCTTCGGAACTCACGCAGAAAAAAGCAACCACAGATGGAGGTTTAGATTTTGATTACGCTTCGCGTTGGAGTTATGGATTGGGAGATGGAGAGATTCTTTCACTGCTTATTCCAAACATTAAAGGCGGTGCAAGCGGAGGAAGTTTAAGTGAGAGTTCAGATACTTATCAGGCAATGATGAGCAAAGGTGTTGCTGAAAATACTGCGCAACAATATTTGAAACAAATGCCTTTGTATTGGGGCGGTCAACCCTTCACTTCGGGTCCTGTTTATTTTGGTGCGGCAATTATTTTTCTGTTTGTGTTTTCCATGTTCATTGTTCGCAACAATTTGAAATGGGTGTTGCTCGGGCTTATGATATTTTCAATGTTGTTGGCGTTTGGACACAACACACCTTTCTTCAAATGGATGTTTAATCTTCTCCCGTTCTTCAATAAATTCCGAAATCCATCTATGGCTTTGGTGATTGCAGAATTAGCGGTGCCGTTGATTGCAATTCTTGGATTGAACGAAATTCTTACAGACAAAAATTCGAATGATGAGTTACTGAAGAAATTAAAAATAGCCGGAGGAATTACTGCGGGAGTGGTTATTCTGTTCGGCATTCTCGGTGGAATGTTTTTTAGTTTTTCTGCTGAAGCCGACAAACAATATTACGACAACGGTAATGGCTGGTTGATTGATGCTATCAAAAAAGACAGAGCAAGTTTGTTGCGTGCCGATGCGTTTCGTTCGTTAGTGTTTATTGCCGCTACGTTCGGATTGATTTGGTTTTACATTCAGAAAAAACTATCGAAACAAATTTTGCTTGGCGCACTCGTTGCCGTGTTTCTCCTCGATGGCTGGTTAGTTGACAAGCGATATTTAAACAGCGATAATTTTAAAGAAGCAACGGAGAGCAGTCACGCTGCCACACAAGCCGACTTAGATATTTTGAAAGATACCGACCCGAACTATCGCGTGTTCAATGTTACGCGCGATCCGTTCAACGATGCCATGACTTCTTATTATCACAAATCGGTTGGTGGTTATCATGCGGCAAAATTGATTCGCTATCAGGATTTGATTGAGAATCAGATTTCGAAAAACAACATTAACGTGTTGAACATGTTGAACACGAAATATATCATCGGACAGAACCAACAAACAAAAGAACCAATGGCACAACCCAATCCGAATGCCTGCGGTAATGTTTGGTTTGTGCAGGAAATTAAATGGGCAAAAAATGCCGATGATGAAATGAAAGCTCTTGACAATTTCAACCCGAAACAAACTGTTGTGGTTGATGAGAAATACAAAACAACAGTTGGCAACTGGCAATATGTAGGAGACAGCGGTGCAGTAATTCGCGAAACGGAATACACACCAAATCGTTTGACTTATGCTTCTAATTCAGCAAGCCCGCAACTCGCGGTGTTCTCTGAAATTTATTACAACGAAGGCAAAGGATGGCATGCTTACTTAGATGGAAATCCTGTGGCGCATTTCCGTTGCAACTATGTTTTGCGCGGACTGGTTGTGCCGTCAGGTTCTCACAAAATTGAATTCAAGTTTGAACCAAAGAGCATTGTTGCCGGAAATAAAATTGCTTATGCGGGTTCGTTCCTGTTGTTTGCATTTGTATTTGGCACACTTGGTTTTGCTGGTCGCAAAAAATTACAGGAAATAGAAGCAGAGCCAAAAACCGAAGTGAAAGCAGAGGCAAAGCAACCACACAAGCCAACAAAAAAGAAGTGAGTAAGAAAGTAATCATCTTCACTTATTACTGGCCGCCTGCGGGTGGTGTGGCAGTGCAGCGTTTTCTCAAGTTCTCAAAATTTCTTCCCGAGTTTGGCTGGGAGCCAATCATTATTACCGTTGACAACGGAAGCTATCCTTACCTTGATGAAAGTTTAGTGAAAGAAATTTCTCCCTCGCTTCGCGTTTACCGAACAAAAACTTTTGAGCCGTTTGAGTTTTATAATTTGCTGAGAGGGAAGAAGGGCAAATCGTTGCCGGTGGTTTCTGTTGGCTCACACAACAAGAAATCTTTTTTTCAAACCATTTCAGAATACGTCCGCGCTAATTTTTTTATTCCCGATGCGCGAAAAGGCTGGGTGAGTTATGCGGTGAAACAGGCAGAAGAAATTTTGAAGAACGAAAAAGTGGATGCCATTATTACTACTGGTCCGCCACACTCCGCTCACTTAATCGGGTTACAACTCAAAGAAAAGTTCGGCATCAAATGGCTCGCAGATTTCCGCGACCCGTGGACAGGAATTTTCTACAACAACTTTTTACCGCGCACCGAAGCCACCAAACAAAAAGACAAAGGGCTCGAAACAAAAGTTCTTCAAACCGCTGATATGGTTACGGTGATAAGCCCTGGTATGAAAAAGGAATTTGAAAGTAGAGTAAATAAAATTGAAGTGGTGAGTAATGGATATGACGAGGAAGACTTTACGAAGTCGGAAGTCCGAGGTCGGAAGTCCGAAGAGAAATTCACGATTCGGTATGTTGGGAATTTAATGTCAAGTCAAAATTTGGAAGTGTTGTGGAAATGTATTTCTGAATTGGGTGCATCAGACATCGGACTTCGGACTTCGGCCAAGCTCGAATTCATAGGCAGAGTTGATGATGCCGTTAAGAAAAGTATTTCAGAAAATGGATTGGACTCTATCGTGAGCTATCTCGATTTTGTTGACCACCGAAAATCAATTCAATTGATGCAGGAAGCGAGCATGTTGTTGTTTGCAATTCCAGATGTAAAGGACAATGAAGTAATTCTTACAGGCAAATTGTTCGAGTATCTCGCATCAACTTCTGAAATGATTTCGTTCGGACCTGTTCATGGAAACGCTGCTGAAATTCTGCACACAACTGGAAGGAAAAAAATGATTGACTATAACAATGCCGAGGAAGCACAAAAGCAATTGGTTTCAGCGTTGAATTATTTTGAGCAAACAAAAACCGTTTTCAAATACAGCGATACTAAACATCAGATTTACAGCCGCAGAAATCAAACGAGTATTCTGGCTCGGCATTTAGATGCGTTGTAATTCGTTGCTTTAAACTTCCATAAACTTCTCAAGTCTTTCATCTCAAATTTCTGCATGAAAAAAATTATTACACTCAGCTTTATTTTTTGCCAACTTTTTTCCAATGCTCAATTATCTCCTGCGGTTACTTCATGGGTGATAAACGCAACTAACCAAACCGGCTTCGATACCATTCCCACCAATGTGCAATGAGTAAAATATTCTTCGAACAATGTGTATGTGCATACTACTGATATTCCCGATTGGATTCCTGTTGGTTACGATTGGCCCAACAATCCGTGGTTTCCCGATAGCATGAATTTTACTTTCAAAATAACTTTGCATCCGCAAAAAAATAATGGACCGCTCATTAAATGCCCTTATGGACACATTGCGTTGTGGAAGAATGGCGTTTCTATTTACAATCCAAAAGACGCGAAGAGTTACCTCGATTCATCGGTGTGGTTTCAAAATGCTTTTTACTTTGAGAACAATACGTTCGATAATTGCCTCGGTCACCCGAATGGTTTGCATGAATATCACACCCACGTAAATCCGCAATGTCTTTACGATAAATACAGTAACACAGTTCATTCGCCCATCATCGGTTTTGCTTTTGATGGTTATCCTATTTATGGAGCTTATGCTTATCAGGATACCAATGGCACAGGTGCCATTACGCGCATGCGCACGAGTTATCGTTTGCGTTCGATGAGTGACAGAACTATTCTTCTCGATGGAACAGTGCTTGATACTTTGCATTACGGACCCCTGTTGAGCCAATATCAATTGGGTGCTTACATTGAAGATTTTGAATTTGTGCCGGGGCTAGGCGATTTGGATATTCATAACGGTCGCTTTTGTGTTACGCCTGAATATCCCGCTGGCACTTACGCTTACTTCGTAACGATTGATGATAATTATGAGCCTGTTTATCCGTATGTATTAGGGCCAACTTATTACGGAACAGTGCAGCCGGGTAATCTTGGACCTAATAGCGGCTTCAATGTTATTTCAGAAACGGTGACTGATTTCACTACAGGAATTTCAAAATTGAATCAAGAAATTTCATTTTCAGTTTACCCGAATCCAGCAAGCGATGTTTTGATTGTTTCAGTGAATACAAAAAACGCGAATGAAATTTCTGCTTCGTTGTATGATGTAAATGGAAGAGTGCTACGAACACTGAATAATTTCGCTTCAAACAACCAGCAAACAATTTCTATTGGCAATTTAAACGCAGGCACTTATTTATTGCAGATGCACAGCAACGAAAATTCTACCACTCGGAAAATTCTTGTGGTGAAATAGGAAGTGGTTTCGCCATTCAAAATTTCATCGGTAGAATATTAGTTTTGGTTTCAGCTAACTGAAAAGCAAAATTCCATCATGTACATTCCGCCACATTTTAAAGAAACCGACCAACAAGAGATTGAAGCACTCTTGCGCGAATTTGGTTTTGCGTTATTGGTTTCGGTGAAGAATAATTTGCCAATAGCCACTCATATTCCTTTGCAATTAGTTGCAGACGAAAGTGGGAATTGGATTTTGCAAGGGCACATGGCGCGCGCTAATGAACAATGGAAAAATTTTGAAGCGGAGAAAGATGTGCTCGCAATTTTTATGGGACCACACGCTTATGTTTCTCCATCGTGGTATAATCATCGCAATGTTCCTACGTGGAATTACCGCGCGGTTCATGCGTATGGTAAAATTGAAATTGTAGCAGGCGAAAAATTGGAATTGATGCTCCGCACTTTGATGGCACGATACGAAAACGCTCATGCCGAAAAACCGCAAGGCTACGATGAAATTCCCGCTAAAACTTTAGAAATTGATTTGCGTGGTTTGGTTGGTTTCGAAATTAAAGTAGAACGTATTGAAGCGGCTAGTAAACTATCACAAAACAGAGATTCGGAGAGTCATGCAAACGTAATTGAGCAATTAAAAAAATCGGAAGTATACGATTCAAAAAGAGTTGCGGAAGAAATGGAGAAGAGGAGGAAGTAGACACCGGCAGTAAGCAGTAGCAGTAAACAGCCAAATAAAACTTGAAGTTATGACGATACAAGAAGCTCAAAATACGATTGATGAATGGATAAAATCAAAAGGTGTAAAATATTTCAGTGAGTTAACCAACATGGCTTGCCTTACCGAAGAAGTGGGGGAGGTGGCGCGTGTTATTGCGCGCAAATACGGAGAGCAAAGTTTTAAAGAAAGTGATAAACAGGTTGATTTAGCCGATGAAATGGCAGACGTGCTTTGGGTTTTGATTTGTCTCGCTAATCAAACCGGAGTGAACCTTACTGATGCGCTTGAAAAGAATTTAGAAAAGAAAAATAAGCGCGATGCTGAACGGCATCAGCAAAACGAAAAACTGAAATAGATTTCACTTCTGTTTCAGTTTCTCCTCATGCTTCTTCTTACCTACGTTGTAGACTATTTGCATAATTATGAAAATCACGAAAAAGTAAACGAAGGAAAACAACGTTACATGCCATGTCCATGGAATGATATTGGTAATGATGAGTGATACAAACGGCAACGAAAGAAGCGAGATGGAAATTAAAATCAGCGCAACCATATTGTCTGACAAACCAAGGTAAGCGAGATGGTGAGTGATGTGGTCTTTGCCTCCAACAAATGGTGATTGTTTACGCATTAATCTTCGGATAGTAACAGTAGTGGTATCTATTATCGGAACAATAAAAAACAACATAGGCACTACAAACTGTTTCAATTGAATAAATTCTTCTGAGCCTTCATTTCTGAAATCCCAGAAAAACATAATGCTGGTAGAAGCGAGAAAAACTCCGAGAAACTGACTACCGGTATCGCCCATATAGACTCTTGAAGGGTTCCAGTTGAAATACAGAAATCCACACAGCGCACCGAATACACCCACTAACATTACGAGGTAAAATGTTCCCAATTCATTTCCACTGATGGCTACTACTGCAATAAGCCCGATGATGATAGACATGGAAACGGTTGTTGTAATCGCATCCATATTGTCGAGCATGTTTACCGAATTCATCAATCCAATTACCCAAACAGTAGTAAGCATAAAATCGAAAGCCGGGTTTCCGGTAACGCGTATATATACATCGGATATGATAAGTATGAACGCGCAGGAAAGCTGAATAATAAATTTTGCGAGCGGATTTGTGTTGTAAGCATCATCAGCCAACCCAAGAATGAAACCAAGACATGAAGAAGCAATAATGCCTATGAGATGTTTGTCGAGCATAGAACTCGATTCACGCGGCAACGTGCCGATAACAGAAATGGAAACCAAAAACACTATAAA
>CANJRM010000057.1 GCA_947476645.1 Bacteroidota bacterium
ATTAACTCCAATATGTCAAAATTTATTGTCCCTATGTTATAGGACGCACCTTAAGGGTGACTATAGCGAGGGGGTTCACCTCTTCCCATTCCGAACAGAGAAGTTAAGCCCCTCCACGCTGATGGTACTGGATTAAACCTCCGGGAGAGTAGGTAGTCGCCTCCTTATTTTTTAAACGCCTCACAGAAATGTGGGGCGTTTTTATTTTAGGGACATGATAGAAAATCATTTATGCCATTCTACGATTTAAGCAAAACCGAAAGACAGAAAGTAGTTGATGAAATCAACCAAGCGGTGCTTGCAGATATAGAAAAGGAGAGGAGCAACAATCTGCTGCATTACTTTAGTGATGAAGATACTTACATACGCAAAACGGCTTACCTCGCTATTGGTAAAATTTACCACGCCAATCAAAAGCTGAGGAAGAATACCCTGAAATTACTGACTGCGCTTTTCGAAAACACCAATGAAAAAGTGCGGCAGACTGCCATTAACAGCGCAGGCGAAATAGGCATGTATGATTTTGAACCAGTTGAAGATTTAATGGAGCGCGGACTGCTTGATGCGCACCACTCGGTGCGTAATGCGGTGATTGGCTCCATTAAAAAGATGGGTGAAAAAAATCCTGTGCCCGTGCTGGCGTTTGCCAAACGATTTCTTCATCATGAAGATAAAGAGATACGCAGAGAAATATGCCACGGCATTGAACTGCGCGGCAGAAAATATCCGCAGGATATTTTACCGCTTTTGCAGGAACTTCAGTTTGATAAAACTGCACGCGTGCGCAACACGCTGGTGCATGTGCTCGGGCAAATTGCTTACAAAAAAGGTTGCCTTGAAACGGTAGTGGCTCACCTTAAAACATGGGAGAATAAAGACTTGGTACGCGATGCGCTCGAAGAAATTATTGATGTGCACGACCGATATAAAGACTTTGCTATAAAAACCCAGGACGAGACAATGGAATATATAAGAGTGAATGGTGGGATGTGAAATTTAATTTCTCTTATTCGTAAACCTCTTTACGATTCCCTATTCTTCGAACGTTTACAATACGAACCGCATCTTCTATGGCATAAACTACGCGGTAATCGCCCACACGTATTCTCCATAAATTTCCTTCTTTCCCTTTCATCTTTTTAACTCCTGCTGGACGGGGATTAACTGACAGGGCATCTATTGAAACAGCTATGCGCTTTATTATTTTATCGGGTAAACGATAGAGTTCTTTGCGTAGGTTTTACGATGGCACTTACCGTTCCCGAAGTGCTTCAGTAAGAGTTACGGAGGCACTTACCAATTCCGAAGTGTTAAAATAGTGGGTTTTTAAGCCATTTTTTAACAGTTTCGGTTCAAAACCCTGATATAGTTAGAATCACTGCTGTCGTCATCATCTCCTTTACTGAAATGATTAGCATCGTTGCTGTCGTCATCATTCCCATTGCTGACATGATGATGTTGGGTGCTGACATCATCATCTCCGTTGCTGACATGATTAGAATCGTTCCTGATATCATCATTTCAGGTGTCGACATGATGATGCTGGGAGCTGTTATCATCATTTCCGTTGCTGAGGTGATTAGAATCGTTCCCGATATCATCATTTCAGGTGTTGACATGATGATGTTGGGTGCTGTCATCATCATCTCCGTTGCTGACGTGATTAGAATCGCATCGTAGTCCGTTAGCAGCAATTTTTATGCATTTTGCCATTCATTCTCACATTCGCTAATTCTCGCATTCGTTAATTGAAGTTGCCCCCTTCTCAAAAACCTCACCAAACATTTGGAAGTATTAGTGCGAAAACTATCTTTGCACTCCGTTTTGCAAAACCGGTTCCAAAATTTTACGATTACAATGCTCAAATTACTAGGGTTTTAGTTCCTTTTCAAGAAACAAAAACACCTGTGTTTTCATTGTATATTTTGGAGATTAGTTAACTACATCAAACCTAGCTTCACATGGCAGAAATTCTGAAAAAAAGTGCTGAGAGAATCAACTTCGGGAAAATTAAACTTCCTGACGAACAACCCGATTTGCTCGACATTCAGTTAGAAACTTACAAAGAATTTGTTCAGTTAGAGACTACTCCTGAAAACCGCGTAAAAGAAGGATTGCACCATGTGTTCATGGAAAACTTTCCTATTTCCGATACCCGTAGCATTTTCCAGTTAGAGTTTATTGACTATTTCGTTGACCCTCCGCGCTATTCTATGGAAGAGTGTGTAGAGAGAGGTTTAACTTACTGCGTTCCGTTGAAAGCAAAGTTGAAACTTTCTTGCAACGACCCTGAGCACATTGATTTTAAAACCATTGTTCAGGATGTGTTCTTAGGAAACATTCCTTACATGACCCCGAAAGGAACTTTCATTATTAATGGCGCTGAGCGTGTAATTGTTTCGCAATTGCACCGTAGCCCGGGAGTGTTCTTCGGTCAGTCGCTTCACCCTAACGGAACTAAGATTTATTCTGCCCGCGTTATTCCTTTCAAGGGAGCATGGATGGAGTTTGCAACCGATATCAATAACGTAATGTATGCATACATTGACCGTAAGAAGAAATTCCCGGTTACTATGTTGTTGCGTGCCGTAGGTTACGATACCGATAAAGATATTTTGACCTTGTTTGATTTGGCCGATGAAATTGAAGTTACTAAACGCAGTGCCGAAAAAGCAAAGGGCAGAAAATTAGCCGCACGTGTTCTTAAAACATGGATGGAAGATTTTGTGGATGAGGATACCGGTGAAGTGGTTTCTATTGAGCGTAACGAAGTATTGCTCGAGCGCGATACTATTGTTGACGAAGAAAACATCAGTTTGATTCTGGACTCTGGCGTTAAGAGCATCTTTGTTCATAAAGATTCTCAAACAGCTGATTACTCTATCATCTTCAACACCCTTAATAAAGATACTTCAAACTCAGAAATTGAGGCGTTGAATCATATCTATAAACAATTGCGTGGTTCTGAACCACCTGATGAAGAAACAGCGCGTGGAATTATTGAAAAATTATTCTTTAGCGATAAACGTTACGATTTAGGAGAAGTAGGTCGTTACAAAATCAATAAAAAACTCGAGTTGGATATTGATATGGATACGCGCGTTCTTACCAAAACCGACATTATTCATATCGTTAAATATCTCGTGAACCTTTCTAATCAGAAAGCGGAAATTGATGATATTGACCACTTGAGCAACAGACGTGTGCGCACTGTAGGTGAGCAGTTGTATTCTCAGTTTGGTGTTGGTTTGGCTCGTATGGCAAGAACCATTCGTGAGCGTATGAACGTGCGCGATAATGAAGTATTTACTCCGGTTGATTTGATTAACGCAAGAACTCTTTCTTCGGTTATCAATTCATTCTTCGGAACTTCACAACTTTCTCAGTTCCTTGACCAGACTAATCCTCTTGCCGAAATTACCAATAAGAGACGTGTATCAGCTTTAGGACCCGGTGGTCTTTCGCGTGAGCGCGCAGGCTTTGAGGTTCGTGACGTGCATTATTCGCACTACGGTCGTCTTTGCACTATCGAAACACCGGAAGGTCCGAACATCGGTTTGATTTCAACGCTTTGTGTTCATGCTAAGGTGAACAAAATGGGATTCATTGAAACGCCTTACCGTAAGGTAGATGGCGGAAGAGTGAACCTGAAAGGCAAAGTTGATTTTTTAACCGCTGAAGAAGAAGATACAGTGAGAATTGCGCAATCGAACATTGCGATGGATGAGAAAGGAAACTTCAAGACAGATAAAATCAAATCGCGTTATCAGGGCGACTTCCCTATTCTTGCTCCTACCGAAGTGAATTATATGGATGTGGCTCCGAATCAAATCGTAGGAGTTTCAGCTTCATTGATTCCGTTCTTAGAGCATGATGATGCTAACCGTGCATTGATGGGTTCGAACATGCAGCGTCAGGCAGTGCCATTGTTGAAACCACAGGCTCCTATTGTAGGAACAGGGTTAGAAGGCAAGGTGGCTGTTGACTCACGTAATCTTATCAATGCCGAAAGAGAAGGTGTGGTAGAATATGTAGATGCCAATCAAATCATAGTTAAGTATGAAAGAACCGAAGAAGAGAAATTGGTTTCTTTCAAAGACGATAAGGTAACTTACAACTTGCCTAAGTTCATGAAAACGAATCAGAGTACTTGTGTGAACCTTAAACCGGTTGTTCGTAAAGGACAGCGCGTAAGAAAAGGCGATACACTTTGCGAAGGATTTGCAACGCAAGGCGGTGAATTGGCTTTGGGTGCTAACTTAAAAGTGGCGTTTATGCCATGGAAGGGTTACAACTTTGAGGATGCTATTGTAATTTCTGAAAGAGTAGTTCGTGATGATATTTTCACTTCAATTCACGTAGAGGAATTTGAAATGGAAGTGCGCGATACCAAATTGGGTGAAGAAGAATTAACCCAGGATATTCCGAACGTGAGTGAAGAAGCCACCAAAGATTTGGACGAGAACGGAATTATTCGTGTAGGTGCACGTGTTAAGGAAGGTGATATCCTGATTGGTAAAATTACTCCGAAGGGAGAAACTGACCCAACACCGGAAGAGAAATTGCTTCGCGCAATCTTCGGTGATAAAGCAGGTGATGTGAAGGATGCTTCTATGAAGGTTCCGCCATCTGTTGAAGGTATGGTTATTTCAAAACGCCTTTTCCAACGTGCTAAGAAGGATAAGACTTCGAAATTGAAAGAGAAGACCTTGATTGAAAAACTCGATAAGGATTTCGAAAAGAAAACGGCTGATATGAAGTCGCTCCTTATTGACAAAATGATGAGTATCCTCAGCGGAAAAGTAACTACCGGCATTCAGACCATCTACAAAGAAGAACTGATTAGCAAAGGAACTAAGTTCACTTCACGTGTGTTGGCTGATTTAGATTTCAGTGTTACCGATGGTAATAACTGGACTAAGGACGAAGACACGAATAAGCTGGTGAAAATTATGTTGCACAACTACAACATGCGTGCAAACGAAGAGTTGGGTAAATACAAGCGCGAGAAGTTCAACATCAGCATTGGTGATGAATTACCGGCAGGTGTATTGAAACTGGCGAAGGTTTACATTGCCAAGAAACGTAAGTTGAAAGTAGGAGATAAGATGGCGGGTCGTCACGGTAATAAAGGTATTGTGGCTCGTATCGTTCGTTCAGAAGATATGCCGTTCCTCGAAGACGGAACTCCGGTTGATATCGTATTAAATCCACTGGGAGTGCCTTCGCGTATGAACCTTGGACAGATTTACGAAACCGTTTTGGCTTGGGCAGGACAGAAATTAGGTGTTCGTTTTGCAACTCCTATTTTTGACGGTGCATCGTTGGACGAAATTCAATCGTACATTAAGAAAGCAGGATTACCTGAATTAGGTTCTACTTACTTATACGATGGTGAAACAGGTGAGCGTTTTGACCAGGAAACCACAGTGGGTATCATTTACATGATTAAACTGATACACATGGTTGATGATAAAATGCACGCGCGTTCTATCGGACCTTACTCGCTCATTACACAGCAACCACTCGGAGGTAAAGCACAGTTCGGGGGTCAGCGTTTCGGAGAAATGGAGGTTTGGGCACTCGAAGCATACGGTGCTGCCAACATTCTTCAGGAATTGCTTACCGTTAAATCTGATGATATCATCGGTCGTGCAAAAACTTACGAAGCTATCGTTAAGGGAGATAATATTCCTGAAGCAGGAATCCCTGAATCGTTTAACGTGTTAATGCACGAGTTGAGAGGTTTAGCACTTGACCTTAAGTTTGATTGATTCAACAACGTTGATTAAAAATACAAAGCCTCCCGCAATACTGCGGGAGGCTTTTTTGTTTGGGTTTCGAGAAGAGGTCTTTATACAAACAGAAAACCCTCGATTATGTCGAGGGTTTCTGTATTAAATCTGTAGAGGGTTTATTACTCCTTCACTAATTTCTTCGAAACAATACCACTGGCAGTTTCCAAGCGTATAAAATAAACGCCTGCGCTCAGTTTAGCAGTTTCAATAGTTAAAATGTTGCCTGAAACAACTGGTGTTTCGCTTACACACACACCATTTATATTAAGCAGTTTCACAGATTTTACAGAAGCGGTTTCAATCCCTTCTACTGTAATTTGAGAGGTAAAATGCGAAGGAAAAACCTTAACGATTTCGTTAGCAGTTTCATTGATTCCTGTTCCGCATACACCTGTGTAGGTAGCAAAGTAACGCGGATGAATAACAGTGCCAGCACTGTCAGATTTAAACCACATAGTCAACTCAATATTGCCGTTTCCTGCTGCGCAGTTTGGCGTGCACAGAAAATGCAAAAGTTCTTGCGTGTGTGAAGCAATAGCAAACTTGTGAAGTTCTCCGGTTTGGTAGATAATAAAGCAACTCACCTTGTCACACACACTCATTTCCCAATCAATCGGGTGATTGATATCGCTTACATACCAAAAAATACTGTCGGCCGAGTTTGTGTTATTTTCAACAAAACCTGCTTCGGTTACTTGATCCATAAAGTCTACTAATGGCATATTGCTATTGAAAGTGTCATTCGGAGTAACAGTAATAGCTTGAGAAAAAGTAACAGAAACAAACAAGGCAAAGGCAAAAGAGAGGATAATTTTTTTCATGTTTTAGCAATTGAATTTAGCTTCGAAAATATGATTTATGAGCGTAGTTTGCAAAGACCTACTACCTAATAAACTTTCCTGTTGTTGAGTTACGGTGTTCATCCTCTACTCGCCACATAAAGCAAGAACTCTGGAAGGAAGTTAAATCAACGGAGAGAAAATCGGAGAATTGATTTTTGGAAAGCAATCTTCCGCATACATCGAACAATTCAAACTTGTTGTTTAAAGTGTTTTCTGCTGAAACAATTTTCACCTGCAATTTGTCATTCGATGTTTTAAAAACTTTCACTTCTAAAGCAGTAGCACTTAACAATGAAACATCTGAAACCAAATCGTGCTCGGTAAAGTTATCGGTATATCCCGAGTCGCTGGTAAGTGCCAAATAAAAATTGCTTCCAGAAGTTCCTGCTAAAGCAAAAGAAGAATCGTTCAACAAAATTTCATCGTAGCAAATAGTCAAGTCAGGCTGCGGAAAATATTTTAAACCAATAGGATGAAACGCACTATCTAATTTGAGCAAATAGGCCGTGTAAGGTGCTCCATTGTAAATTGAACTTGAATACCCTGTAATGAAATATTGATGCAATGAATTTTCCTGAATTGCAAAACCTGCATCGCTTCCATTGCCTCCAACGTATTTACTCCACAGAAAATTTCCTGTGGAATCAAATACTGCCATATAGATATCGAACTCAAAACTGCTGGCTGTGGTTGATTCACCACATAGAATAAAATCGCCTCTATGATTTATTAAAACAGTTTGGTTTCCATTATCATATACATCACCTGCTACCCTGTGCCATATTTCATTTCCATCTGAATCAATAAGCAAAAGATAATTGTCCATATTAAGTCCGTTGTGACTGTCACCCGAAACAATATAGTTTCCATTGCCTGTTCTTCGAAGCATTTGAGCGTAGTCATTATGGTTTGAACCATATGTTTTCTGCCATATTATATTGCCTATACTGTCAAACTTTACCACCAGAAAATCGTTGGCTGCAAGATTTGTTTGGGTAGTATATCCACAGCCAATAAATCCCTTTTCGGGAGTGGACTCGATATATTTCAGCGATTCGTTTTTAGAAGCAGTGCCATAGCTTCGGTTCCAAATCAAATTTCCTGAAGTGTCTAACAACAAAATTTCGTAGTCGGTATTGCTGCCGGTTAGTTTTTGCCCGGTTACTATTAATTGATTGTCATCAGTAACATTTATAAAAGGCGAAACATGAATAGTAGAATCACCATAGCTTTTCCACCAAACTACATTTCCGTTTTTATCCAGCTTGCTAAGTACCGTCTTGGTATTTCCCAAACTATCCTCTGCATAACCTATGTAATAAAAAAAACCGTTGAGCATTTTTACAGAACGTCCTTCTGCGTTAACTAACGAATCATTAAACAGAATTTGCAAATCGCCTGAGCGGACAAACAAACACAAAAGCAAAAAAGTAATAACAGAATAAATTTTTTTCATGCAAAAAAAAGCAGCAACGTTTCTGTTGCTGCTTTTTGTTTTTATAAGTGAGTTGTTTTAGCGAACAATATTAAACTGTTTTACTGCACGGCTACCGTTGATAGTCAACTGCAACACATAACTTCCTTGTGCTAACTGCGAAGTATTGATTGAAACTGGATTTAAACCTGAGTTCATTTCGCTGTTCATACCAATCAATTTTTGTCCCATTGTATTAAATACTTCCAAAGAAACTTCTGAAGTACTGGTCAATGCAATTTGTGCATTCAACACATCAGTTGCCGGGTTAGGATAAACCGAAGTTAACTGAGCAGCTACTTCTTCAA
The DNA here is from genome assembly GCA_947476645.1 of Bacteroidota bacterium. Lineage (GTDB taxonomy): Bacteria > Bacteroidota > Bacteroidia > Chitinophagales > LD1 > Bog-950. The sequence goes on from CANJRM010000057.1 coordinate 8,423, forward strand.
TACCTGAAACTACAGCACCGTATTGATAAATATTGATGTTGTCAATGTAAAGATTGTTTCCATAATCAGAAAGACCCTTGAAACGAATCAACACATCTCCCATGTTAGCAACAGATGTTAGCGATGCAGAATCTGCTCTCCAGTCATTGGCCGTTGGTGAATAGCTGTTCTTAGTTGTATCCGCAGTTTTTAAAGTTGAGCCTGATTTACTCCAAATAGTTTGCCATGTGTTTCCACAGTTGGATGAAACTTCAATGTCTAATTGGTCAACTGAAAAACTAGTAGAAGAGTAAGGATACTGCGCATGAGCGCGGTCAAATTTAATTTTGGCGTTGTTGTAACCTATAAGATTTACTCTTGGCACATAAAGATTATCTACCTGTCCTGCCGCTGAATTATAGAAGTCCATTTTGTAACTCTTAGTTGAACCGCTGCCTACAGAAGCAACAGTCCATGAATAACCGTTGTCCTGATTGTCAATCAACCAACCGCTCGGGCTGCCCGCTTCAAAACCCTCAACAAGAGGTGCCATTGTAGGAGTAGTTCCTATAGCAAAAGCTGCCTTAGCAGTATCGTTACCATGATTCATATCGATAGCGCCATTCGGATCGCGAACAATTACTTTAACAGTATGAGAACCTCCGCTGATTCCTGAAAGAGCTGCAATATTTACATTGGTAGAACCACCAGCAGCTAATCCACCTACCCAAGGATAAGTAAGAGATAAAACATTGTCTACGTAAACATCTAAGTTTGCCTGAAGAAGTGTTTGGGTTCCGTTGTTGGTTAAAACAACTGTAGGAGCAAAACTTCCGGTGCAACTAATGAAGTTGTTAGAAATTTGGCTTGGCTTAATATCATTAGTCAAATTCATTGCATTACTGATACCAGCTTGCTGAACAACTTTATTGCCATCATCCTGAATGAATACCACAAAACGAATTTTTGTTTTGTCGTAAATGTATGCAGGGATAGGGCCTGAGAAGTTCAATGTTTGAGTGCTTGAGCCTGTCCATGAATCTGCTAACTGTGTTCCTACTGCATTTGGATACATTTTACGCATTACGTGGTGAAATTCAGTTTCGCCATTGCTTCCCGGAGGAGAAGCAAAATTTAAATCTTCAATCATAGCTACGCGTAATTTTAATTTTGTTGTAGCTGATACGGTGTAATTCATAGCGCCAGCAATAGTTACCGTAGCATAAAACGAATCTGCATCTGCTGAAAATACATGGTTAACATTTAAATTAAAAGGAGAAGAAACCGCTGAACGATTGGTTAAGTATGATTGGTCATTAACCCAATAGTAAGGGTGAGTGTCACCAGCTACATCGCTGTTCGCACCGTCTTGCTCGCCCCATGGAGCACTGTTAACGCTGTAATAAGTTTTACGTGCACCTGCATCGGTTGTGTTTTGATACCAAAGTGGTCCTGCTGAGGGTATGTTAACTTGGTATTTCAACAGTACAACATCATTTGGATATTGATCAAGCATGGCGTTTACATCAGGATTGATAGCTGCGCAAGGTCCGCAATTTTCACCTGAAAATTCTTCATAAAGAACAAGACGAGTGGCTTGTGCAAACAATCCTGAGGTGAGCGTAACAAGCATAGAAAAGAGTAAAAACTTTTTCATGAGTATTTGGTTTTAGAATATTTTAATAATCGAATGTAGAAAGTTAGGGCAGAAACTAAAAGCACTTAACAAATAAATTAAAGTAGCCCCTCATCGGCAAAACTCATATAGTTTTTATCACCAATAATCAGGTGGTCAATCAATACAATATCCATAAGTAAAGCCGCTTCTTTTAGATTGCGGGTAAGTTTCTTATCGGCTTCGCTAGCTTGTAAGTTTCCTGAGGGGTGGTTGTGAACGGCAACTATACTACTCGCCAATAATTCCAAAGCATGTTTCAGAATTATTTTCGTGTCGGCAACGGTGCCTGTTATGCCACCTGAACTGATATTTTTATAGCCAATTACTTGGTTTCTTCTGTTTAGATAGAGAACAAAAAACTTTTCGTGTTTCAAATCCGCAATTTCAGGATATATAAAATCAAATGAATCGCGGCTGGTGCGAATGATTGGTTTTTCTCTTACTTCACTTGATTGTCTTCTTCTTCCTAATTCAAGTGCGGCAACAATTGTAATAGACTTGGTGTCGCCCAAGCCCTTCTCCATTTTTTTTAATTCGCTCACCGAAAGTTTTCCCAACTCATTCAAATCACCACTTACTTTGTGCAGAATTTTTTTGGCGATGTCTAAAGCGGAACTACCTACAACTCCGGTTCGAAGAAGAATGGCAATTAATTCTGCATCGCTCAAAGTAGATTTCCCTTTCAGCAATAATTTTTCTCGAGGGCGGTCTTCCTCAGCCCAACTTTTAATTGATAGAAAGTCTTTTTCTTCCATAGGTTGAAAATAAAAAAGCCATCTCAATCAAGAGATGGCTTTTGAAAATATTTTTTGAAGGAATTACTTCTTCTTTAACGAAGCAACTTTCTTAGCTAAACCTGATTTAAGGTTACCTGCTTTGTTCTTATGAATAAAACCGCGCTTAGCTAATTTGTCAATCAAAGCAGCTACCTTAGGTAATGCTTTTTTAGCCTCACCCTCTGCTTTTTCACCGCGGATATCACGAATTGAATTACGGGTTGTTTTAGCCCAATATCTATTGAACAATCTGCGCTTTGCGTTCTGACGGCTGCGTTTTTCTGCCGATTTGTGATTTGCCATTGTATTATTTTTTAAAAAGGGAGTGCAAATATAGCCGCGCAAATCATATTTCCAAACGGTTTGACTTATTGCCACTTATCAATTAGGTTCGCACCCCAATTTCAGCCATGAGTAATTATAGTTTTCTTTCCAATGCTACTCCCGAATACATCGAAAATCTCTATCGCGATTTCAAATCAAATCCCGATTCGGTAGATATTGAATTCAAAAAGTTTTTTGAAGGGTTTGATTTTGCTTCCGCCAGTAGCAATGGAAAAGCCGCAGGTGTTTCGTTAGATGAAATAAAAGTGTTTCAGTTAATAGAAGCCTATCGCGTTAAAGGGCATTTGATTGCCCGCACCAACCCGCTAAAGCCGCGTAAAGACCGCCATGCGAATCTCTCTCTCGAAAATTTCGGATTGAGTGAAAAGGATTTAGAAAAGAAGTTTTCGATAGGAAGCGAAATTGGATTGCCTAATCCAACGCTGAATGAAATCCTTTCGAAACTTCAAAACATTTATTGCGGATCGCTTGGCTTTGAAATTGGTTATGTAAGAGAAAAAGAGGAAGCTGATTTTTTTAGAAGAAAAATTGAAACCGTTGAAAAAGTAATTGACTACTCCATAGAAAAGAAGGAACAAATTCTGCGTTCATTGAATCGCGCAGTCGTGTTTGAGAAATTTCTTGGTACAAAATATATCGGTGAAAAAAGATTTTCGCTCGAAGGCGGTGAAACAACCATTCCTGCTTTAGATGCAATTATCAGAACCGCTAATCAAGGTGGCGTTGAAGAAGTGGTTATTGGTATGGCGCACAGAGGACGATTGAATGTGCTTGCCAATATTATGGGCAAGACCTATGAGGAAATCTTCAATGAGTTTGAAGGTAATGTGCAAGTAGATGTAACAATGGGTGATGGCGATGTGAAATATCACCTTGGCTTTTCTTCGCAGTATCCGATTGATGAAAATAAGTCGGTGTACCTAAAACTGATGCCTAATCCTTCACACCTCGAAGCGGTGAATCCGATTGTTTCGGGTTTTGCGCGGGCTAAGGCAGATGCTATTTACAAAAGTGATTTCGACAAAATCCTTCCGGTACTTATACATGGTGATGCTGCAGTTGCAGGGCAGGGAATCGTGTATGAGGTTTTGCAAATGGCAAAGTTGGATGGGTATTATTCAGGCGGAACGATTCATTTTGTTATCAATAACCAAATAGGTTTCACTACCGATTTTGATGAAGCTCGCTCTTCTGATTATTCAACTTCAATTGCCGCGACTATTGAAGCTCCGGTAATTCATGTAAACGGAGATAATATTGAGGCAACTGTTTTTGCGAGTGAATTGGCAGCAGAGTACCGCCAAAAATTCAATAAGGATATTTTTATTGACATGGTGTGCTATCGCAGATGGGGACACAATGAAAGTGATGACCCTAAGTTTACACAGCCAGTGATGTATAAACTGATTGAGAAGCACGCGAACCCGCGCGATGTGTATTCGCAAAAGCTGGAGAGCGAAGGAAGTGTACATGCAGAAATGGTGAAGCGTTTGGGAAAAGAGTTCTGGACCGATTTACAAGGGAGATTAGATGCTGTGAAACAACATCCGCTTCCTTACAAGCCGCAAAAAACAGAGTTGGCTTGGCAGAAATTGCATCATGCAAGTATTGATGAGTTTTTTGATTCACCAGATACTTCTGTTTCAGAAAAAACAGTAGAAACATTGATTGAAGGGCTGAATAAGATTCCCGAAGGTTTTGTTCCGCTGAAAAAAGTAGCGAAGTATTTAGGTGAGCGAAACAAGCTGATGCGCGAGGAGAAAAAAATTGACTGGGCTGCTGCCGAGTTAATGGCGTATGGTTCTATTCTCCTCGAAGGAAAGGATATTCGTTTAAGCGGTGAAGATGTAAAGCGCGGAACGTTCACGCACCGTCATGCTGTGCTTAGCGATGAAAATACAGACAAAGAATATTGTCGCTTGTGTAACCTCGCAAAAAAGCAAGGACGATTCTTTATTTATAATTCGCATTTGAGTGAATATGGTGTACTTGGTTTTGAATACGGCTATTCACTTCCTTCACCAGAACCCTTAGTAATTTGGGAAGCACAGTTTGGAGATTTTGTAAACGGTGCGCAGATTATAATTGACCAGTTTATTTCTTCAGGCGAAAGCAAATGGCAGCGCAGTTCAGGAATTGTTTTACTGCTGCCGCATGGTTATGAAGGACAAGGACCGGAGCATTCTTCTGCACGCCTCGAAAGATTCTTACAACAATGTGCCGAAATGAATATGGTGGTGGTGAACATTACCGACCCTGCAAATTTCTTTCATGCTTTGCGCAGACAACTTGCCTGGAATTTCCGCAAACCGCTCGTGGTGATGAGCCCGAAGAGTTTGTTGCGTCATCCGCGCTGTGTTTCGCCTATTGAAAATGTAACCAAAGGAAAGTTTGAGGAATTGCTAGTGGATGAAGTGAAAAGCAAAACGGTTCGCAAGATTCTTTTCTGCTCGGGCAAGATTTATTACGATTTGCTTGAACGCAAAGAGCGCGACAAGCATGATGATGTAATTCTGGCGCGTGTTGAACAATTGTATCCGACACCGCAGGACAAAATGATGGCGCTTACACAGAAATATCCGACCGCGGAAGTTTGGTGGGTGCAGGAAGAATCGGAGAACATGGGAGCCTGGTATTTTATTCACGCGCGTTTGCATGAGAAGTTGCACATCCGCGGAATTGCGCGCAAGAATTCTGCATCGCCTGCCACAGGATTTAAGAAAGTGCATTTGGAAGAACAGGAAACAATTTTACAACGCGCATTCGCCTAAGACACATTATACAAACTACTTTATACTTGCATTATGACCGAACTTAAAGTCCCCTCAGTAGCCGAATCAATAACCGAAGTAACGCTATCACGTTTCTTAGTAAAGGATGGAGATTATGTAGAACTCGACCAGCCGATTTGCGAACTCGAAACCGATAAAGCATCGCAGGAAATTCCTTCGCCCATTGCCGGTGTGGTGAAGTTTGTGGCAAAGGAAGGTGATGATTTGAAAGTAGGTGCCGTGATTTGCAAGATAGACGAAAGCGCTGCTGCTCCTGCCAAGAAAGAAGAACCAAAAGCAGAAACCAAGGAAGAGAAAAAGCCCGCAGCAAAAACTCCGGAGGTAGCGGAGAAGAAAGCAGAACCGGTTGTTCAAGCAGCAACTCCCAAGGCTGAAACCAGTTCCCATGTAACACCGGTTGCTAAAAAGATTTTAGAAGAAGGCGCGGTGAAGATTACCGAAGTAAAAGGCAGTGGAGCAGGAGGAAAGATTACGAAGGAAGATGCGCTGAAGGCCGTTCGCGCCAAAGCGGGAATGCCTGCACGCGAAGCGTTCAGCCGCAATGAGCGCAGAGAGAAGATGAGCCGACTGCGCAAGACTATTGCCGAGCGATTGGTTTATTCGAAGAACTCTACGGCCATGCTTACTACTTTCAACGAAGTGGACATGACGGCTATCAATAAGATTCGCGAGAAGTATGGCGATGCATTCAAGAAGAAGAATGAAGTATCGTTGGGCTTGATGAGTTTCTTTGCCAAAGCGGTTTGCAATGCACTCGAGAAATTCCCTGCGGTGAATTCTTCGATTGAAGAAAACGAAATTATTTACCATGACTATGCCGATATTTCTATCGCGGTTTCTACACCTAAAGGTTTGGTGGTGCCGGTTATCAGAAATGCCGAATCGCTTTCGCTCGTGCACATTGAAAAGAAAGTAAAGGAACTCGCTATTAAAGGCCGCGATGGCCTGCTGACGATGGAAGATATGACCGGTGGAACGTTTACCATTTCCAACGGTGGTGTATTCGGCTCGCTGATGTCAACGCCTATTATCAATCCTCCGCAAACGGCTATCCTCGGTATGCACAAGGTGCAGGACCGTCCTGTGGTGATTGACGGACAAATTGTAGCGCGACCAATGATGTATCTCGCGCTTTCTTACGACCACCGCATTATTGACGGTAAAGAATCGGTGAGTTTTCTGGTTGCCGTTAAGGACTTTCTCGAAAACCCGCACAAGCTTTTATTGGGTGCTGACCCGGTGGAGTTACTGCTTGGTTAAAATATTTACGCGGCTTCTTCTATGAGTTCTGCAATAGCTTCTACTTCATCTTTATCGAAACGAAGATTTTCAATGATGAACTTCTGACGGTCTTCGGTATTTTTACCCATGTAGTATTCGAGCAGCTTTTCAATTTTTATCTTGTCTTCCATTATCACGGGACTCACGCGCATGTCTTCGCCAATAAAACCATCAAACTCTTCTGGCGAAATTTCACCCAATCCTTTGAAGCGGGTTATCTCCGGATTTCCCTTTAACTCTTTTACAGCCGCGCGCTTTTCATCTTCGTTATAGCAGTAAATCGTTTTCTGTTTGTTGCGAACGCGGAAGAGTGGAGTTTCTAAAATCTTTACATGACCGTTACGAACGGTGTCAGGAAAAAACTGTAAGAAAAAGGTAAGCAATAGCAAACGAATGTGCATACCATCCACATCGGCATCGGTAGCTATTACAATGTTGTGATAACGCAAATCATCCATTGAATCTTCAATGTTGAGCGCGTGTTGTAGTAAATTAAATTCTTCATTTTCATAAACAACTTTCTTTGTCATGCCAAAACTGTTCAATGGCTTACCGCGCAATGAAAACACTGCCTGCAAATCAGGGTTGCGCGATTTTGTCAAGGATCCACTCGCAGAATCTCCTTCGGTAATAAAGAGAGTGGTACGCAATTTCTGTTCATCTTCTATTTTGCCACCATCATTTAAATGGTGTCGGCAATCGCGCAATTTTTTGTTGTGAATGTTCGCCTTTTTCGCGCGCTCGTTGGCAAGTTTTTTAATACCCGCAATTTCTTTTCGTTCACGCTCACTCTGCAAAATTCTTTTTAATAAGGCTTCGGCAGTAACAGGGTTTTTATGCAAAAAATTATCGAAATTCTCTTTCACAAAATCGCCCACAAACTGTTTCATGGTGCGTTCTTCGCCATGAAGTTTATCGGTGCCTAATCTTGTTTTTGTTTGCGATTCAAAAACAGGTTCCTGAATACGAACCGAAATAGCAGCTGCAATAGCTTCGCGAATATCTACGGTGTCAAAATCTTTTTTGTAAAACTCGCGCACTGTTTTTACCACCGACTCACGAAACGCCTGTAAGTGTGTTCCACCCAAAATGGTGTACTGTCCATTTACGAAACTGTAATACTCTTCACCGTAATGATGATTGTGCGTCATCGCAATTTCAATTTCCTCTCCCACCAGGTGAATGATAGGATAGCAAAGATTCTCTACATCTTTTTTGCGTGAAAGCAAATCGTGCAAACCGTTTTGCGAAATATATTTCTGCCCGTTGTAGTAGAATGCAAGGCCTGTGTTGAGGTAAGTATAGTTTTGCACCATCTGCTCCACGTACTCGTGTAGGTAGTGATAGTTTTTAAAAATTTTATTGTCGGGCAAAAATTCGATGTAAGTTCCGTTGGGCTCATCGGTTTTTTCGAGCTTGTGGTCTTTCATCAGTTTGCCACACTCGAAATCAGCAGTTTTCTTTTGCCCTTCGCGCACAGCCGAAGCTTTGAAAAATGCAGAAAGCGCATTCACCGCTTTTGTTCCCACTCCATTCAAACCGACAGATTTTTTAAACGCCTTCGAGTCAAACTTTGCTCCGGTGTTTACTTGCGAAACACAATCCACTAATTTACCCAATGGAATTCCGCGACCGTAATCGCGCACAGTAACTTTTTCTTTGGTAACGGTGATGTCAACTTTTTTGCCGTAACCCATTTGGTATTCGTCAATGCAATTGTCAATTACCTCTTTCAGCAAAATATAAATACCATCATCCATCGAAGAGCCATCGCCCGTTTTGCCTATATACATTCCCGGACGAATGCGGATGTGTTCTAACCAATCAAGGGTTTTTACTTCGTCTTCGGTATAGCGTGCTTCTACTATTTCTTTTGCCATAGTTCCATCTGTTTATTCATTCAAAAAATCTTTCCAAAATTAGGAAGGCGCGAATGTAGAATTGCGCTACTAATCAACAAGTGAACTCTGTTGATAAAAAAGAGGACAATGAAAATTACTGATTACAAAAGTGTATTGCTTAATCTTTCGCGGCATAAACAGCCATAACAGCAATGCCTATCCATACTAAACCTTTAGCAAGAAAAAAGAGAAAGCCCGCCAGTCCAACTCGCTTGAGCCAGGTTCTCCATTTCGGTTGATTATATTTTTCTTCGGTTTCCATAAGGCTTAGAAAACTCAATTCTATGTAAAAATTTTTGTAGTTTATTGATAGCCGTCTGTCAAAGTTTTCAAGAAGGCAACAATGTCATCAATCTCCTGTGGTGTTAAATTCAAATTACCCAGTTCATCTTTGTTTACATTCTGATTTACTTCGGGCACCGGAAATTTTCCCGGTACATCACGCTCTGAATAAAATCGAACAGCATCATTGAGGTTGTCGAAATATCCGTTGTGAAAATAAGGCGCGCTTACCGCCACATTGCGCAGCGAAGGAACTTTAAACTGTCCGTTCATTGACGGATTATTGACAATAGCGCCTAATCCTAAATCCGGTTGTACAGAAGTGGCATTTGGATTATGTGGCAATCCGATATTGTCATAAGTAAAATCAGTAAACAATGCGGCACCAAAATCGTTGTCATCATCGCTCGGATGGCAGTTCGCACATTTGCCTTTAGCTGTATCGTTGAACAACTGTAGGCCGTGCAGTTCTTGCGCGGTAAGAGTAGTTTCACCAGCTAAATACGCATCATACTTGCTACTGAACGGACTTACCTGTTCGCTGCGTTCAAACTCTGCTACTGCTTTTGAAATAGCATCGAATGCCGCTGTGGTATCGGCAAAAATATTTTTGCCGAAAGTGTTTTTAAACAACGAAGCATAATTGGTCTCACTCACTTTAGAAACAATTTCAGCAATGCTGCTGTTATTCATTTCTAAATGATTCAACAAAGGAAAGCGAACCTGCTCTTCGAGTGTATTTACTCTGCCGTCAAGAAACAAACCACCAACAAAAGTAGAATCAACATCATCAAAATATCTAACCGGAGAAAAAGACAAGTAAGCTAAAGGTGGAGCATTGCGGTTGGTAAAACTTCCCGGAACAACACCTTCAGAAAATGTTTTTAGCTGCGGGTCGCTGAAACCGGTAGTAGGATTATGACAACTTGCACAACTTTGTCCCGCAGGAGCCGAAAGATTTTTATCAAAGAAAATTTTCTTGCCAATAATCTGAATCTGATTCAGGTCGGCAAGGTTGTGTTCAAAATCATAGATGGTTGTTTCATTATCCCGCTTGCTACATTGAGTGAGAGCCAGCACTACAAAGGCTGTAACGACAATTACTAAAAAATTATTGTTGAATTTTTTCAAGGGCATTTCTGTTTTAAAATTTTGCACCAACACCTACATAAAAACTCCTGCCGAGTGCGGGAATAATTCCCGGGCCTGGATACTCATCGGTGCGTTTAGTGAAATATTTTGTGTCGGCTACATTGTTAAGCCCTGCTTTTACCTGAAAACGTTTCAGGAATTTATAAGAGGCAGAAAGGTCTAACACAGTATAAGAAGGAATAAGTCCTACCACCGCATCATCGCTTTTAGCGGTATTGTCAGCATCTGAAAAAGATTTTGAAGTATGGCTAACCAAAAGTGTAATAGAGAAACCTTGCACGGCATACGTAGTTCCAAAACGATTGATGAAACGCGGAGCATTCTCTACAAAATTATTTTTGTAAGCACCGTTTACATAGCGTGCATCAATAAATGTGAACGAATTGAAGAAACTTATTGCACCGTATTTAGTGATAGTTGTAAATGCCTTAACCGGATTTATTTCCAAATAAGTTTCTGCACCTACGTGTTGGCTGTTGGCAATGTTGGTGCGATAGGTATAAGTGTTGCCTGCTGCGTCTGTCTTTTCTACTAATCCAATCCGATTATTGTATTGCAGGTAGAATGCGCCAAAGTCAAAACTCAAAAAATTTTTTACCGTTCCTCTGAAACCCAGGTCTGCATTAAACCCGTTTGCATCTTTCATCTTCGGGTCGATTATAGATGTAGTTCCAATAGGAGAAAGTTGCGAATAATCTGTCGGGCGATATGCCTGTGTAAAATTTCCGTAGACCGAAGTGGTTGAAGTAGTTTTGTATTGCAAGCCAATTCCTGCCAATGGAATGTAACGATTGGTTGACCTGTCTGCACTCACTACATAATTATCGTAAGCGTTATATCCTTTTGCTGTTGAGTTTACAAACTCAAAACGGAAGCCGGGCGTGATAGAAAATTTATCAGTCACACGAAAAACATTCTCTACAAACGGGGCCACGTTTGTGGTGGTAAAACTTAAATCGTATTCAAAACGCGGGTCTATCAAACTCAAGTCAAAATCGCTTCCTGTTGTTCCTAAACCTCCGCCTTGTCTATGCATTTTTCCATAGAAGAAACGAACACCACCCGCAATAGTGTTTTGCGTTTTTGCAATTGGATAGTTTGCTGTTACGCGCAGCTCATTCGTAGTGCTCAAAAAAGTTTCTCTCTCTACTTCTCTGTTGCCATATGCTCCTGTTGCAGGGTCAATTTCATCGGGTTCTTCGGGTCCGCCATCTTCGTTTTTCCAAACTAAATAACGTGCACTGGCTAAAAGTGATGAAGTGAAATTGATGGAAACATTTTTGCTGACATTGTATTCCAACTTAAACGCACCAACATTCCATGGACTCTTTAACCAATTGCGAGCGCGATAAGAAGCACGAATATTTTCTTCGTATTGCGCATCGCTAAAACCACCCGGCATGTGAATGCGATTGCGAAGTGCGGAGTACTCTAAACTAATTTTCAATTTTTCGTTGGGTGCAAACTGAATTTTTCCGTAACCCGAAAACTGGTTGTAGTCTGAATTAGGTCGCCATCCACCAACGTGTGTGAATTGAAAATATCCATAGTAACTAAACCACTTTATTTTACCTCCAATAGAGTTGAACG
>CANJRM010000058.1 GCA_947476645.1 Bacteroidota bacterium
GTAAAAACAAAATCGTTGCCCGCTATTTTTTTGAAGTGCTCAAGGTCGGCTTCTGCAATTCGCTTGTAGTTCATGTGGCGAATATATTTGGTAATGCGGAATTAGGAATGGGGAATGCAGAATGAGAAAACAAAAATGCTCGGTAAAACACCGCGCATTAAATAAGTTCTATCAGAAAATTATTACTGCTTCGTAGCTTCAGGTGCTCTTTGCTCGAGAGGTTTTGCCATTACAGCGCTGCCCATACTGCACTTACCATTGAACTTGGCGCCTTCCTGCACCACAAATTTTTGAAGTTTTAAATCGCCAGTAATGTTGGCAGTAGCGCTTAGGATAAGCAATTCGCTTACTTCAATATTGCCGTTAACGCGACCGTCAATGTATCCGTTTTGGCATAAAATATTGCCTTCAATAACGCCAGTAGTGCCTATCACTACCTTCGACTTGGAGGTTACGTTGCCCGTCACTCTGCCGTCTATGCGTACATCGCCTTCGGTGCTTACATCTCCTGTAATAATGGTTCCGTGACCAAATTGGTTCATCACACGCAGCGCTGCGTTGGTTTCTTCTGCTTTGTTCTTTCCAAACATGGTTTCTAACTTTAGGTTAAAAAAATCAGAACGCAATATAATCTTTTGGGTTTAAACTTTTACCCTCGTGCCATAGCTCGAAGTGAAGGTGAGGTCCTGTAGAAAGCTCGCCAGTGCTGCCAACAATCGCAATCACATCGCCTGCTTTTACCACACTGCCTGCTTTTTTAATAATGCGCGAGTTGTGCTTATAGAACGAAACCAGATTGTTTGGATGCTGAACTGCAATTACATAACCTGTTTCGAGAGTATATGCAGCAGAAATCACTTTGCCATCAAGCACCGTTTTCACAGGCTCATCCTCTTTTGAGGCAATGTCAACTCCATAATGTTCTTTGGCGGCATTGTAATCATCGGTCACATAGCCGTCAACTGGTTTCATGAGGTGCATTTGCTTTACCTCATCTACCGCACCGCTGTTTTGGTTGCCGTTCATGCTCAACGAAAAATTATCTTCTTCCTCTACCTGCTTGCGTAGTTCTTCCTCATCAGCATTTATCTCGTTTAACTTTATTTTAGACTTATCAATGTTTCCGCCAACTTCAGGTTTGGGTCTTGTGCTGTCAATATTCCCTTCCGCCACGCTCATCACATTTTCTAGCCATATCTGTCTGCCTTTCATTTCCTGTTGAAGCGAGTCGGTTTTAAACTGAAGTTTGAGAATTTGTGAGCGATAGTTATAGTCGCCAAAGCCCGGAATAAAATATTTGAGCGGGGTATAAATGATAGCTGCGGCAGTCAGGAAGATAAGTGTAAACGCCACTACGCCCAGGAACACCCATACATTTCTACGCGTAAGCGAAAGCGAGAACTTCTCCTCAAAGGTTTCATCGTTAAGCACCACAAACCTAAAGCGGTTGCGCAGGTTTTTGTTTTGCGATGTCTTTATCTTTTCTGCCATTGAGGCGCAAATGTAAATTAGATATGCAAAGCGAGAAAAGTAGGAGCAAAAGAAGCGATTGGTACGCCCTATAGTTAGTAATAAGTATACGTAGTAGAATAGTATTTAGTGCCACTCCGAAATTTGAACAGCAGTAAGAAACCTAATGTTCAACTATCCCACAAAAATATTCTGCGCAGCTAATTTCGACAGAGTGATTTTTCTTTTCTTACCCAACTGAACAACGAAAGAATTATCAAACTCAATCACTTCTGAAATTTCGATAGTAGTTCCCAAATGAATTTCTAAAGAATCTAAGTGCTGAAGAAGTTTGGATGAACTGTCTTTTACGCCAACTACTTTTCCTTTGTCACCCACTTTCATTTTCGAAAGCAGAATTTGTTTCACGGCTTTAATATTTCCCGATGCATCAGGAATAGGGTCACCATGCGGGTCAAACTTCGGAAAGCCGAGAAACTTATCGAGCTTGTCAATCATTTCCTCGCTGCGAATATGCTCGAGTTGCTCCGCTATATCATGGATTTTATCCCAACTGTAACCAAGTTTCTCTACCAGAAAAACTTCCCACAAACGGTGCTTGCGAACGACTGACTTTGCAATCGTTTCACCTTCCTTTGTAAGCCGAACTCCCTGATATTTTTCGTAAGTAATAATCTTTTTCTGTTTCAGTTTCTTGAGCATGTCGGTAACAGAAGCAGCTGTTGCATTTACCGAGCGCGCAATATCATTAGTAGAAATATTCTCATCACCATCTTCGGAAAGATGGAAGATAGATTTGATGTAGTTTTCTTCTGTGCTTGAAAAGTCCATTACTCGCTTTTTGCTCCTCTCACCATTATTTCAATTGCATCCCACTGCTCAGGAGTAACCGCTTCGAACATATTGAACTCGCCTGCTCCCTGTAACCATTCACCACCGTCAATGGTTACCACTTCACCATTTACATAAGCTGAGAAATCGGAAATGAGATAACCTGCGAGGTTACACAACTCCTGATGCTCACCTGCTCTCTTCAGCGGCACGCGATTTTTCAAATCCATTTTTTCTCTGAACTCTCCCGGCACTAATCTGTCCCACGCGCCTTTAGTCGGGAATGGACCCGGAGCAATTGCGTTGGTACGTATTCCGTATTTCGCCCATTCTACTGCTAGCGAACGTGTCATGGCTAATACACCTGCTTTTGCGCAAGCAGATGGAACTACATAAGCGGAACCTGTCCACGCATAAGTGGTTACAATATTCAGAACTGTTTTGTTGGTTTGCTTTTCTTTAATCCAATGTTTGCCTAAAGCCAGCGTGCAATTGTAAGAGCCGCGAAGAACAATATCCACCACCGTGTCAAACGCACGATTAGATAGTCGCTCGGTAGGAGAAATAAAATTTCCTGCTGCATTGTTGATGAGCGTATCTACGCTTCCGAATTTTTTTATGGACTCGGCTAATGTGTTTTCTACTTCAGCATATTTACGCACATCGCATTGCACAGCTAGAACTTGTCCTCCCGTTTCCGCCATCAGTTCTTCTGCAGTTTTTTGCAGCACATCTATTTTTCTACTTGTGATAACCACGTTTGCGCCAAGCTGCAAAAAATATTTACTCATACTTTTTCCAAGCCCTGTTCCTCCGCCTGTGATTAAAATTGTTTTTCCTTTTAGTGCTCCGTCTTTGAGCATTCCGTCTGTGTAAGCCATGTTTTTGATTTAATATTTAAGAAGTAAGATTTAATACTGATTAGTGTTGAGCAGAACAAGTGTGCATGCTTCTTCTGTTTTTATGCCGTTTTCGTTTGCGAGTTTTTCTAACTCTGTGTTTTCCGCTCCGGGATTGAAAATTATTCTTCTTGGTTTTGCTGCCACAATTTTTTCGTAATAAAGTTTCTGATGTTCCTCACTTAAATAAACTGTAACGGTATCAATTTTATCATCGGCAGAAAATGCGTGTTTGATTTTTACATCATCAATTATTCCTTCATCTCTTCCCACAGCCAATACTTCGTGCTTATAAGCGCGCAATAATTTTATCGCTTTGTTTGAATAGCGGGAAGGATTTAAAGAAGCGCCAAGCACAAGTGTCTTCATTCGGTTACGTTATCAACAAATGTATTTAAAACGAAGAAATAATAGTGTGTTTCAAAATTACATTCGCCCAACATACTATGAAAAACTTGTTGTTTACGGCAGAAGAAACCTTGTCATTTGAATTTGTGCTAACAGAAGTTCTAAGAGTTCCTGAACTAATTCAGCGCAGAAAAGACAACCTGTATATGGGTTTGATTCTTGGCAGAAACTACAACAAATTAGTTCGCCTAAACGTTCTGACCACAGAGGGTAAAAAGCAAATTGAAGGTGTTATTCTTGCACTTACCGAAGAGTATGTAATTCTGAAAGGTGGAACAAAAGTTCCCGTTTGCTGCATCGAAGAGATGCGCATTTACTAAACCTGTTTCCCCACATTTTTTATTTCGCTTGAAATTCTAAACAAGTTGCATGTAGTAACTTTTTAAAAACGCGGTCGTAAACAAAACTCACAAGCTATTTTATGACGATTCCATGCCCGCAAAAAATCGAGAAGGAACAGTTGAAGGAATGCACTTTTAAAAAACCAGCAAACCGTTCGACTGAGCACGAAGTGCGTGAACGAAACAGAAGATTATATCTTGCGATGCTGATGGGAAACAATTTTGAGAGTAAAGCCAAAATTGTTTTCAATACGTTGGAAGGATACAAAGAGGTTTTTACGACCGTGTGGGCTACTACCGAAAAATTTATTTTGCTGAAAGGCGGCACACATATTCCCATTGAAGCTATTGCTCATGTGGAACTGGAAGGACAGCAGTTGTTATAGCAGCACACTCACTGGATTCTCCAATACATTTTTCAACGACTGAAGAAATTTTGCGCCTGTGGCTCCGTCCACCACGCGATGGTCGCAACTTAACGTCACTTTCATTTTACTCGCAATTTTTATTTCTCCGTTTACTGCAGATGGCTCTTGTCGTATTGCTCCGATAGCGAGGATGCAGGCATCAGGCGGATTGATAATAGCGGTGAACTCTTCGATGCCAAACATACCGAGGTTGGAAATAGTGAACGTATTGCCTTCCATTTCTGCGGGCAATAATTTTTTAGAACCGGCTTTTGCAGCTAATGCTTTTGCTTCTACAGAAATTTGTTGCACGGTTTTTCCGTCAGCAAATTTTATAACAGGAACCAGCAAACCATCTTCAACAGCTACCGCCATACCGATATGAATATGGTCGTAATAGCGAATAGTATCACCGAGCCACGAACAATTTACGTTCGGATTTTGACGAAGAGCAATAGCTACGGCTTTAATTACAATATCGTTGAAGGAAACTTTTGCAGGCAAAACATTGTTGAGTTGTGTGCGAATGGAAACAGCATTATCCATGTTTATATCCATCGTCAAATAAAAATGCGGAGCTCCATTTTTACTTTCAAGCAATCGCTTAGCGATTGTTTTGCGCATTTGACTCACGCGCACATCACGTGAACCTTCTTTTCCGGTGAAAGCAGGCATGCCCCCACCGCCCCCATCGGCACTTTCCAAATCTTTTTTAGTAATTCTTCCTTCCTCACCTGTGCCTTTCACATTCGAAAGCTCAATGCCTTTTTCTTTTGCAATCATTCGCGCAAGTGGAGATGCTTTTACTCTTGAATCGGTATTGGTTATGGGTTCCGGATTAGTAACTACTTGTTGAACTTCAACTTTATTGTTTGCCTTTACTTCGGACTTCGGACTTTCAGCTTCTGTCTTCACCAGCAATGCGCTATAATCTTCTCCTTCTTTTCCTATGATAGCTATTAGGTCGCCAATTTTTAGCGTGTCACCTTTTTTTGCAGCTACGTGGAGAATAGTTCCGTTGAAATAAGATTCGAGAGGAAGTGTGGCTTTGTCGGTTTCCACTTCGGCAATGGTATCGCCACTTTTAATTTTGTCGCCTGCTTTCACATTCAGTTCAGCCAGGAAACCTTCTTCCATAGTGTCGGTCATTCTGCCGAGTCGTATTGCTTCTGCCATAACGAAATTTTGTTGAGCGAATTTATTCAAATGGTTTACAACTAGTGTTTTGCCGAAATCATTTTTTCAACTCCTGCTCAAACGCCTGTTTCATTTTTTCTTTTGACGAAGCATCGAGCGATGCGATTGTTTTTTCTGATTGAGAAAAACGATGCGTATGTTTTTCCAATTCATCTAACTGTTTGAAAAACATTCGGCATAAACTGCAATACAGCAAATGAATTTTCAAGCCGAACATTTCAGTAAATGACAACTTGCCTGCCTTCTTTTTTTCGTGAAGGTAGCTTGCGTCTTTACAAGTCATTTTCAAAGCTTCAAACAAATTCATTCCGCAGTGTATTTGTATTATCTATAGTCTTTTGTCTAACGTCTATTATCTATTTCAAAAACCAATTCTTTTCCATGCATTCGCGCAACTGCAATTTTGCGCGGTGCATCAGCACCCAGTAGTTAGACGGACTAATTTGCAATTCTTTACAAATTTCGTCCGAATCTAAATCTTCCATATTCTTTAAAGTAAAAACAGCACTTGTTTTTTCTGACAGTTTGCCGAGACAATTTTTCAAAATAGCATTGAACTCATCGCTCTCTACACTCGTTTGAAAATCTTTCCGCCATTCCTGTGGTGAAGAGGAATCTGTCCAATGACCTTCATATCCGCCTTCTTTATCAAAGAAGTGATTCATAAAATCATCTTTCGAATCTTTGTCGAAAATATTGAGTTCGTTTTGCGTTGACTTCTTGCGGTAGTGGTCAATTATTTTTCTTTTCAGAATAGCAATAAGCCAAGTCTTCTCCGAAGCTTCGTGCTGAAAAGATTCACGCGCTTTGTAAGCCGAGAAAAAAGTTTCCTGTACCAGGTCTTCTGCCACTTCGCGTTTGTTGATTCGCGTAATGGTGTAATTGAAAAGGATATCGCCATAACGGTCAATCCATTTCTCCGGTTCTAAAATATTTTTTTCTGAAAATGACATGATTTGTCGGTGAACAATGATACGTTTTTCTGTGTGTTAGACACTTGCGTTTTCATAATTTGCACAAAAAATAATTTCATGCAAAAAGTAGTTTTTATGCTCTTGGTTTTGTGTTTCGTTTCTTTTTCGTGCAATACTAAATATCCTATTGACGCTCTCCCGAAGGATACTACTCCGCCTACGCTATCTTATCCAATCGTAAGTTTTTCTTCTACCACACTCTTCACACCTTTCGGTGGAACAGTTCCTACTACATCTGAAATTAGTAAAGGCTACACTGTTCATTTAACTGACCCTAACTTGACGGTGAATTCAGCTTGCTCAGGAACAGTAACTGCTGTTTCTGCAAATTCGGTTACCGTGCTGTATAAAACCAATTCTATCTATTCGCTTTACTATTCGGGTCTACAGAATATTATGGTGACTGTTAATCAAACTATTGCCGCAGGAACTATCCTCGGTCACATCACCAGCACTGGCGATGTGTTTTTTCAGGTAATAAAGAATGATACGGAAGTGGATTGCCCTGATACTTTTTCTGACAACAGTTTTAAAACGGCTATTCAAACGGCAATCGGCAAACACATCATGAATCATCCTGCTGATTCGTTGATGGCACCTTGTGTATCGGCTAGTTTACCGAGATAAAAAGCGGTTTAATTATTTGCTAGAGGAACTTCTGCCTCTGCTTATTTCATACAAAATAATTCCGGCACTTACCGAAACGTTGAGCGATTCTGTAGTGCCGCTCATAGGTATTTTTATTCGCTCATCGCACAACTTCAAAATTTCTTTTGAAACACCATCACCTTCAGAGCCGAGAACCACAGCACAAGGAACAGAGAAATCTGCTTTCGAAACTTCCATTGCGCCTTTCATTTCTGTTCCGAAAATTTTAATGCCGTTTGTTTTCAAATAATTGACTGCGGTAACTAAACTCCTTTCGCGGCACACAAAAATTTTATTGAGTGCTCCAGCACTTGCCTTCATAGCTTCTGCATTTATTTGTGCCGAACCGGTGGATGGAACAATAACCGCATGAGCACCGAGGCATTCTGCTGAGCGGGCAATAGCTCCGAAATTTCCAACATCGGTGATGCCATCAAGAACCAAGAGGAGAGGAGTTTCGCCTTTTGAATAAGCGTGGTGAAGTACATCATCAATGGAGTAGTAATCAATAATGGAAAGGAAACCCACAATGCCCTGATGATTCGCTTCTTTGAACTTCGAATACTTCTGTAAAATATTTTCTAACTTTTCTTTCGGCACACGCTGAACAGGGCATTCGGTTTCACGTGCCTTCTTTTCAATAGCACTCATTTCTTCTCCGCCAGCGTTTTTAAGAATGAGAATTTTATCGAAACGCTTACCTGCGGCAAACGCTTCAAGAACAGGCTGACGACCGAAGATGCAGAAGTATTGTTTTTGTTCGCTCATATTAAAGAGATGCTAAAATAAAAAGAGCCGTAGGAGAAAAAATAAATCCTACGGCTCCTGATTGGTTTACACCAAAGTGCTGTTATTGTTTCTGCATTTGCACGAAGCTCATGCGGTAATCCATAAATGTTTTTTCCACCTTCGAAGCAAACTCGGCATCTTCGTATTTCTTAGCCGCCATCGAAAGTTCCTGCATAATGAACATCTCTTCACGCACTTCTCTGCGCTCTAAGAATGCTCCTTGTTGCAATTGATTGTAATAACCCATATCACCATTATCGCGTGCCTGTGCTAAAGAATAGTTGTAAACTGTTTTGTAATAGTTCAACTCATCTTTCGATTTGTCGAGCATTTCATTCAACAGCTTTCTTGCTTTTTCTTTTTGACCTGCTTCGTAATAAACTTCGGGATATGAATAATCAAATACTGAATGCTCTACGCGATCTGCCGGCATTGCTTTCAATGAGTAATCAATTACCTCTGCTGCTTTTTCTTTTTCTCCTTTGGCTACTAATGCTTCTGCCAAACGACCGAAGTTGCCTCGAATATTCACCGTCATACGAAGAACATTTTCATCGAGATAAATGTCTTTGTTCTCGGTAATTCCTCCGAATTTGAATTTCGTCATCATGTTATTATACATGGCATCGGTGCGCACAGGCGCGTTGTAAGGTGAGTTGCTCGCGTTCACTTTAGGAACAACACGGTAAGTCAAACCTTCTAACTGGAAATACTTAGACAAGCCTAAATACGCTTCAGGTGCCACAGACACCGCGAAGTAAATAGGGCGTTCCATAATGTTGTTGGCAACAATGTCGAGCGTGAGTAAATCGTTTTTCAAAAGCGCGCTGTTATCAATGCTCCACTGTAAGCGCGGAACCATCAACGAGTCATCGTCTTTTGAAAGCATATTCATTTCACGCGCCTTAACCGGGTCAATGTCGAGATAGAAATTATGCGTAGGCAAATAATTTTCCAACTCACCGCTTTGGCGAAGAGGCGTTTTATCGCGCTCGTTATCGCTGGCTATGAACTGCATGATTTTTTTCAAATCAACCGAAGCCGCTTCAGGAATGCGAGGGTCCTGACGATAGTAAACCACATCGCGGTTACTGCCGGCCAATTGCTCACTCGTGAAACTCATCTTCAACGGAGGTGCACTGTTTGTTTTGTAACGCAACTGTTCGATATACCAATCAACACCGAGGAGCGAAAGATTGATAATGCGAATATCAGGGCGCACACCTTCGGTTTCCTGCGCATACCAAAGCGGATAAGTATCGTTATCGCCCTGTGTAAAGAGTACAGCATTAGGTGCACAGCTTTCTAAGTAATCAATAGCAAAGTCACGCGCGGTAAAACGATTGTGACGTGTGTGGTCGTTCCAACCTTGTGAACCCATCAGGAAAGGAGCACTTGCACATAAAAGAATTACTGCTATTGCACTTGGAATTTCAGGCAACTTTTTGCGAAGGAATTCAATCAGTGCAACTACACCAAATCCAATCCACATACAATAAGTAATGAACGAGCAGGCGATGGCATAATCTCTTTCGCGCGGTTCAATAGGCGGTTCGTTCTGATAAAATATTTGAAGCAATCCGGTTGTTCCGAATAGAACAAGAATGAGCCAGAAAGTTTTCTCGTCTTTGAACAAGGTATAAATCAATCCTATTAAGCCGATGATAAATGGAATCATAAAGAACATGTTTCGTCCTTTATTGGCTTTCATGCTTTTCGAAAGATTCTCCTGCGGCCACTCGGGTGTGAAGAATTTATGCGAGTTATCAATGAAAGGAATTCCCGAAATCCATCTTCCGTCATCGTTACCGTAAGTTCCCTGAACATCGTTTTGACGACCTGAGAAGTTCCACATGAAGTAGCGGAAATACATGTAGCCAATCTGATACTTGAAAAAGAACGCGAGGTTATCGCTGAATGAAATAGCATCTTTCACTACATAAGTTCCCGCCCCTGCCTGTTTGTTTAAGCTGGCAGCATAATCATTTGCCTGCTTCATACCCGATGGAGGAAAGGTTTTTGAAATCTCTTTTGTTTCGCGGTTGATAACGTTGTATTCAGGATTGAGCCAGGCACGGTAACCTGCTTTCTTTCCTTCTTCCTGCCAAAAGCCGAGACGCGGAAGAGGCATTTGGACATCATCGCGGAATTTGTAATCCTGCTTTGGTCCACCGTAAGCATATTGCTTTTTCTTTTCGTCTTTAACCCAACGCTCTCCGGTTTGCACATAGTCAATAATATCGCTTGATGTAACGGTGTAATCGGGACCACGCAAGAGCGGACGGTCACCATACTGTTCGCGGTCAACGTATGCTTTAATACTGAACGGGTCGGTAGGGCGGTTCATGTTGATGGGGGGGTTCGCAATAGAGCGAATAGGCACCATGAGGTAACTCATGTAGCCTATGTAAGAGAACGCAATCGCCAGCACACCAATGTTCAGCAGTCTTCTTGATTCGTAGCCATATCTTTTTGCAAGCCATAAACCCGCAGGGAAAAGAACGCGAACAAATTTAGCCGTAAAGCTATCGCTGATGATGAAGCCGAGGATTACATAGAATGCAGCAATACCCATAGCAATGTTCCAGTCCATGTCTTTGCCGCTGTGTGTGTAACGCAAAATGAAAACAAGCACGGCAAGCACCAGCAAGACTCCGAAAAACACGCCCGAGTTAAACGGCAAACTGAGTGTGTTTACAAAAAACAAATCCATTCCCGCGAGGTACGACTGCGTGAAAGAGATAATGAACTTCATGTATAAACCCAGAATAGCAAAGCCCGAAACTACGGCAATCAACCAACCGGTAACGGTGGTTTTGAAACGCTTGTAGTAATACACCATAGCTATGAAAGGCAAGGCGAGCAAACTGAGCAAGTGAACGCCAATGGAAAGACCTGTCATGTAAGCAATCAACACCAACCAGTGGTCGGCATATTTGCTGTCATCGGCATCCCATTTCATAATTGCCCATACAATGAACGACATAAAGAATTGCGAAAGGGCGTAAACCTCACCTTCTACCGCGCTGAACCAAAGTGAATCGAGGAAGGTGCAGCATCCTGCTGCTATTAAACCCGCACCGAGAACGGTGATGATTTGCCCTGTGGTGTATGCGCCATCTTTGATAACTACTTTGCGTGCTAGGGCTGTCACCGTCCAGAAGGTGAAGAGCACTGCGCCCGCTGTAGAGAGGGCACTGAGGAAGTTAACGGTTTGCGCTACGTGCGATGCATTGCTGGCGAAGAGGGTGAAGATGCGGCCGAGCATTAAGAAGAAAGGCGCACCCGGTGGGTGAACTACCTGTAGTTTTAAGCAACCTGAAATGAACTCTCCGCAATCCCAGAAACTGCCGCTGCTTTCCATGGTCATGGTGTAAACGATGGCGGCAAAAACAAAAGAAACCCATCCGAAGATGTTATTAAGCAATTTAAATTTTTGCATTGATATTTTTTTTGAGGCGCCTGCCCGTTCTTGCCATAATAATTTATTCACTATGGTTTTGGCGAGGCGGGGGTAAAAGTATTAAAATACACGTAAGCCAAAAGCCGAAACTCCTAAGTATAAACAAAGTTTAAAGCAGTAAAATTATGGGGTTCCCGCACCAGAACTTGTCCCGCACTCTCTAAGCGGGAGCGCGCGGTCGGGCTATCGCTTCAAGTCCTCGCTCGTTCCTCGCTGCGGGCTTTCCGCTCTATCCCTAACCCGAATCCCAACAGCCAATACAAACAGTCGTCTCTGCCTTTGGTATTTTGTCTTTGCTCCAGCGGAGCAACCTGTTTGTAGAAAACAACAAACCACCCCAAAAACCCCGACCCTATCGGGGTCGAACCTCTCTTTCCATTTTGTATTTTACATTTATCCTCAATGCAATTTGTCGCTTACACTAACCCCGGCTCAAAACCCACCAACAAAGATTTTCACTTTGAAGGTGAAAATCTTTTCATTGTTTGCGATGGCGTTGACAGTTCTCCCTATGGTGACATTGCTTCCAAACTCGCTTGCTCGTCATTCTCCGACTACTTCAAACAAAACCCCGCGACAGTTTACGATTGCGAATACTTAAACAAAGCACTCCAATATACCATTCAACAATTTCAGGAGACCGAAAACAAATATCCCGAAATGAAAGGCATGGCAACAACCGTTGCTTTAACTGCCTTCGACAAAACAGGAGCAATCATTGCTTGGCTTGGCGACAGCCGTTTATATCAAATTCGTAATGGACAAATTCTTTTTGTAACAGACGACCACTCACTTGTAAACGAGCTACGCAAACAAGGCAACACTGATGAAGAGAAGCTGAAAAACATTCGCAACTACATTACAAAATCACTAAGCACAAAAACAGAAATCGAATTTTCTTTTCAGGGGATTCAATCAACACAAATTCAAAAGGGCGATTTCTTTTTTCTCTGTTCTGATGGAGTTTTAGAAAACATCACCAACGAAATTCTTTGCGCTGAACTAACAACTGAAAACACTCTTGAAGAAAAAGCGCAAAATATTTTTTCTCATTGCGAAGGAAAGACGAGAGATAATTTTACTTTTCAAATAATTCAGGCGTAACATAAACTCATGAAAAAACTTGCATTCATTTCTATCCTCTTCCTTGCCTCTTGTAATTCAAACAGCAAAAAACAAGCACAGGGTGAAGTAGCAACCGGAACAGTAAGTTGCAATTCACTACCATCTTCATTCGCATCATACGATGCAGCAGTTAGTGCAGTAGAAAGTGCGGATTTTGAGTTTACCGATAACGCAAACACAAGCAAGAGCAGTTGGATAAGAGCAGCCCGTTTTTATAGTTGCAATAACGCAGATGGCTATTTCATCATTGAAACGGACAAAGGAAATTATCTTCATCAGGGCGTTCCCATCACTGTTTGGGAATCATTCAAGGCAGCAGATTCTTTTGGTAGCTTCTACAACGCAAATATTAAACATCAGTATCGCTTAGTGCTTAATTAAATTCCCACACGTTTAACCCTATGGAAGTATCTCTACAATCCTTTAAAAAGCGTTTCACTTACGACCCGCAAAAAGATTTGCTCGGCAAAGGCGGCTTTGGCGAAGTTTACAAAGCGTATGATACCGAAGACCACATCTTCGTTGCTCTCAAAATATCACAAGGCACAGCCGATGACAAATACAATCTCATCAACGAAATAAAACGCTTCAAAAAACTCAACCACCCCAACATTGTAAAACACATTGAAGCGTATGAAGTAAACACAGGCAGCAGCGATATACACGGCAAACCCATCGCTTACCACGTAGGTATTTTAGAATATGCCAACAATGGCACACTTGCCGACCTGCTCAAAAAAGGAACACCCGATTACCGCATCATAGAAGATTTAGCAAAAGACATTATTGAAGGACTTGCCTACCTGCACAGCGAAAACATTATTCACCGCGACCTTAAACCAACCAACATTCTTTTGTTTAGCGAAGGCGAAAAACTCCGCGCAAAAATTACGGACTTTGGAATTGCCAAGCGCACCGATGCCACAGCCGCAAGCACCCAACTCGTTGGCACTGTAGAATATATGGCTCCCGAATTCTTTAGCACGGGTAACATTACCCCTGCAAGCGATGTATGGAGCGTAGGCGTTATGCTCCTCGAAGCACTCACAGGCACTCACCCCTTTGGCAAAACCACACAAGGGTTAAGTAACGCGCAAATCATAAACAACATACTCAACAAAGACCTTAGCACTGTAACACAAAACTTACACGCACCTTTCAAAGAAATTATCACGCGCTGTTTCTTGCGCGAAACAAATCTTCGCCCTCAATCTGCTACTGAATTAAAAGGGTTGTTGCAACAAAGTGGAGATTCTTTTTCGGAGAAAACTCAGGTCATAGATTTTAAAAAGAAAACAGACCTATCTGAAATCAAGAAAGGGAAATTGAAAAACCTTGTGGCAGGTTTGTTTGATTTTGATATGAAAGCGCATTCACAGAAAATATTTGCCAGAGAGTCGGCTCTTTTAATTTTTGCAGGTGTTCTAATGGTGTTAATTTTTTATAGCGCAAAATTTAGTTACCCGTTATATTGTAAATACAGAGTCCAATCTCTTGAAAATAAATTATCCAAAGTTTCAGAAGAACTAAATAAAATAGAAAAAGAATCCGATGAATTAGGTAATATAATTTACCGCTATTCGGGGGAAAATTGTTTGAGTTTAGAGATGTTTAATTCATCTTTTACACACTCAAATTCACATATTCTTTCAAACGTTAAAGCGCAAATTGAGGTAACATCAGTAGCTGATGAACTGTTTGATATTTATGTAATGGCTCTACGCGGAGAATTACGCAGCTATCCTAAAATAGAAGAGAATGCACTTAAGTCTTTTACCAAGTTCTACAATTATTTAAAACGCGAATCCACAACAAAAGAGAAGGAGTATGTTTTAAACTTATCAGTAGATAATTACAATAAGAACGATAGAAATCTGAGTTACTTCAATCCTGTAAATGTCAATGAACAAAATTTTGAATCTTGGTTCTTTACATCTACAAACCCTTATCTGCTAACTCCAGACCCATATGAAGACGGACCTTTCACTTCTAAGTATAAAACACTTAAGATATTAAATGACCGCCTAACGGATAATTCATTAATCACTGTCTTTAACTTTATGTATGATAAATGTTACCAGTATAATGCTCTATTCCAAAAACATGATGATCAGATATACCAACAAAAATGGGATGACTACTATTTAATGAATGAATACCTTAAAATGCAAAAGATAAAATCTTACAAAGATTTTGTTAGTTCTTTGGAATCGTGTTATTCGTTATCGAAAAATAGTGCACTTTACATGAAATGCTACCTACTTGAAACAGCATTTATTGAATCGTGGGGAGAGGTGTTAAAATATAATTTGTTAGCGCACAGGGACAAGGATAACTCATATTATTTCCATCTTATCAAACCTCTAGTTTTTATCCTGATCCTTTTGATGTTCCCATTAAGGTATTTCATTGCTTTTGTTATATGGCTTCTAAAAATTTTACTAACCTAATCTTACACCTCAATAAATCATCCTTGGCCACCGTAAAATCTTTCGTCCACACAGGGTCTCCGCTTCGGGACCCTGTGGCTATTACCTCCCCAACTAAATCTTAATTTCCTTTTCTTCGCCCCATGCTCAACTTCTTCCTCAAAATTATTGATGCGCTCAACACACTTAAAATTCCCTACATGCTTTCGGGTAGCGTAGCAATGGGTATTTATACTCTCCCACGCGCCACGCGAGATTTCGATTTTGTAGTGCATTTGAAACTAAGCGATGTAGAAAAATTCACCGCCTGTTTCAAAGACGGCTACTACTGCGATACCGATGCGGTAAAAGAAGCCATAGCTCACCACAGCATTTTCAATGTAATTGACCACGCTTCGGGCTACAAAGCCGATTTCGTAATTCTCAAAAATGAACCGTTCCGTCAATTAGAATTTACCCGCAGAAAAGAGATTGAATATCTCGACAAGAAAATTTTTGTGGTAAGTGCCGAGGACTTGTTGCTCTCAAAACTGATTTGGATTCAGGATTACCAATCTGCCGTTCAAATGGAAGACATCAAATCAATTTTATCAAGCGGCAATCTCGATTTAGATTACATTCGTGAATGGATTGATAAACTCAATTTAAAGACCTTTGATTTAATTTAGCCATGACCGACACGCCAAAACACATTCTCGATTACCAACTAAAAATTTGGCTTTCCAAATCACCTGCTGAACGTTTGCACCAAATGCTCATTGACAACGAGGCACTTTTAAAGTTTTGGAATACAACTAAACAAGACAAGAACCATTCGGTAAAAAAATAATCTTGTCTTCTAAATGAAAGAATACAAAATTGGTCGCTATCCCGAAGCCGACATCATCCTTACCACAAACTTTTGCAGTCGCGACCACGCCAAACTAACTGTTACCGATACCGGCAAAATTCTGTTGCAGGATTACAGCACTAACGGAACAACAGTAAACGGCAAAAAAATAAACAATCAAACCACCGAAATGAAATACGGTGACGAAATTCTCTTTGGCGGAATAGAAAAATTGGATTGGAGCAAAATCGAAAAACCAACTCCCGATGCAATCGCTCCAAGCGATGGCATCGGTAACAAACCAAACCCTGCATTTCAATTCATCAAGCAACATGCGTTAAAAGCAATAGCGGCTTTAGCCGCTGTTGGCATTCTGCTTCTTGCCTTTAATTTTCTGTCTAATCGTAACACCGCCAAAGTTGAACTTCCTCTAACACCCAACGAAATTTACAACCGCTACAAAAACGCTGTAGCTATGGTAGAGGTCAAATACTATATCCGCATCCATACTAAAGCCAACGACATTTACTTTGGTTTAAACTCCGACAAAGAAATCGGTTTCAATAAAACTAAAAGCGGATTGCAACCGCTTTCCTCCGAAGGCACCGCATTTTTCATTGATAGTAACGGCACGCTCATCACTAATCACCATGTAGTAGAACCTTGGCAGCACGACAACCTCAAAGATTATTTCTTCACCAAAATCAAACCTGCCATCAAACGCGTCCTGCGCGAAAAAGGCTATGGCGATGATGACCCTAAATTTTATGGTGAGTTAGAAACAGTATATATCTATCCAAACGGTAAAACCTTTTCTCCCGAAAACAGAATCGAATGTTCAGTTCACAAAATTGCAGACAGAGAAGACATTGATTTAGCTTCGCTTCAAATCAATTCACACCATCTGCCTCCAAACACTTCTGTTATTTCCACCGGTGCAACAGAAACAGACGAAACAAAAATTCAGGTAAACACGGCCGCTTATGTTATTGGTTTTCCAATGGGCGATGCTCTGGCAGTAAACGAAGACAATGTTTTAAACTGCTCTTCCACCCAAGGCAACTTCACACAAAACCCCGCTACCTATTACATACAGTTTTCCGCTCCTGTTGCCTCCGGTGCCAGCGGCTCACCGGTGTTTAATGAATACGGAAAATTAGTAGCTGTAACTTACCTCGGCTCAAAAGAACAAAGCTTCAATAGAGGCATTTTAGCTAAACACATTAAACAGGTAAAATGATGAGTCTTATAAAATTACTTCGTTCTCTGTTTAACAGGGATACTGTCGAAAAAGAACAAATTCACAAAGTGAGCACTCCTGTAGTGGATGAAACAGATTTAAACACTCCCTTGGTATGGCCTGAAATATCTGCGAAAAATAAGTGGCTGTATCGCACAAATGAATTTGATAAAATGGAAAGAGGAGTGGTGGATTGCCAAACAAAAGAAGTTGACGAAAAGAAAAAAAAGGTGATGTTCTATTTGCCCAAAATAAAAACGGAATAAACGTAGTTTGCTCAAACAAAAAAGCCGCGCACCGCGCGGCTCTTGTATTCATTCTCTCATTTTCGCATTCTCACATTCTCACATTACTCAAACGTAATCCCCCAATGTCCCGCCACAACTCCCGAATTCTGAACATTCAAAAACGTATTCACACCACTAAATCCAACCGCTGTAGCAAACTCCGTTATTGTTTTCGTAATACTCATTCCTGCTGGCACCTCTAAAAAAACAACACCCGCTGCACTTGCAGGATTATTAGTAGCATAAAAATGCATCGGGCTGTCCTTGGCGGTAATAGTTACCTGTGTAATAGTATCACCCACACCCGTCAAATCAATATTTGCAAAAATCCCCATCGCCAAATCCCCTTCGCGCGTAATCGCTGCATCCATCACAATCTTTCTTCGCAGGTCTTTTCCTGCGCTTATATGCACATCCGTTTCCTTCACGGTTTTATAACCGCTGAGTGTCCACGCAAAATCAAAATTACCAGCGGGCAGCTTAGTAGCGGCATACTTTCCTTTAATATCCGTCTTCACCTCCGCCACCTTAGTTGCAGTCCCTGTTTCATAAATCGTAAACACTACAAACTTCAAAGGCACATCATTAATATCCTTCACCGTTCCGCGCACCTTCGCGCTGCTCGAACCTAAATCAATAACCTCCCTTGCCTGATGATACCCGTTCACAAAATCAGCATTCGAAAGCAGCAGCGTATTCGCCATCACATCGAGTTGACCTACCAACAAATCACTAACCACTTCACGCACCATTTGTATCGCTTGCTTTATCGCCTGGCTCTTGCTTATAATCGCTTGTCGCGGGTTTTGTGTTGCAGTTCTGTAAACAGTAATCGCTGCCTGCAAATCCGTTACATCGGTTGCTGTTGCTCCGTAATTAGTAGCTCCCGCAATATTTGCGTTAGTCGCATCATGTATCCCTTCGCACACATCATCCACATCCTCCTTGCTATACGAATCCAGTTTACTCTTCGAAAAATTCACCAACGCTTTCAGCGTATTGTTATTGGTCGAATTCGCAAAACCTTTAGTCGCGTTCGCGCACTTCAGTGCTAAATCCGTCATTGTCTTGCGCAGCAAATTCGTATCGGTTGTTACTCCTTTCGAAGTTCCCGTACCTATTTGATTGAGCGAATTAACCAATACCAGCTTTGCTTTAATCGCGGTAACTGTTGTTGCAAAGGCGGGAATTCCTGCGGTGTCCGCAGCGTTCAGGTCGCAGTAACTTACAGTGCTGTCAACCATGTTCAATCGGTTTGTGTCTTTTCTGTTCATAGCTTTTTGTTTTTGTTGACACAACATTACACCACACCACAACCACTCTAAAACCAAACTAAAAATCTATCAATCCCCACTAAATATTTCCCACACTTCACTAAAAATCTGATTTGTTGAATTGGTATTTCCCAACGGCCTTGTGAATTTTGGCGTTAAAAAAACTGTTCTGGTTGCCGTTAAAAACTGCACACTGTTTGAGCGCCAACCAAAACAAACTGTTTACTACAAAATTTGATGCGCGAGTTTGGGCAGTTTAGGCAAGCAGAATAGTTTTTAGCCAAAAGTCACACAGCCTTGAACTTTTGGTTCTTTTGGTTCAAGCCAAAAGAACTTAAATGAAGAAATGGCTCACCCCACATCAATCTTCAACATCTCATACAACTCATCCCTGTACGTAGGTGTAACCTGTATCAACTCATGCTTATACTTCAACACCACCTCATTACTCTTTGTAATGCAATCAAGATAAACCAGATTAAAAACAATCCGCTGATTCGCCTGCCCGAAACCAAAACGTAAAAGCATTTTATAGTAGCCGAGATTATGGCAGGTCGTTATCGCTTTAATCTCATCGGGCTTCCTGCTATCCACCATATAGAAAGTAGTATAGCAACCATCGCCCTTCGCATAAAGAATATTATAAAGGCAAAAAAAATGTTTGCCGTCTTCATCGGCTAAACAAATACGCTGATTTTGTTCGGTTTCAAAACCACCGATAATAATGGGTTGCTTTAACTGTGCCATGCGATTTTGTATTTACTGTGTCAGAATAAACCACTCACTCCGCCTTCGACTTTAAAAATAAAGTGAGCACACAGTAAATTCCAAATCTCTAAGCCAAAAACAACTCATTTCATCGAAAAAATGACAATTCCATGACAATTCACCTCACGGTTGGCATCCAAAACCGCAACGTTGGCATCCGAATTAAAAAAGTTGGCATCCAAAACCCCGCAGTTGGCATCACAAATTTCAGCGTTGGCATCCAAAATAACAACGGTGGCACTCAGAACGCCAGCGGTGGCATCCGGAACGGGAACGGTGGCATCCAAAACGCCACGGTTGGCATCACGAACAACAACCTTGGCACCCAAAACCACAACGGTGGCATCACAAACGGGAGCGTTGGCGTCCAAAATCACAAAGTTGGCATCACAAATTGCAGCGGCAGCAAATAAAATTACAACATTGGCAAAATAAGAAGTAGCATTTCTTCATAGCAACAGAGCGGTTCTCCCTTTTTGTATTTGGCTTTTAATTCCCCTTTAGGGGATTTAGGGGTTCTTTATTTCGCTGACCATTTGCAAAAGTATTCGAGATGTTTATTTTTGCGTCCGCTTTAAAACAAGCATTGGCCCATCGTCTAACGGCAGGACTACAGTTTTTGGTACTGTGTATATTGGTTCGAATCCAGTTGGGCCAACAAAA
>CANJRM010000059.1 GCA_947476645.1 Bacteroidota bacterium
ATAAAAAAGCCCCGACAGGTTTTAGCTATCGGGGCTTTATTCTCTGGAGAAAATTATTTGTTTACTTTTTTTGCAAGCTCGGTGCCGGCTTTAAACTTGGCAACCTTCTTTGCTTTGATATTGATTTCTTTTCCGGTTTGCGGATTGCGGCCTTTGCGAGCCGAACGCTTAGAAACGGAAAAAGTTCCGAAACCAACCAACGTTACTTTGCCGCCCTTTGCCAGCGTTCCCGTTACAGCACTAAGAAAAGAATCAAGCGCATCGCCTGCCTGTCCTTTTGTAACTTTTGCATCTTTAGAAATCTTGTCGATGAGTTCACCTTTGTTCATGTGTAATTTTTTAGAGGGGTTAAAAATTTGTTCAACAAATATAGTAGCAGTTCCATTTTATGCAAACACAAAAAATTTTATGTGAATCGGGTTTGCAAAAACTCATTCCAGCATTTCTTCTTCTTCGTTCAAAGGCGCAGCGATCGAATCGTTTGGCAAAATAAAATGCAAGGCAGCGCCTTTCAATTTTACATCGGCTTTTAAACCAATGGTATCATTGGCAGTAAGCCATCCTTTATACAACATGCGCTGCGAAAGAATTCTGAAATAATCATTCAGTGTTGGTCGAATGTTTCCTGCTTTATCAAACTGATACTTGAAAAATTTTGGATGCGGAATTAAGCTCGCCAGAAAAATGCTCTCCTGCAAATTCAACTGCTGCGGATTTTTATTAAAATAAAAACGTGCCGCTTCGTAAATGCCATACACGTTCGGTCCCCACTCAATAACGTTCAAATAAATTTCGAGCATTCGCTCTTTACTTACGAGCGAAAGATTTTCAATCAGGTAAACAATCAATGCCTCTTCCGCCTTGCGCGAAATGGTTTTGTTGCGATTGAGAAAAACATTTTTCACCAATTGCATACTGATAGTGCTGCCGCCACGCGCGAAACGTTTCTCCTTGTAGTTTTTAATAATGGATTCGCGAAAAGCTTCGGGCAAAAAGCCGCGATGCAACATAAACGATGGGTCTTCTGATTGCAGCACACTATGAACCAAATACGGATTGATTCGCGTGAGCGAAACAAATTCGGGGTTCTCCTCTCCTACTATTATCTGCCGAACCAATCGCTCACCATCATAAGCGTTATAGGTGAACGAAGAATTAATTCGTTCAAAAGTTTCTTCGCCATAATGATTGATGCGAAAGTTCTTTCGCTTCAAAGCCGAAAGAAAAGTAAGTGAGTCGGGTTGTTGTGTGTTGATGTCGAATTTTAAATCGTAAGCGAGTGTCCCCGTGCAGGAAATTCCTTTGACTGTATGAAACATGCCGCCTGGCAACGAATTAAAAAATGTGTCGGAAACAGTTTCGGGCATGGCAATGCTCAGCGAAAAAATTTCTTGAGGTGAGTTGCTGTAAAACAAATATGGATGCACAGAAATTTTCTGCAACTGAATAACAGATGCTGAATCCAACTCAATGGATTGCGTAGAAATTTTCCATACACCTTTGAAAGTGGAATTGGAAAACACCACATCTTCCTTTGCTAATCGCCAATGGTTCAGAAAGAAATTTTCGGCTTCTACATCAGTAGAAACTTCAAAGCCGTTTCCTTTCTTCTGTAACGAAACATTGACAGCAATTGATTTGAACTTGCATTTCAATCCGTGTACAGCATTTAGAAACGGCAAATAGGAATTGTTTGCCGTTTGGGTTATTTGAAACTGATAACGCTTATTCTTCTCCACCACATTTCCGCTGAGTGAAATAGTATCGTTTGAAA
This sequence comes from Bacteroidota bacterium, assembly GCA_947476645.1. GTDB lineage: Bacteria > Bacteroidota > Bacteroidia > Chitinophagales > LD1 > Bog-950. Next base: position 1,775 of record CANJRM010000059.1, read on the forward strand.
GTTTGTTGATGATACAGCCGCTGATTTTTTTCAAATCGTAATTCATTTCGGGAATGAAAACATTTTGTGTGCTGCCTGTATCGGAATAAGTAAGGCTTACATTCTTCACAGAAAATGAAGTGTGTAACACACGAAACATCTTTGCAGTTAATGTATTTGCCGTTTCAAAAAAGTTGAGGGGCGAAGTTGCTTTAGGTGCTCCACTTTTGTTCACCGCTTTTAAAAAACGGATGTTGCTGTTTTCTATTTCGTTGTGAACCGTAATTGTTCCGTCATTGATTTTCACTTCATCGAAACCAATTTTACCTGTAAGCAAATCGAACAACGAAAGATTTAGCTCAGCTTCATTCACCTGCAAAAGCGTATCGGCATCAACAGGTTTTATTGAAAAGTTTTTGAGCGCAATACAATCAAAAGAAGAAAACCGAACATCGCTTACACTTAAGTTGACGCGATATTTTTCTTCGATGCGTTTCTCAGCTCTTTCGAAGAAAAAATAAAGTAGCGTATTTCTGAAAAGAAAATAGATGATGAATAACAAAGCGGCAATTGCCACATACTTCATTTGCTTCCGCTCAATATTCATTTACTTTTTGCGCTTGGTTGGTTAGACAATTAGCGCGAAACTAATTGAATTTGCGGCTCAGTATTCCCACAGGTCGTGCTCCATTTCAAAAATATTTTGTTTCACGCGGTCGCTTTCCAATTGCGCATCCACTCCGCTCGCGTATTCCGAAATAGTGCGGTCGTGCACGTTGCTTTCTTTGTAAACGTAGCTTTCAAATTTCCGCATTTCAAATAAATCCTCCCAACTGTAATGCTGCCAATCGTTCTGCGGATTGAAGACTTCTTCCTTCGCTAAAATTTCGCGCAGCGAAGCATACGGCACCCAATACATCGTCATATCGCCACGGTAATTTCCATTGGCATCATAGTCTTCCATAACAGGCGCAATGGCGAGGATGCGCACGCGCATGGCTGAAAGTTTATCATCAAAAAACCAAACTTCCTTAATGCGAAACTTCTTGATTTTATCCCAACTCAATTCGTTATGAATTATCACCTGCTCTTCGGTTTCTCCATCCATCACATTGGTTTGAAAAGTAGTGTCGTCTTTCACTCCAATGTGAATCACCTCCTGCTGTCTCATCACTTTTTTGAACTGGTCTGCATTTTCTACCACGGGATCATACACTGCGAGGTCGCCTCGCTTAGCCGCTTCATGAATAATTTGAATCAGTGGTTTTTGCGGATACGCAAACGGCTGATTCATTTTTTGGCGCGTATCAATCATGCGCCAGATATTTTTGCTCCACATTACATCGGCTTCGCGCACGTATTCGTAGTCGAGTGGCTTCATGTCTTTGCGGTCTCGTTGCTGCCATGGAAGTTGTTCTACTTCTTGTGCCAATAAAAATGCGGGAAACAGAAAAAGAAAAACGGAAATGATTTTTGAAATTTCCATGTGAAAAAATTTTGGCTCAGAATAAATTCAACGGTTGCAGGCGGGAGCAAAGTGCCAATGACAAAGGGAATTCACCGCACTTTGCACTCCCGCCATTTCCAACCGTATGCTTTAAAAACGAAACGGTAGTTTTAAAAATTGTGTAATAAAAGCCTTGGGAAGATTTTTCCGAAATAAAGTTCGGAAGGCAAAATATTGAAGGACTGAATTGCGTTCTATAGGTTTGCTCAGGGGAAAATCCTTATGACTTCAGTCACTAAAGGTTTTACAGTATTCACTACTTTCACGCATCAATTTTAAAACATGAGCCTAATCATTTTTGCTATTCCTGTTTTCTTTTTGCTCATAGGCATTGAGTTGCTTATAGCTAAAATGAAGAACCTGAGTTATTACCGAATGAACGATGCCATTGCCAATTTGAGTTGCGGAATCGGTTCGCAGGTTTCAGGAATTTTTTTGAAGACATTCACATTTATCGGCTATGCATATCTGTATGACCATTCCATCTGGAAAATTAAAAACAACGTTCTCACGTTCACTCTGCTTTTTATCGGAGTTGATTTTTTCTACTACTGGTTTCATCGGTTAGCACATGAAATTGCATTTTTGTGGGGAAGCCATGTAGTGCATCATCAAAGCGAAGAATACAATCTGACTGTTGCTTTACGACAAGCGTGGTTGCAAGGAGCTTTTAGTTGGGCTTTCTATTTGCCGCTGGCAGTTGTTGGTTTTTCTCCTGCTGCGTTTCTTACCATCGCATCGCTGCAAACACTTTATCAATTCTGGATTCACACTAAACTCATTGGCAAAATGAATCCTGCGTTTGAATATGTTTTCAATACACCTTCACATCATCGTGTTCACCATGGGGTAAATCCAAAATATATTGACCGCAATCACGGTGGCACTTTGATAATCTTCGATCGTTGGTTCGGAACGTTTCAACTTGAGGAAGAAGAAGTTGTTTACGGAATCACCAAACAAACCAATAGCTGGAATCCGGTTTGGGTAAATTTCGAATATTGGATTGATTTATTCAAAGAAGCTTTTCATGTGCACAAAGTCAAAAATTTCTTTTTGATGATGTTCAAAATGCCAGGATGGAAACCCGAAGAGTTAGGCGGTGTTCAACCATTGAAAGAAGTTACTCCGCAAACATTCCACAAATACAATACGGAGATTTCATCGGGCTTAACCAATTACGCTTTTGTTCAGTTTGTGATTGTATTGCTCGGCACTACTGCATTTTTAATAGTAGAATCAAAATCTCCATTCAATAAAAATTGGACGTTGAAAATTTCTGTGGCTTCACTTATTATTTTTTCGCTGTTGAATATTGGAGGAATATTTGAACGAAGAAGATGGGTGGTAGCGTTGGAATATTTACGCGTAATTGCTGTGAGTGCGGTTCTGGTTTTTTTATTGAAAGACAGTTCGGTTTTTGTAGCGGTTGCTGTTGGGTCAAGTGTTGTGGCAATTATTTCTTTGCTTTGGTTTACGAAATTTACAAAGGAACTGAATCTTAAAACCTTATAACATGCTTCTCCAGATTTTCAAAAACATGGACCCGCTCACCGACCCGGTCATATATGCCATTCCGTTTTTTCTCATTGCTATTGGCACAGAACTTTACATTAACTGGAAAGAGAAATTAGACTTGTATGAAAAGAAAGAAGCACTTTCTTCTATAGGCATGGGGCTTGGCTCTTTGGTGATTGATATTTTGATGAAGGGTTTGGCTTTTGGCACTTACACTATCATCTTTAATCGTTACCACATTTTCAATATTGGCTGGTATTGGTGGGCTTGGGTGCTTATTTTATTTGCCGATGATTTTACTTTTTACTGGCATCATCGCTTGAGTCATGAAATAAGAATTTTATGGTCGGCACATGTGAATCATCACTCTTCACAAACACTGAATCTCGCTACCGCACTTCGTCAAAGTTGGGGCGAACAATTTTATAAGTACATCTGGTGGATTTGGATGCCTCTTCTCGGTTTCGAGCCGCTGATGACGTTAATGATGATGAGCATTTCGCTTATTTATCAGTATTGGGTGCACACCGAATTGATTAGAAGATTACCGAAGTGGTTTGAATTTATTTTCAATACGCCATCACACCATCGCGTGCACCACGCTTCGAATGTTCGTTACCTAGACCAAAACCACGCGGGCATTTTAATTATATGGGATAGAATATTCGGAACATTTGTTGAAGAAAGAGCAGATGAAAAACCTGTTTACGGAATAACGAAAAACATAAACACGTATAATCTCTTCAAAATTGCTTCGCATGAATTGGTTGATATAATGCATGATGTAAAGCGCGCTCCAAAATTTTCGTACAAGCTCAAATACATTTTCTATCCACCGGGTTGGAGTCATGATGGCCCCGATTTGAGAGCAAAAAGATTGCGCAAGCAATTGCATTCAAAGAACAAATCGTAAAAATTACTTTCACGCTTTCTAAAAATATTTGCAATGAAAAAGCATTCTCTCCTTGTACTGTCTATCGTTTATTGTCTAACATCTATCATCTCCTCGTGCAAATACAGTAACCAATATCAAGCCATCAATGCGGCTAATAAATTTTCTATCTCAGTTCCAAGTTGGATGAAAGAAGATAAGAGTTTAAAAGAAGGAGCCGATTTTCAATACGCGAATCATTTCCGTAACTTTTATGCTATAGGAGAAGCTATTCCTAAAGGCGAATTAAAACGTACGAACCCAGAGTTAATGAACGACAACTTAAATGTGTTACGTAAATCTATGGCTGGCGCACAGGTTTCTGATTCTACTGAAGTTAACACAAGTCAACTACGCGGAACGCGCGTAGAAATTTTTGGCAAAATGAATAATGAGAATATTTATTTCAGTGAAGTAATTTTTGAAGGCAATAAGAACATTTACCACCTCAGTATTTGGACACGAAGCGAAGACCGCAAGCTTCATTTCAAGGAAGACATCAATAAAATCATCGCTTCCTTCAAAGAGATTTAGTTCACTTTTTCATAGTGCACAAGCTCCAATTGTCATAGAATTGTCATAATTTCAAGAAAACAGTCATAAAATTTGGTTTTTTTCTTGCTGTATAACTTGCATTTATAGATTTGCGCCACAAAATTTTTAAACACAAAAAATATCATCAAAATGAAAACAAAGTTTACTCTTCTCGTTCTTTTGGTTGTGGCAGTTTTCGCAGCAAACGCACAACAAGTTCCTAATGCCAGTTTCGATAACTGGACAACTTCTCAATTTGCTCCTGATGGATGGAGTTCTTACGATGCCGCTTTTGGGATAGATTTAAATCATTGCAAAAGAGACTCTGTTGATTTTATTGTAGGTCCTGCATCTGTAAGAGTAATCTCCGATTCATTTTCAGTAGCACCTCAATATGGAGTTGTTGGTGGTTTATTGTCGGTAGGAACAGGTGTGGCTAACCCTAATCCAACTTTCACCGGTATACCTTTTGCATTTAAACCCGATACTATTTTCATTGGTTACAAATACACAAGCCCCGGAACTGATACCGCTGCTATGTCAGTTACTTTGAAGAAAAATGGTGTTGGTATTTTCACCGGTGGTGCATCCACATTAAGTTTATTTTTAGACACAACCAGCCAGTGGACTTTGATTGGCACAATACTTACCAGTTTCTATACTGTTGCAACTCCCGATACGCTTGGCTTGAAATTTTTCTCCAGCAATCGCAAACCAATCAAAGGCTCTACTTTGCAATTAGACGCAGTAATATTTGGTTATCATGTTTTACCGAGCGCACTTCAGGAAGTTGCTGATAAATTAAACATCAGCGTTTATCCAAATCCAACAACTGATGTAATTACAATTTCTACTGACGAAAACACAGAAGGATTCCACGCTTATATCTGTGACATCACAGGTAAGATTGTTTCTGCAAATAATTTGAACGGTCAAAAAACTACTCTCAATGTTTCTGAATTTGCAAACGGCACTTATATTTATCGTATTGCTGATGCACAAGGAAATATTTTAAAACAAAACAGATTTAATGTGGTGAAATAATTTTCACTTCATCAAAGTAAAAACGCTCTTCGGAAATTTTCGAAGAGCGTTTTATTTTTCAGACATTTCTCTTTTTGGCTTTCCTTTTATCATCCCACTCTTTTATTTGCTGATAGTCCAGATAATAAACGAGCTTAACCGAAACCGAATTAGTTTGTGGTGTATTAAAAGTCTTGCGCACGTTCTGAAAATAATTTCCGCGCTCATCATTATCGCTTTTGTAAATGAATTGTTTCCAGGTTACAATCAAATCGCTACCGGGTGCAAAACGCCAGTCGTACACAAAATCAATATTCCAGCTATTGAAACTGCGATTGGTTCCTTCTATTAATGCACGCTCGTGAATATTACCTTCTTCATCCAGAAGGTAATGATTTAAGTAAACAGCTTTGCTCCAATAATGTCTCGCAGAAAAACTAGTGAACATGTTTGGTGTAATCGTGTATTGCGCGGTAAAAGTATTGGTGGTTACATAGGTTTGTCGCGCACCAATAACAGGATTGCCATCATTATCCCAAGTAGCAAAACCGTAATTTTTCCAGTCCTTACTTACAAATGCAGTAAACGAAAGTGTAACGCGGTCTCTGATTCTGATTTTAGGAGTCAGACTTCCTTCAAAATATGGGTCGTTAGGCACAGGCGATTCACCAAAACCAAAACCGGCTTCTACTGTAAATCGTTTCCGATAATCACTTCCGACATTCAGATTCATGAAGCCAAATAACGGATGATGGAATTTCATTCCTTCTACACGCGGCTCGTAATAATCGTAATACTTAACCGGTTTGGTTTGCGCAAATGCACCGATGTACCAAAAATTTTTAAATGTAAAATCTGCACCCATATTGATGGTGAAATCCTGATACGCGTATGGTTTATACAGAGATGTGTATTGAATGCTGGCATACAAATCCCAATTATTCAATTTCATTTTTGGTTCGAAATCAAAATATTTTAAACCCAGAAAAGTAGAAACTTCATTGCCGTGATATAACACACCCAAATCGTTTTGGGCGTATTTGTCGGTAATCAAATACTGTTCAAAATCATACCTCCAGTTGCCGCTTATTTTGCTGGCAATAAAATCGGCATAGCCACCAAACAAAGGTTTTACAGAAATTGTTTTGTCATATAACTGTGAAAAATTGAGAAAACCGCTATACGAATATGTGTTGGTATTGTCGCGTATGTCAAATAAAAATTGCGACACATTTGCATTACGCCAACCCTTTGCCCGAATAACAGATGTGTTTGCAAAACCAATACGCGAATTATTTTTTAGTGACTTATCGAACGCCAGCATATTGTAATTTGCCAACGGCTCGGTCAACTCTTTTCGGGTTGAGTTATCATCTGTATTTTTTATCACCGCATACATCGGAGCAGAAACAGCATTTAAAAATCCGATACCAAAATCGCTTTTAGTTCTTCCCGAAATTTTTGTGGCGTTGTAAAGTTGTGTCGCAGAAGGATTGGAAATAATTTCTTCGTTCTCTGCTATTGTGTAGGGAATGTCATAGTAACGCGTAGGCGTTTGTCCAATTCTTCGCGAATAAAAAAGTTGCCCGGGCGATAAACCAACCTTGCGTTTAAACAACTCTGTTCCCTCTGTAAAAAATGGTCTGCGCTCCTGAAACGTTTGTTCGAAAGGAGAAAGGTTTAAAATTTTACTATCACTTTGCACTTGCCCAAAGTCGGGAACAAGAGTTGTGTTCAACGTAAAACTTTCATTGATTCCCCAGTTAATATCCAACCCGCCATTTAAAATTTTGTGGTTATCAAAAGTATGGTTCGCCACTGAAAGCGGCTCGCGCAAAAAACCTACAGTCAAATAAGGAACAAAAGAAAGACGCAGAGGCGGATTTAGATTTTTCAAATGTGCCAGTTCGCCCCATTGATTTACTATTCCGTCTATCTGCGGATTCACAGGACTCCAAGAAGAAATTTCATTTAACCGTTGCACATAGCGCGAAAACTGCAAGCCCCATGTTTGGTCAGCTGCTTTAGGAAAACGAAGTGCCGAGAAGGGAATTTTTATTTCAGCTATCCATCCATCGCTTGTTAAACTTGTTTTCGTAAACCAAACCGCATCCCAGTTCAAATCAAAACTGCCCGGAGATAAACGCGCATCACTCTGCACATTCGCTGCGCTTAATTGAAACCGGAAACCGTTGATGTTGTCGTTGTAAGTATCAAAGCCCATCGAAAACCAATCGGCATTTCCATTGTCGTCTCGCTGAGTGAGTAAGCGTTGTATTTTCTTCGGCTCACTATCGTAGCAATAAGCGCCTATGTAAATCGCATTATCATCATAAATAATTTTCACTTCCGTTTTAAAAGAAGATGGCTTGCCGAATGTTGGTGTGCTGATAATAAAATCTGTGTTAGCCGAAACATTTTTCCAGCATTCATCATCCAGGTTACCATCAATTTTAGGGGCTGAAGAATTAGATGCAATTGAAATTTTTGTTGTTTCAATTGAGCGAATTGTTGCAGTGGTTGTTTCAACAGGTTTACTTAAAACGGTTGAAGCAGCAATGAAAGGAATGAGCAAAAGTTTGAACATAACTATCGGAATAAATATTGACTAACTGAACAATGAGAACCAGAAGAAAAAGTGAAAGACAATTCTTTAATTTCGAAAACGGTTTGCGGTGCGGCACTTAAGGCAAGTACGATTTTGCGATAACCTATAGCTTGCTGCTTTTGATTATGAAAGAACGATGTAAGCAAGCATCTTAACCAAAAGTCCGCCCGCAACCGAAATTTTTATCTCTCCAAAACTTTATCTCTTTTAAAACTGCGTTTTAAAACTCATCGGTTTCACGATGTGTTCTATTGCCTTAAATAGAATATCTGTAAAAACATTTTGTGCCGGTGCAGTATGCGCACTGAACATTACACCATACCACATTAATAAAAATGAACTGAGCAGCAACAAGAAGAACAAAGCATTTAAGTCCATCGACATCTTTACGGTGCAGCGTTCGTAGCTTTCACTTCCCTGTTCATCAGAAATTCTGAAACCAAAACTTTCGTAGAGCCTCATTGCTCCTTCTAATTTTCTACTTGTGTCCAACTCCAGCGATTTTGCTTTTTTGCTTTTAGCGTAATCAACCACTTTGTTCATCAGCAATCTCCCAATACCTTTTGACTGAAATTTTTCTGTTACAGCCATTTTTAAAATCTCAAAAGTTTTAGGGGAAGTTTTTTTAACTGCTACAGTCCCTATTACTTCATCTTTATAAAGAGCAAAAAATATTTCTCCGTCTTTGTCTATGATTTCCTTTTTCGGATTACTCAATACTCTCTTATCAATCGGCTCCACAGTAAAATATTTTTTGAGCCACTCCACATTTAACTTTTTGAAATCGTCTTTCAGTTTGGGGGAGTAGTTTACTATTTCAATTTCCTTCCGGAAATTTTTTGCAAGTCGTTCGTTCACTCGTTTATACATACTCTTTAGTTCGAGTTGCTTTTCCATCTTCTCAATAACACCGAGGACATCCACTCCTGATTCGCGCAAAAATTCGCGGTTCGCAATTTCTATTTCATGAAGTATAGGTTCAATGCCTTCGAAAATATTCTTGCCTTTAGGTGTGAGTTGAATTAATTTTTTCCTCGCATCAGTTTTGTCTTTTATAAACGCTACCAATTTTTTCTCCTGCATCTGTTCAGCAAACTGAATAATGGCAGGATGCGTAAGTCTCAAAAGATTAGAGAGTTCTATCACGCTCATTGTCTCGTTATGGTAAAGCGCGTATAACATCGTGAACCATTTGGGTTCAAAGTCTACATTCATTTCACGATAGATTCTCCCTACATCTGCTTGTAGCGATTCTGCTAATCGTTTCAAACGGGTGGCAAAAGCTAACTCGCCTAAATGCTTAATTAAGTCGGTTCCTGTTTTACTCATGACACTAAAGTAAAAGTATTTATGTAAGTGGTTACATAGTTTTGAAATTTATTTTTTACTCCTGTTCCTTACAAACTTCTGCCGATTTCATTTGTTGGTATTTGATAAATTACACTTGTGCAGCAACCGGAACGTATTCCACTTCGAAAACTAATTTACTACGGCATTGGCGGTTTTGGCTGGAGCTTGTCTATCAACATTATCACCGTTTATCTGCTCTACTTCTATCTGCCTCCTTCTAATTCAGGAATGCACAATTTAGTTTCCCAAACAGTTTATCTGGGAGTGTTCAACATCATCGCCATCATTCTCGCCAGCGGAAGATTGTTTGATGCCGTAGTTGACCCGCTCATTGCGCAATTCAGTGACAAAAGCAAAAACCCATTAGGCAGAAGAATTCCATTAATGCGTTGGGCGGTGTTGCCTATGAGTTTTTTTTCGGCACTGCTTTTTTTTCCACCAGTGCATGGAGAAAGCACGAGCAATATTTTGTGGCTGTGTGCGGTTCAGTTGTTTTACTATTTCAGTTTTGGCTTGTATGTAATTCCGCATAACGCACTTATTGCCGAACTGGGACATTACAAAGGCGGTAAAATGCATGTGAGTACTGCACAAGCCGTTGGATTTATTATAGGTGCTGCTTTTAGTTCAGTTACTCCAATGTTTGCCGATGCCTTTGAACATTCAATGGTGATTACCTCACGCATGCAGAGTTTGCAATACGCTATCATTGTTATGAATTGCATTGGAGCTGTGGCTATGGCACTTCCGGCTTTTGCTATTGATGAAAAAAAATATTGCAGCCCTGCGGTGAATGAAGAATCAATCTGGCAATCGCTGGGTAAGGCGCTTCGCAATAAAAATTTCTTGGTGTTTGCAATTACAGACTGTTGTTATTTTATGAGTATCGGAATTATAACTACCGGTTTAATGTATTACACAAAATCGTTGTTGCTTCAGGAAGAAAGCACAGGAACAATTTTGATGGGAATAATGGTAGTGGTTACGCTCATCTTCTATCCTATCGTAAATATTGCCGAGAAAAAGTTCAGCAAAAAGCGAATGATGATTTTGTGTTTTGTGGCTATGGTAGGTGTGTTTGGCAATATATTTTACCTCGGAAAATTTCCTTTTTCACTTTTCTTGCAAGGCGTAATGCTGATGGTAATTTTCGGCCTTCCCGATTCGTTTCTTGGCATCTTACCTAATACTGTTATTGCCGATATTGCGCAAGCCGATGCAAAACGCACGGGACAAAATAATGAAGGAATGTATTTCGGTATGCGCGCGCTGTTTCAAAAATTCGGACAAACAATGGGCATTATGATTTTTGCAATGCTCACACTTTACGGCAAAGACCCCGGCAATGATTTTGGTTTGCGCTTGAGTGGTGTTGTAGGTGCAGTATTGTGTTTAAGTGCTGCGTTGGTTTACACGCAGTATAAAGAATAACCCAAGTTTTTATTTTCACTCCATGGACTACAGCATAGAAATTTTTACCCACCCCGCCACCTGGATTAGTTTGCTCACGCTTACCTTTCTTGAAATTGTTTTGGGCGTTGACAATATCATTTTCATTTCGCTGGTTGCAAACAAACTTCCGCAGCATCAACGAAAAAATGCGCGCAATGTGGGTTTGTTATTTGCTCTTGGCGTTCGATTGGTTTTACTGATGTTCCTTTCATACATCATCGGGCTCACACAACCGCTATTTCATTTACCTATTGAAAGCATTTTGAAAGAAATGGGTGCCACAGAACCGGAAGCATCTGCCGCAGTAAGTTTTAAAGATTTGATTTTAATTCTTGGTGGTTTCTTCCTCATCTACAAATCAACTTCAGAAATTCATGCGAAGGTTGAGGGCAACCACCATGAACAACCAACAGGTGCTGCAACAGCTGCATTCTCCGCAGTAATTCTTCAAATAGTACTCGTAGATGTGGTGTTCTCTTTTGATTCTATTCTTACAGCCATCGGATTGACACAGCACGTTACCGTAATGATGGCAGCGGTGGTAGTGTCCATGCTCGTGATGACACAATTCAGCACGGCCATTAGCGCAATCATCAACAAATATCCAACGTTGCAAATGCTGGCACTTTCATTTTTAATTCTGATTGGCTTTACACTGATTATGGAAGGGCTCGACATTCACATCAACAAAGGTTTTGTTTATGTGGCGGTGTTGTTCTCGCTTATTGTTGAGTTTATCAATATCAGAATGCGGAAGAAAAATCCGCATCATTAGAGCTGCCCGTTCAGTTTTTCCCAGTTAGCCATTTCTGCTTCTAATTGTTTTTTCAATGCTTCGTAACCAGAGAAGAAAGAAGGGTCTTTGGTAAGTTCATGGAACTGCGATTGGTCGGCAAGTTTTTTATCTGTTTCAGCAATTTTGGTTTCGAGGTCAGAAATTTTCTGTTCGCTCTTTTCTATTTCGCTTTTCAGTTTCTTTATTTCTTTCTCGCGCTCCTTGCTTACATCTTGCGTTTTCACGTCCTGCTTTTGCACTTTCACTTCGGGCTTCTTCACTTCATCTTTTTTGGCGAGCATACGCATATCCTCTACCTGTTTCTTTTCTAAGAAATCGTTGATGTCGCCAATGTGTTCTTTGATTCCCTGTTTAGTGAACTCAAAAGTTTTAGTAGTCAATCCATGAAGAAAATCTCTATCGTGCGAAACAATAACGACTGTTCCTTCAAATTGATTGATAGCGTTCTTCAAAATTTCTTTACTCATCATGTCCAGGTGATTCGTTGGCTCATCCATTACCAAGAAATTTCTTGGCTCCAGAATCATTTTGCAAAGTGCCAAACGACCTTTCTCTCCACCACTCAACACTTTTACTCTTTTGAAAACATCATCACCTTTGAACAAAAAACAACCGAGCATATCGCGCAGCTTGGTGCGAATATCACCAGTGGCAACTCTGTCAACAACGTCCAATACGGTATCACTTCCATCCATTGAATCGGCAGCGTGTTGCGCATAGTACCCAACCGTTACATTATGACCAAGAGTGAAAGTTCCTTCGTGCGAAAGACCATCTACAAGAATACGCGTGAGCGTAGTTTTTCCCATTCCGTTTTTTCCAACAAAAGCAATTTTTTCACCACGATTGATATGAAAGCTTTGCTTATCTATCACCAACTTCTCTCCGAAACTTTTCGAAATATTTTTTGCTTCCACCACCACTTTGCCCGATGCCTGTGCGTGCGGAAAACGAAGGTTCATAGCCGAAGCATCTTCTTCCTCCACTTCCACCCTATCCATTTTATCTAACTTCTTAATTAAAGACTGCGCAAAGGTTGCCTTGCTTGCCTTCGCGCGAAAGCGGTCAATGTTTCGCTCTATCTGCGCTATTTCTCTATCCTGATTTTTCTTTGCGCCCAGTAATTGTTCGCGTCTTTCTTTCCGCAGTTCAACATACTTTGTGTATGGTGCGTTGTAATCATCAATATTTCCCCCGCCCACCTCAACTGTACGTGTGGTAATGTTATCGAGAAAACTTCTGTCGTGGCTTACCATGATGATAGCACCCGGATAATCTTTCAAGAATTTCTCCAACCATAATACCGATTCAATATCCAAGTGATTCGTTGGCTCATCGAGCAAAACTAAATCTGGTTTTGCCAATAGAATTTTGGCGAGTTCAACACGCATCTGCCATCCTCCACTCAACGTTTTCATTTCCTTTTCAAAATCAGCAGGGTCAAAACCAAGTCCTTTCAACACTCGTTCGGTTTGTTCTTCTACCCCGTAACCACCATGAATTTCTATCTGATGTTCTACTTCACCCAATCGTTCAATCAACTGCATATAGCTATCGCTTTCATAATCAGTACGCGTTTCCATGTCGTGCATGATTTGCTCCTTCTCATTGCTATACTGCATCACCAATTCAAACGCCTTCTTTGTTTCTTCCATCACCGTAAGGTCCGATTGTGAATGAAGTTCCTGCGGGAGATAACCAATGATTGTTCCTTTCGGATACATAATATCACCACCATCAATTGGTTGAAGACCTTTCAACACTTTAAGCAAAGTAGATTTACCCGCACCGTTTCTTCCGGTTAAACCGATTTTATCGTTGTCGTTAATCAGAAACGAAATGCGGTCGAACATTACACGACCGCTGAAATGAAGTTCAATATTGGATACAGCTATCATAAGAGGGCGCGAATATAAAAAACCAACAGGCAAAATCTAAGAGAGAGTTTAATGTAAATACAGATTCAACCTCTTCAAAATAAAAGCGTCCCGCAATATTGCGGGACGCTTTTTACTATTTCTGAATTAAGAAGATTACTGAACAATAAATTTACGTGTGGCTTTATTGCTTGTATTGTGAACATCCGTTACCGAAGCAAAGTAAATTCCCTTACCAAATGTTTCGGTGTTAAGAATAACGTTATCATCAAAAGTAGTCGTGAAAACTTTTCTTCCGGTAATATCGGTAATCACTAACTCATGTTCCCCCTGCATATTTGCAAATACCTGAATCTTATCAGATGCTGGATTAGGAAACACAGTGATATCAAACTTAGAATCTACCGCCAAAGGCTTGATAGCATTGTAGTGATGATTTTGATCGTAAACAGGGAAATTGATGCTGCTCGGATGCTCCGGTGCAAAGTGAACGCGTTGAACTGCCACTCGCGGATAAATCAATGCTCCGTTGTAAACGTATCCTTGACCGTCACCAGGTTTTCTGCGGAAGAACTCTCCATCATTTAAAGGTATGTTTGCGTTTGCCTGATAGCGTGTATAGTTAGAAGAGTTAATTAAAACTCTGATGCGGTGACCTGTTGCAAAGTTGTAAGCAATAGGCATCATCTTAAATACATACTCATAAATCTGACCAATGTTGATGTTGCTGTATGGCAAATCTTTATCAGTAGGGTCTTCTATACCGTTTACATAAGTAGCAGCACCTTCGGTACCCATTTGGTCAACTAAAGCACGAGCCCAATCTCTGCCGCGTGCGCCTACAATTCCTTCCTGCACAAAATATACTCGTCCATCGGGCCATACATCACAAATACGCACATCCCAATCGCAATCAGTTGGTCCGCTGCTAACACCACCCGGATTTGATTTTGCATACAAGGTACAAACTGGTAAACCCGCTATTGTAAATGAATCTGAAATAGGGTCTGAGTTAAATTGAATAACGCCTTCTCTGTCCATTGTATATGGTGCATTGGTAGGGTCGGTCATTTCCATTTGGCTTTGAGAATTTCTTGTTCCGTCAGGTGAGCGAACAATCATGTTGCTTCCTCCTACTGTAAGAATAGGATCATCCGGGTCTGTTACATACATTCTGTAACCTTCATCTCCTACTGGTGCTACATCATTGAATGAACCATCCTGATGCAAATATTTCTTTTGCCATTTAATGTTTTCGCTCGGAGGAAACACATCACTTGAAAACCAGTAGTTACCCATTTGATAGTTATTAGGGAAACCCGCAATAGCATCAGCTGCTGAATCAGGTCCCGGAACATAGAAACGATAGTTAGCGCATTCGTTTAAGAAATCTCTACCGGGAATGCTATCCAACGGGTGACCAGCAAACTGGCTAAGTCCACCGCTAAGTGGCGGAACATCCTGTGTAGTAGGGATAACAATACCTGCTACTTTCAGTTCTACCTGTAAGCCCGATAAAGTTCCGTTGCCTCCTAAGAAGTTCAACATTTTTGTAAACGGAACAACAAAATCTTTTGCTGGAACACGAATAAACACATCACCTAAAACTGTAGTTCCGAGTTTTTGCCAAGTTTGGCTTTCTTTAATAATGAATTTAGGTTCGCCTACTTTGAACTCGTTATTGTTATTCAAATTATAACGGAACCAGGTAATCAAATCTGACTTCACGATGTCGTTAATAGGCACATCGTTAATGTTGAAGTTTGATAAGTCAATCTTGGTAAGGTCAGTTACGTTTTTAGGATAGTAACGGTCGCCCGAAATACGGCTGGCAATAGTTTGGTGCGCCCATGGTCCAATCACACTCTTTTGCATACGTTTAACTGTGCCTGTAAGGTGGTCGCGACTAAAGTTAGAGTTGTTGATTTGCCCTTCGGTAAAAATATCCCACCATCCGAAAATATGGAGAACAGGCACATCAATATTACTGTAACGGCTATAATTTAAGCCCGGTAAAGGATGTTGCTCGGGAGTTGAAAAATCAACCGCTTCGCCATTTGCACTTACAGGAGCCTGGCTACCATCCATGTCAGGACGACCAGTAGAGTTTGGATAAAATCCTGCATTGCCCAAGGTGCCATCGAATTTGTAATAACGCATAGCAGTAAAGTGGTCAATAGCCAAGTTAGCTGCTTCAAATTTATTTTGCTCGTAAGTTCTGGTTAAACCATTAAGCGTAATAGTTTGCGGAAGTTTGTAATCGTATGAAGTGTGAATGGTATTTTGGCGGTCGTTATCCTGTGGAATTTGGTCGTCTTCAGTTCCGCTGAAGATTTGACCTTTCAACCAACCTGTTACAATTCTATCGCGAAAAACACCGTTGTTATAACCGGTAGAAATGTAGTGCTCGGTAGTAGCCACAATAGGCATTAAACATTTTAAGTGCGGCAATGAATCAGAACATCTGTGAGCG
Source organism: Bacteroidota bacterium (assembly GCA_947476645.1). Taxonomy (GTDB): domain Bacteria; phylum Bacteroidota; class Bacteroidia; order Chitinophagales; family LD1; genus Bog-950. The sequence continues at coordinate 17,823 of CANJRM010000059.1, forward strand.
AGACCTAACTGTAACTGAGTGTTACCCAAAGCCGATGCACCAAACATACCGATAGAGCCGTTGTTGATTTTTTCGTTGGTATGCGGCAAGCCTTCATACAAACCGGGAATGGTGATATTCGAAATAATTTTTACTGACTCGTAACCGTCTTCATGTTTGTTTGAATATTTAGGGTCGGCAGGGTCTAAGTAATCTAACACGTGACCAAAAGGATGGTAAGCATTCTTATTCCAGCTATCGGAATACATAGGGAAGTAAACACCTTCTGATGAATAACGTCCACGCATATCCTGTAACATATAGTTGTAACCTAGTATCGGAAGAATTCCTCCTAACTCATCAAAGTCACCTTTGTCGTAAGGGGTTCTTGTAAAAATGGTTGGCAACTGATACGGGTCTGGATTGGGTTGACCGTTTATTGAATCGTAAATAAGCAATTGCGCACCAAGTGGAATAAACGTAACAGGATTTGTTACGAGCGGTGTGCCCAACAAATCAATAGTTCCCAAATTTACAACGAGCGAATCGCGCACACGCGGCAGATACACATCGGTAAAAAGTTTTACGCCATCGGGCATTACAAAGGGCACAGTAACTTTTGTGCTGAACTCTTTAATGTCATCTAACTGACCGTTCATGACTTGTGCCTGCGAAGTAAAAACGAACAGGAACATTGCGAGGAAAAGAATGTAAATGTTTTTCATGTTACAATTTTGGGGATTTAGTGTAAAGACGAATTCCGAAAAATTCGTTAAGTAATGATAGTGATTTGTTTTAGTACACAAAAAAAGATTAACGAAAGAATGTTGAAGAGTTAATCCACATGGTTTTCGGACAGAAATTTATTTCCCACCGCGCACATCCATTGCGTTCTGTATCTTCACATTTGTAGTATGGAATACGCTATTGTAGATATTGAAACCACAGGAGGTCATGCTTCGGGAAACGGCATTACCGAAGTTTGCATTCACCTGCACGATGGCGAAAAAGTTTTTAAGCAGTACGACACGCTTATCAATCCTGAGGTGCCTATTCCTTATTATATAACAGGGCTAACGGGCATTACCAACGAGATGGTGAAGAACGCCCCACCTTTTTCGGCTGTGGCAAAAGAAATTTTTGAACTGCTCAACAATCGCGTGTTTGTGGCGCACTCCGTCAACTTTGATTATTCGTTTCTCAAGAATGCTTTGAAGCAACAGGAGTTTGAACTCAACAGCAAGAAGCTTTGCACGGTTCGGCTGAGCCGAAAAATATTTCCGTGCTTTGCTTCTTATAGTTTGGGAAATCTTTGCGGCTCGCTGGAAATTCCTTTGAACAACCGCCACCGCGCGGGTGGTGATGCTGCCGCTACTGTAATACTTTTTGAAAAATTATTGCAGGCCGACAGCGAAAGCATTTTCAAATTCTTGAAACGCGGCTCGAAGGAGCAGGCATTGCCGCCCAACTTACCTAAGGCAGAATTTGAGAAGCTGCCCGACACGCCCGGTGTTTATTATTTCCTCAACAAAAAGGGAAAGGTGGTTTATGTGGGCAAGGCAGTTAATTTGAAAAAGCGCGTGAGCAGTCACTTTACCAATAACTCGCCTGCTAAACAAAAGCAGGATTTTATGCGCGAGATTTTTCATCTGCGGTTTACCGTTTGCCAAACCGAGCAGGAAGCACTCGCCCTCGAAACGCAGGAAATAAAAAAGCTTTGGCCCCAGTTCAACAAAGCACAAAAAGGATATGTGCCGCTTTACGGTATAGTGAACTACGAAGACCAAAACGGTTTCAGCCGCTTAGGTTTAAAAAAGCTGAAGAGCAAACGCGAAGCCCCTGTTTTAGTAAGCAGTATTTTACAAGGGCACGAACTGCTGCGCAGCTTGGTGGCGGAACATGATTTGTGTTTGCGCCTCGCGGGCATACCTAAAAGCCG
>CANJRM010000060.1 GCA_947476645.1 Bacteroidota bacterium
ACGATTAGAAAACGTGTGGTTGTTGGTGTGCTTTATCGCTCGAATGATGCAGCTGGTTTAATGCTGGGAGTTCATATCACCAAACATCTCCTCGCCAGTTACGCTTATGATTTTGGTTTTGGCGAATTGCGAAAACATCAAACAGGTTCACACGAAATACAACTCATCTATCGTTTCGATGGTGTGAAACCAAAAACTACTTTCCTGAAGAGCGCACGCTACTTTAATTGATTCTAATTTTCATTTTTCCAAACCAATAATTCCTCATGATTAAAAAACTTCATCTCAGCTTTGCACTTGTTATTCTTTCAATAACTGCTTTTGCGCAGCTTGATACTGTATCGAGCCGCTTTGCAAAAATCAACGATGTAAAAATTCATTATAAAATTTACGGAACCGGAAGCGATGCACTTTTTCTTTTGCACGGCTCAATGGAATGTATGACCGAGTGGGATAAACAACTTGTTGATTTTTCGAAACGTTACAAAGTGATTACGATGGATAATCGTGGACACGGCAAATCAACTTTTACCGATAGAAAGATGGATTACTTTCTGATGAGTGAAGATGTGATTGCTTTAATGAGCGAATTAAAAATTGACAGTGCTCACATTGTTGGTTTTGGCGATGGAGGAATTATCGGTTTATACCTGGCTATCACGCATCCTGAAAAAGTAAGAAAGCTCGTAGCTATTGGTGCTAACTACAAAGTGGATACAAGTGTTGTGTATCACGAAGTGCTAGAGAAGGTTAAAGCATGGGACGATGATAAGGTCTATTCGTTTGTGCGTAGTAATTTTCGCGGGTGGCCAAATGATAATATGCTCACACAATTTACATCGCGTATGAAAACCATGTTGCTCACCGAACCAAATTTGACCGTTGCAGATTTGAAGAAAATAAAATGCCCTGCGCTTTTTATGACAGGTGACCACGATATCATTAAGATGTCGCACACGAGCGAAATGTTTGAAAGCGTTCAACGCGGTTATCTCGCTGTAATTCCGGGTGCAAAACATTATCCGCAAAAAGACAAACCCGCTGTAGTCAACTCTATCATTCTTGATTTTTTGAGCAAGAAGTTTATCAAACTTGCACGATTCTAAAACAATAATTGTTTCGACTTTTATTTTCTTGCATAAAAAATACCGCGCATGTCAGGATGGTCAACCACCTCAAGTAATTTCTTTAACCGCACTGTTGTTCCTCTTTTACTCATGACCCTTACTCCGCCATTCGCTATGCTGATGTGGCATACGAATGTTGAACTCAACGGTTCATTCATTTCGTTTGGAAATGAAATTATTGAGAAAGGAATTATTCAAATCATTAAGGATGTTTGGTTGTCACGCTTCTTCGGCTCTGTAATGGCGTGGAAGATGATTGGGGTTTTTGCAGTGCTGCAATTGTTACTGATGAAAATTCTTCCGGGCAAAAAATACCAAGGCAATATTACCGCGGCAGGAAATATTCCCGAATACGTTGACAACGGACTCTTCTCTTACCTGCTCACTTTCGTTATTTATTTTTTCTGTTCGTTGTATCTCAACTTGTTTCCTGCGGGGATTATCTACCACCACTTTGGCGATTTATTAGGCGCACTTAATTTTACAGCGCTTGTTTTTTGTTTGTTCCTTTATTTGAAAGGAAGATTCTTTCCCTCTTCAACCGATAACTCACACACCGGCAATTTCATTTTCGATTATTACTGGGGCACAGAATTGTACCCGCGCATTTTAGGATGGGATGTGAAACAGTTTACAAACTGTCGGTTTGGGATGACGGGTTGGTCCTTGGCAGTTGTTTCATTTGCCTTTGCACAAAAAGAAATTTTCGGCACTGCTGACTGGAGCATTATCATTTCTGCCGCGTTGCTTTTCATTTATCTTTTCAAGTTTTTTATTTGGGAAAGCGGCTACATGAAGTCAATGGATATTCAGGTTGACCGCGCGGGTTATTATATCTGCTGGGGATGTTTGGTTTGGGTGCCTGCTATTTATACTTCGCCAATTATGTTTATGGTCAATCATCCTATTGGGTTGAACATTTTCTTCGCAGCAGTAATTTTTGTTCTCGGCTTTGTTTCTATTTGGTTGAACTATTGGGCAGATTATCAGCGTCAGGAAGTGCGCGCCTCTAATGGCAAAACAAAAATCTGGGGAAAAGAACCTGTACTTATCAGTGCGAGTTACATTACAGAAACAGGAGAGAAGAAAACTAACCTACTTCTTGCTTCGGGCTTTTGGGGAGTTGCACGTCACTTTCATTATGTGCCTGAAATACTCGCAGCATTTTTCTGGAGTTGCGCTACGGGCTTCAGCTTCTTCGCTCCCTTCTTCTACGTTATCTTCCTAGCTGTTCTTCTAACTCACCGTGCGTTTAGAGATGATACTAAATGCAGAAATAAATACGGAGAAGACTGGAACAAGTATTGCGCTTTGGTTCCTTACAAAATTATTCCCGGAATTGTTTAGTGCTGTATGAAGAAGAAACTCATCATCACCGGTGCTTCGGGTTTTTTGGGTTATCATTTGTTGCGTGCGGCTTCTGCCGAGTGGGAAGTTTATGGCATTACTAATTCAAAGAGCTTCCATTTCAAAGATGCAACTGCCATAAACTGCGACATTCGCAACTACATTGAACTCGGAAATTTCATAGACGATATTGAACCCGATGCTATTATTCATGCAGCTGCTATTGCTGATGCAAACTTTTGCGAGCAGAATAAAGACCTGAGTTATGAAGTAAACGTAGAAGCCACTAAAAACCTCGCAGGCATTTGCTGCGACTTCCATATTCCATTTGCGTTTACTTCTAGCGATTTGGTTTTTGATGGCAAGAAAGGCATGTATAAAGAGGATGCGCAGAAAAATCCTTTGAGTGTTTATGGCGAACAGAAATCAATTGCAGAAGATGAAGTGCTTCGCATTTATCCGGAAGCCACCGTGTTTCGTTTGCCGCTGATGTTTGGATTTGTTGAAGCAAGTGCATCAAACTATTTGCAGAAATTTATTTCGCAGATAAAGAACGGAGAAAAAGTTGCGCTCTTCGTTGATGAATACAGAAGTATTTGCGGAGCACGCAGTATTGCTGAAGGAATTTTGAAACTGTTGAATCATTCAGGCATAATTCATTTAGCAGGTAAGGAAAGATTATCGCGCTATGAGTTTGGTGTGAAGGCTGCGAAAGCATTTCAATTGGATGAAGCACTACTCCTCTCCTGTTCGCAAAAAGATGTGAAGATGGCAGCACCAAGACCTGCCGATGTATCGCTTGATATTTCAAAAGCAGTAAGTTTGGGCTTTGCTCCGCAGAGCGTTGATGAGGAGTTGAAACTAATTGCCGATAAAAAATATTTCTGAGTGAAACATTCCCTTTCCATTTTCTGTTTGTTGTTCTTCTGCCTGCTGAATGCACAAAGTCAACATCAAACTTTCGACAGAATTCTAAATCCGAGCCGTGTTATTTTTTACAACGTAGAAAATCTGTTCGATACGATTGACAATCCCGGAACGGATGATGCGGAATATCTTCCAACTTCCAAGAATGAATGGAACACGAAGAAGTATAAGGTGAAACTCAAACACACTTCTGAAACGCTTGCTGCTTTGCTCGATACCATTCAGCCACTCGTGATTGGTTTGAGTGAAATTGAAGATGATAAAGTGCTCGAAGATTTGTTAGCGCAACCCGCTTTAAAGAAATTCAACTTTGGTGTGGTGCACCGCGACTCGCCCGATGAAAGAGGAATTGATTGCGCGCTGCTTTACAACAAAGACGCTCTTAATGAATCATTCTCTGCTTTTATTCCAATCAATTTCCCTTTTGACACAGCCGATAAAACCCGTGAGATTGTTTACCTCAAAGGTTATATCAACGAAGGTGAGCCGCTTTGGTTTTTTGTGAATCACTGGGCGAGTAGATTAGGTGGAAAAGAAAAAAGCGATGCGAAGCGCGCTTATGTGGCACAAGTGCTTAAAGACAAAATCGAAAATATTTATCTCGGTGAAAAGTATGCGCGCGTAGTGGTGATGGGAGATTTCAACGACAATCCAAACGATTCTACTTTATCAATTCTTTCGGTGGTGAAGAAAAATTCAAGAGCCGAGGTAATGCTGAATCTGATGAAGCCACTTGCTGAACGCAATCAATTCTCACTTCGTTACAAAGAAGAGAATGACATTTTCGACCAGTTTATTGTTTCGCAAAATTTGCTCGACAAGAATAATCCTTATTTCATGCGGTTAGACGGTGCGCATATTTTCAATGCGCCTTTTCTTTTGTTCAATCATCCAAAGTATGGCTTGGTTCCTAACCGCACTTATGCGCAGGGTAAATGGGTAGGCGGTTACAGTGACCACTTGCCGGTTTATTTTGACATTACTTTTAGATAAGCAAACCTTGCAGGTTTTAAAAACCTGAGAGGTTTTTTATTTAAGCCGGATACTCAAAATAATTTCGCTCGGTTTCCCAAAGGCGAACTTGTAAATCATACTTCGCATCTATTTTTGCGCGAAGCAGATTATAGATGACTACTACAATATTTTCTCCGGTAGGATTGAGGTCTTTGAATTCTGCACAATCTAAGTTGAGGTTTTGATGGTCGAAGCGGTCGTGCACTTCGTGCTGAATAATTGTTTTGAGTTCGTTCAAATCAATTACGTATCCTGTTTCGGGATTTATTTCGCCTGTAATCTTTACATCTAAACGATAGTTGTGTCCGTGGAAATTTTCGTTGGCGCAGAGACCGAACACTTCTTTGTTTTTTTCATCGCTCCAGTCTTTGCGGTAAAGTTTGTGAGCAGCATTGAATGTTACTTTGCGGAAGACGGAAACTCTTGGGTTGGACATATTCTTTGAATGAGAACGGAAAATAAAAAGTGAAATTGTAATGAAGTGCAAGAATAAAAAACTTACTCCTTTACCCATCACTTTTTTACTTAACATCTTGGATTAAAATCCCATTGCACCAATAGAAAATTATCGGCTGTTAAACCCGAAGCAAGTGCAGCGGCTAACCAGTTGTTCTTCTGTATGCTTGTCAAATCTTTGTTGTTTCTTTTTGCTTCGGCAAAAAGAATTTTTCCCTGCTTCCATGCCAGCACATCCCAGCAACCTTCGTAAGAATTATTGTTGAGCTTTGCTATTCGCTTCATCATTTCAGCAAGCTTTGCATCGGCAATGGGTTCATGTTTTTGGTTCAGATACAAATCATCTTTCCATTCCGAAATATAAAGCGGTGCTTTGTTTCGTCTGTTGTTAGTCAGTATCCAACGCGTTTGCCAGCCTTCGCTAATGAGGTGATGCATAACAGCGAGCTCGGCAAACATGGGCTTATCTTCTACCGATACTACAGGTATGCCGCCAAAGCTTTCTTTCAACGGTGCGCCTTTCCATTTTTGAAACTGCACCACACATTTCGGTATTTCAATTTCCGTTTCAGGCAATTGAAACACTTCATCATAAGCAGGGTTTAAAAACTTTGGATACATAGAGCAAAGAGATAAAAAGAAATAAGTAACACAATCTCTTTCGTTACTTTGGTCGCATGAAAGCTGCTACGGTTAATGAATTGAAAAAAGAACTGAGTCATCTCTCTGCTAAAGAGTTGGTGGAGTTATGCAACCGCCTCGCGCGTTTTAAAAAAGAAAACAAAGAACTACTCACCTATTTGCTTTTCGAAGCGCACGATGAAGCTGCTTATATTAAAGGAGTGCAAAGCGAAATTGATTTCGGCTTTGGCGAAATACCTAAAGGCAACAGTTTGTATTTAATCAAAAAAAGCGTGCGCAAGATTTTGCGCGCCACTAACAAATACATTCGCTACACAGGTTCTAAAAATGCTGAAATAGAATTGCTGTTACACTTCTGTTCGCAATTAAAACAATCAGGTATTCCCATTCATAAAAGCACGGCACTCACTAATCTGTATCAGGCGCAGTTGAAAAAAATAAATAAAACGCTTCTCACTTTTCACGAAGATTTGCAATACGATTACAGGAGAGTATTGGAGAGTTTATCTTAACACCAACAACATATGTCTCACTTTTCTTGTTGGTGACGTGCCGCACAAAGCTGCGGGACTAAACACCAACAAGGGCGAACATCATTGCCCTCTATGGCTTCCATAGCCCACACTCAAACTCGTCTGCACCTTCTATAGTTTCTATAGAGCTTAAAGACATTCTTCTCTGTCTTCTATAACTTCTACAGCGTGTAAAGATATTCGTCCTTGCCTTCTATAGCTTCTATACCTTACACGGCTAATCATATTTAACTGCTATGGTTTCTATAAACCTTAAAGACATTCGTCCCTGCCTTCTATAACTCTTATAGCACGTAAAGTTATTCGTCTCTGCCTTCTATAGCTTCTATAGACCCCTGGGAAATTCATCTCTGTTGCCCCTGGATGCACCCGCTTTACAAATTTTTGCAATTGATTTTATGGAAAAATAAATGGGCGGGCATCTTATAGCAAATCAAATATTTGATTCTAACGCCTAAAACAAAAAAATATGGCAACTCAAAATTTCCGGCTTTTAATAAACGGGTTCGAAAGTCAAACCCGCACAAGCCACAAAAAAGCAGTCAGTCTTTCTACTGACACTACCGATAAACTGCGCGTAACCACGGACCCTGCGCTGCAAGCCATTTACACCATTTATCTGGTGCACCACGAAGCTTACATTGCCCTTAACCTGGCAGTGGAAATAAGCGAAGGAACCTACAAAGGTAAAACCGCAGGTTTCGAAACTATTATGAACACAGTGGGTAACAAGCTTCGCTCATGGGAGCCGCCTATCCGCGTATTGTTTCCCGAAGATTCACCCGTGGAAATGGAAATTTTCCCTAACAAGCGCACTCCCTTTTATGCAGGCACTTATGAGCAGCGCCTGCTGGCAGTAAAAGCCCTGCGCGATAAACTGTTGGAATACACCGTGGCTAATCCATCACTCGTAGCCGTGCAGGCAGATGTAGCAGCATTTTTTACACTCGCCAACACAGCCCGACAAACCCAGCAGGGTAAGGAAGGTGAAGAAAGCGGGTTACGCACGCAGCGCGAAGCGCAACGCGTGATTACGATGAATGCTTACTGGGGAATTGTATATGCAGGTTTGCTGCAACAGTTTTATACCACACCCGACCGTATTGCCGATCTTATTGATTTTGGATTGCTGTATGATTACAGAACCGAAGAATTAATAGAGACGTTAAACGTAAACGGCAATAACACCATTGTAAATGTGCCGCTGGCAGATGTGTCGGTTACCGCTAATACTAAGTTCCGCATCAAAAACCCGACTGAACAAACTGGTAGTTTGGCTATTGTTTACTTTGGCAATACGCTTATTGCAGGTCCCGGTGAGCCACCAATAGGTATAGTGTTGAATGGTGGCGATAACCGCATAGTTACCGCAGCCGAACTCGGCTTTGCCGATTCTAAACCTTTCCTGAATATTATGAATCCTTCTACGAATACAGTAGAGGTAGAAATTTGGGAGGTGAAATAAAGCGTGCTTTTCTTTTCATGGTGCCATTCTCCGAAAGGGGAGTGGCATTTTTTTACCTGAATTTCATTTCGCTTCGTCTTTAAAAAAATACAGTCTACACATACGCAATTAAATGAGTATTCGTTAAATTAGTGCATCAATTTCATGCTTATGAAAACTATCGTATTCAACACACATGGTTCAGTCATTGATAAAGGGGGCGAATCAGTAGCCCTGCGCATAGGGTACCTTTTAGGCGACTACGCAGTTTCAGCAGGCACCTCGGGTTTCGATATTTGTTTTAATACCTGGTTCAACCCGCCCAAAGTAGAGCAGAAGGTAGCCTGGATAGAAAAATTTTATGAACAAAGGGGCGAAGAATCGAGCCTTAAAGTAGAAGAAGTAAAACGCACCATGAAAGCCCTGCGCAAAATCAAACACCTCGACAAGCAGGGCATAGTTATTCAAAAAAAATTTGAAAAGGCAGTGGATACACTTTTTCAAATAGCAAAAGGAGAAGCACTCGAAGAAAAAATGAAAACCGGTTTGCCCCAACTGGAGCCTATCTACGATGGCAAAGTATTGGGTGGTTACTCCACTAATCTTGGTGCCCCCGAGCAACCTGAAAAACATGATTATGCCGCAAGCCAACTGCTTAGTTTAGACCTGCCCGACCCCGAAGAGGGCTTGTCGCTCTTTTTCTTAACCCACGAGTTTTTACTGGTGCAGGACAATAACAAACGCAAGTGGTACAGTGCGCGTGATAGCGCAGCATCTTCTGCTCAAAATATGTATTTTGAAAAATTCTTTTCGTTTCCGGCTCTCAACATACTTAATGCGGTAGAACTTAAAACCGTAAGGCAGCAGTTAGAACCTCTGGCCATTCACTTTCGCAAAGCCGTTGACCGCTGGATGGAACTCTGTTACCAGCCCGCAAGCCCTAAAGAAACGCTTGAACATTTTCGCCAGCAGGTGCAAATACATGCGGCTCCTATTAATATGCTTATTAAACAAAACGAAGTGCTCGAACATTACAAGCGGCTGGTAAATCAACAAGCAGTTATCAATGTATATATGGGCGAAGTGCCCGTAAAACTCATTTGGGATTTTTACCGCGAAGGCAAAGCCATTGCAGACGAAACCTGGGATAAACTCATGCAGCTGTACGAAACCAAAAACCTGAGCGGTCAGCGCTGGCCCGTAATGGTTATTGAAATTCCTGAAGCAAAAATAGTGATGCAGGAAAACAACACCCCGCAGCATGATGTAAAACCGGTGAAAAAATCTATTTCAGTTGACTAAAACCCAAACGTTATGAAACCAAACGAGCTAAAATATTTCAACGTAAAAGCCCTGCGCACCGAACTGCAATTAGAGTTTACTTCGCTCAGCGATTTTAAACAGTTTGTAGAAGAGCATCACATCAAAACTATTTTCCTCTTAGTCAACGAAACCAATCAGGCCACTCACTTTGCGGTAACACATAAAGGCGGGCTTATGCAGCAACTTACCGAGGGGTTTCAAACGCTCGAAGACTATGCGGCTTCGCTTCAAAATCGCTTTCCCGATTCCGCTTCATTTTACGAAGCCCAAAAACAGGGCTACAAAACCTACGAAGATTTTAAACTGGTAACCGAAGCAGGCATAGCCGATAAACTACTGTTCGAAAAAATAAAAGCTGCGGGGTTTATAGCAGGCTACCAGCTTTTTAAAAACTTCATGCCTATAAATACAACCTTACCATCGGCTGCTTCTTTTTCAAATCCTTATGCGCTGTATCAACATGCCATGCAAAAGGGTTTTGAAAATTACGAAAACTTTAAGAAGGCATACCTTGCCGGTTTTGCCGATGCCGCTTCTTTTAATGTAGCCACCGAAAAAGGATTTGAATTTGCCGCTGACTATGCCGAAGCCCTCCAGCGCGAAGCCAACACCATGGAAGACCTCAAAGTTATGCGCGAACATAAAATACGAAATAAGCAGGACTTTGATAAATACGTTGATTTAACCTACCTGCACAAAACCGGATGCCTCCACGACCAATGCGTTCTACTCGTGCTGCTTTCTAAATTAGAAGTAGGCAAAAAAATTTCCATCAATAAACTCAACGACCTCTACCTAAAAGCACTGGAAGAATATCGCTATGCCGATACCAAACAAATGCCTGCCTGGTTTACCACTGCTTTTGCCGCAAAAGAATCAATGATTGATTTTTTAAAGAAACGCGAAGCGGTAAAAAAATACGGACACTACGATTCAGACGGTGAGTTTTTTGAAACCAATCGTTTACAGGAACGCAAGGTGGTTATTGACGGCAGTAATGTAGCTCACAACTCGCATGGCAACGGAAAAACACAACCCCAAATAGCCAATATAATTACCATGGCGGCTTTTTTAAAGCAAAAAGGTTTTGCCGAAATAACGGTAATCAACGATGCCGCACTTCGTCATCGCCTAACCGACCAGGATCGTTTGCCTCAGCTTAAAAAAATGGTAGAATATATTGAGTCGCCTGCCGAAACACCCGCAGACGTATTCATTATAAGATACGTAAAACGAAACCACTGCCTGCTGGTAAGCAACGATACCTACCGAGAATGGAAAATCAGCGACCCTTGGGTGGCGGAGAACATTGATTTTTACCGGCTGTCGTTTCTTATTAAAGATGAGCAGGTGCTCATGCCCGATTTGGACAAGTAAGTTTATTCATCCGCTCGGTTATACGCGGTAGGATAATAAAAAAGCCCACCGAGTACTCGGTGGGCTTTACCTGCCTGCTGGTAAGCAGATATTTTAAATCAGAAGGTATTTTTAATTCACCTTCATAACCTTGGTATTCCAAATACCTTGTGCAGTAGTAATACGCAATTGGTAAACATCAGCCGCCAGGTTAGTTAAAGAAACAGGATATGTGCCGTTCATGTTTTCATAAACGAGGTCACGAACCAGTCTTCCTGCCGCATCAAACAACTGAACCTTTGAAGTTCCTTCGAGCGTTCCGCGAACCTGCACATTCAATTCCTCTGTTGCAGGGTTAGGGAATACTTTCAACGTAGCATCCATAGCCACGTTATTGATACCAATTACCACTACCGGGAAACAAGCCGAAGTATCGCTGCATGCACCTTGCGTAATAATTAAGGCATAAGAACCCGAAGCTGTAGGTGTAAAGCTTTGACCTGTTGCACTTGGAACGTTTGTATTGTTCGTGCAATCAAACCACTGGTAAGTTGCACCCGCAGCATTAGCTGTGTAAGTAGTTCCGGTTAAAGTAAGTGAAGTATCTACACCGCCATTTACCGTTACCGTTTGTGTACAGGTAGCCGTGTTACCGCTTCCGTCAGTTACCGTCCAGGTTACAGTTGTAGTTCCTAACGGGAATAAAGCAGGAGCATCATTGGTAGTAGTAGCTACCGAACAGTTATCGGCAGTAGTAGGCGTTCCTAAAGTAACCGAAGTAGGTCCGCAACCGCTGGTTGTTACATCTGCAGGGCAGGTAATAGTAGGGTTTTCAGCATCCGAAACAGTTACTGTTTGTCCGCATGAAGATGTATTACCGCTGGCATCTGTTACTGTCCAGGTTACTGTAGTGCTTCCGAGAGGGAAGGTAACAGGAGCATCGTTAGTTACCGAAGCCACAGAGCAATTATCTCCTGTAGTTGGTGTTCCTAAACTTACGTTCGAAGCAGTGCAAATTCCGGAATCGGCATTCACACTAACAGTAGCAGGGCAAGTAATAGTTGGTATAATATTATCAACCACGGTTACTATCTGCGTGCAAGTAGCAGTGTTTCCGTTGGCATCTGTCACTGTCCAGGTAACTGTTGTGTTGCCTGTAGGGAAAGAAGACGGAGCGTCATTAGTAGTAGTAGCTACACCGCAATTATCAGCAGTAGTTGGACTTCCCAAAGCTACGTTAGTAGCATCACAAGAACCTGCATCAGGGTTTGTAGAAACCGCAGAAGGACAGGTAATAGTAGGCAACTCGTTATCGGTTACCGTTACTGTTTGAGCGCATGTAGCCGAATTACCGTTTACATCGGTTACTGTCCATGTAACAGTAGTAGTTCCTACAGGTAAAGTAACCGGTGCATCGTTAGAAACAGTAGCCACACCGCAGTTATCTGAAGTAGTTGGTGCAGTCAATGAAGAACTTCCAGCTCCGCAAACTCCTGCATCAGTATTCAAACTTTGTGCTGAGCAGGTAATGCTTGGGTTTTCATCATCAGTTACGGTTACGGTTTGTGTGCAGGTAGCAGTGTTTCCGCTGTTATCTGTCACTGTCCAGGTAACCGTTGTAGTTCCCACGCTGAATGAAACAGGTGCATCATTAGTAGTAGTAGCCACACCACAGTTATCGCCAGTAGTTGGATTGCCCAAACTCACATTCGATGCTGAACAAACGCCCGCATCTGCACTAACTGATACATCAGCCGGACAAGTAATCGTTGGGTCTTCGTCATCAGTTACAGTTACTGTTTGCGTGCATGTAGCTGTATTACCATTGTTATCGGTTACAGTCCATGTTACAGTAGTAGTTCCTAAACTGAATGAAACAGGTGCATCATTAGAAGTAGAAGCAACACCGCAATTGTCGCCAGTAGTCGGATTGCCTAAACTCACGTTCGATGCTGAACAAATTCCTGCATCGGCACTAACCGAAACATCAGCAGGACAGGTAATCGTTGGGTCTTCGTCATCAGTTACAGTTACTGTTTGTGTACACGTAGCTGTGTTTCCGCTATTATCTGTAACTGTCCATGTTACGGTAGTAGTTCCTAAACTGAATGAAACAGGAGCATCATTAGTAGTAGTTGCCACACCGCAATTATCGGCAGTAGTTGGATTGCCTAAACTCACATTCGATGCTGAACAAACTCCGGCATCGGCACTAACCGAAACATCAGCAGGGCAGGTAATCGTTGGGTCTTCATCATCCGTTACCGTTACCACTTGTGTGCAAGGGCTCGAAACATTACCCGTTGCATCAGTCACCGTCCATGTTACGGTTGTAGTTCCTACAGGGAAAGTGGATGGAGCATCATTGCTGGCAGTAGCACCCGGGCAGTTATCAGTAAAAGTAGGAGTACCTAAAACAACTCCCGTAGCACCGCACACACCTGCATCAGCACTAACCGAAATATCAGTAGCACATGCGCTTATTACGGGAACTTCATTATCAGTCACAATCACATCAAAACTACAACTGCCCGTATTACCGGCTGCATCTGTAGAGCTAAATGTATTGGTAGTTGTTCCCACTGGGAAAGTAGCACCGCTTGCAAGACCCGCAGTTTGAGTAACACTCAAAGCCGCACCCGCTAAGCTATAATGTATAATACCATTCCAAACACGTGGAGTGAAAGGCGAACCGCTAAACGGATACTCCAATCCTGAACCTTCTTTAAATTGAATGTTAGCATCCGAAGCAAATACATTTCCTAAAGTAGTACCGTTAGTATAATTCAAACTTACACCAGTATTAGTAGAAGTTACATAGAAAGCATAAGTCTGACCCGCAGGTATAGTAATATTCACAGCAACCGGAACAGGGGTAGGAGTTCCTGTTGGTTGTGCTACCACTGCAGCTGATCCTATCAATGTCCAAGCGCCCGCAGTATTTTGGAACCCAACATGCGTTCCTGTCTTATAGTATACCGCAATAGTGGTATTTGCTTGCGGATGTGCATCAAAACTTGTAATAGTAACAGTATTAAGAGCCGCAATGTCAAACATATTACCTCTGTGGTTATTACCCGCAGCAAACGTAGTAGATAAAGCCGCAGGAACACTTGGAACATTACAGTTGTCAGTTGCCGTTGGAGTAGTAAAGGTTACTACAGCGCCACAAACTCCAGCATCGTTATTTACAGTGATAGTTCCGGGACAAGAAACAACAGGTGCTTCACCGTCAGTAACCACTACATCTTGTGTACAAGTAGCAGTATTACCGCTGTTATCAGTAACAGTCCACGTTACTGTAGTAGTTCCTTTAGGATATACAGATGGTGCATCATTAGTAGTTGTTGCTACACCGCAGTTATCTGAAGTAGATGGATTACCTAAATTAACGTTTGAAGCAGAA
Organism: Bacteroidota bacterium; assembly: GCA_947476645.1. Taxonomy (GTDB): domain Bacteria; phylum Bacteroidota; class Bacteroidia; order Chitinophagales; family LD1; genus Bog-950. The sequence goes on from CANJRM010000060.1 coordinate 13,576, forward strand.
CACAATCCCGCATCGGTTGTTGCATTAACCGTACCCGGACAAGTAATTGTTGGTGCTTCAACATCAGCAATAACTACATCAAAAGAACAGCTTGCCGTATTACCCGAAGGGTCAGTTGCCACAAAAGTATTTGTTGTAGTTCCTACAGGAAATAATGAACCGCTTGGCAAACCTGCTGTTTGAGTTACTGTTGCGCTGCAATTGTCAGTAGCTGTTGGTGTACTATATGTATACGTTGCACCGCATTGACCTGCATCATTCGATAACCCTGTTGCGCAAATTTGCAAACTCCATCCGTTTAACACACCTACATCTCCACCTGCTCCATCGGTAATAGTTAATGTCCAGGTACCGTTAGCATTTTCACCATCAAAGGCAGAAAGAAGATTGGCAGGTATTTCAGTATTACCGGCATTAAGCGGACAAGTAATTCCACCGGCAGCCTCATCATCAAAGTTGATACTGAAATCGTCTTGGTCAGAGCAAGAGCCGCTTTCTAAAACAACAGTGGTTCCCTGTGGGCTGGTAAGCGAGAAAGTTAAATCTGCAACATAGGTATGAGTTCCATTAAGAGCAAGCACATTTAAATCGGCAATCGGCCCTGAACCCGATACATTTAATGTAGAAGTAACAGTAGCTACATCCAATATATTAACCGGGACATTTGTGCTGGCAAAAGTAGCGCACAACGATGGAGCTGCAGCACTACAAGAAATTACAGGTGATTGATTATCTACAACAACCACATCAAAACTGCATGAAGCTGTATTTCCAAAACCATCAGTCGCAGTAAATGCGTTAGTAGTTGTTCCGTTAGGAAAAGTACTTCCACTGGCTAAACCTGCAGTTTGAACAGTAGCTGTATTAGTAGTGAAGTTTAATGACCAACTCACTAAAGTTCCTACATCTCCGCCTGCACTATCCGAAACTGCTAAAGTCCAGTTACCGTTAGCAAGACCTCCATTGTTTAACGAAGTAAGATTGGCAGACGAAGCAGTGTAATTACCTGAATAAGCCGGAACATTTCCGCAGGTAGCTGTAGCATCCAACGTATTTCCAGTTCCTGCTACAATACAAACGTTAAGATTATCACCGGCACATCCGAAAGTTCCAACTGTCGGTCTGCCCGGTCTGTGGAAGAGTGTTATTTGAGTTCCTGAAGGAGAAGTCAACTTTGCAGTTAAGTCACCTACATATGTGTGGTTAATTTGTAAACAAACACTTTGAAGGGATATTTGACCCCCTAAAGTACCACCGCTTACGAATGTATTTTGGTTAATCACAGAAGTGATACTTGCGTTGTCTGTAATAGCTGTACCGGGAGCAAAACTAGCGGTAGCTGGTCCATCACAAGGACTTGTTCCTACAGGGGCAGTATAAGTTACAGGAGCAGGGCAACTAATATTTACAGTTGCCGGACATGAAAGACTTGGTGTGTTTACACAAGTAGGTAACGTTGGGGTTGGTACTATAGCAGCAGGCACCGAAGTAACTTCCATTGGCATGCAAGGACCTGAATTGCTAGCACAATTCCATTGGTCAATCAACACATTCATTGTTCCTGTATATCCCGCAACAACTGTTAACTGAGAGGAAAAACCATTAGCCCCGCAAAAATCATCATTGTAACCAAGAACAGTTGTGCCGGCCGCATTATAAACTGTTATTTGTGTATCAAACGCAGTAGATGAACAGGTAGAGAACGTATACGTTGCTCCGGTAACGACCTGCATAGTCATTAAATCGCCCCCAAAAAAACAGCCATCAGCGGTATGCGCTACGCCATCATATATAGGAGTATAGTTTATATAAAGGGTGTTGTTGAACGTACATTGTGCTGCAAGTTTTGCAGACGGAAGTAGGGCAACAAAAAATAGGAGAACAAGCAATTTCGATGCAACAAAGTTTTTACATCGTTCCAAAAGAGTAAAATTTTTCATAAGCTTAAGTTTTATTGTTAGCGTGGAATGGCGGTGAAAATACAGAAACAGCCGAAACTGTTAAGATTTTGAAAAAAAATATTTATGCACATTTCTACAATGGCATTAAAGAAATTTCCGTAGTGAATTTTGAATTTCAAATATTCCTAAAGCAATAAAAACGTACTACTCAGGAATAATTACCTCGTAATATTTAGTAGCATAACCTGCCCAAATACCTAAGCCATTCGAGATATTGCTTTTGATTTTTACAGGAGAAGAAAACGGACTATCGCCTCCATCGTTTTCGAGGGTGTAGAAAAATTCATAGGTCTGCGCATCAATGTTGCTCCACTTTAATGATACGGTATCGCCTTTCCAAAAATACGCATCGGTATTCAAATCAAAATCTGCATTAGGGTTTTGTCCGCGTTCAACAGGCAATGCAATTTTTAAACCCACCCATAGTTTATCATCATACACCGTTCCGCCTTTAGGATTGTAGTATGGTTCACCATTACGTTTTGTTTTGTAGCGAAGAAAATTTCCGAAAGTATCAGGCACAGTTACGTTGGCATAAAGCGAAACCATCGAATCGCGGTAAACCACATTTGCTGCTTCACGAACTGTAACTGAATCCATTCCAACTGCTGTAGGAATATAAGTTGATGAAGTAAGATGAACAGAATCACTTCCGTACAATGGCGGAGCGACAATATCCAGATTATAAGTAGTTCTTTCCTTGCCCATGAAATTGCAAGTGCCTGCAACAAAATAACTCAGAATATCAGGAACTGTGTAAACACAAACGTTCGGAATATTTGCCGAATCAACCGTGCTGAAACCAAGTGCTCCTAGCAAAAGGTCCTTTTGGTCTTGCGGAAGATTTAAGCCCTGCAAGCAAAATTCAGTGAGTTCAGTTTGTGAGCCATCGCTTGATGTTACATGAACGCTTGCACCGTGAACGAAATAATTTCCGAGGTTGTTCAAATCAATGGTTCCGAAAAACTTTTGGCTCTTGGTAAGAATTACGATAGGCGGAACATTGTTTTCGATGGTTCCTTCTACAACTACCTGCTGTGCCGAATCAGGAATTTCTATATCAATTACTTTGGTGCAAGAAGAGAAGATGATAGACAATAGACAATAGACGATAGACAACTTCAGCAACTGCGGAATACCAAGTACTGAATGCTGAATAAATTTGTTTGGTCTATTGTCTAACATCTAATATCTCTTATCTATTTTCTAAAATTTAAAATTCCATGTTAAGCTTGGCAGAATAGGAAACAGCGTTGCCTGCTTTGCCCTGAATGAAAGTGACTTTGTATTGTTTCCTGTGGTGGTACCTGTTCCTCCTCCTGCATCGCCTCCTGAATCAACATAAATAAAAAACGGATTCATGCGATTGTAGGCGTTGTAAATAGAAAATGAAATATCAGATGTAAAAGGAATTTTACGTTTCTTCTTTGGAATAATGGTGTAAACAAATCCTACATCTAAACGATGGTAAGCAGGCATACGATACCAGTTGCGCGGACCATACACATAATGCACTTGCCCTTCGTTTAAGAAGAATGAAGTTGGTAGAGTTGTCAACTGCCCTGTTGCAAAAACAAAAGTGGCAGAAACTTTCCAGTGTTTGTTTATCTCATACATCTGCACAATACTCAAATCATGTCTGCGGTCATAACGGGCAAGAAATGGTTTGCCTCCGTTAATGTCAGGAAACTGCCTCCATGTCCATGCAAGTGTATAACCAATCCATCCTGTCCATTTCCCTTTTGCCTTCTTTATAAAAAATTCAGCACCGTAACTCCATCCTTTTCCGAAAGTGAATTGATCTTCCACATCTACGGTAATATTTCCCACAGCACTTTCACCATACTCAATTTGATTCCATAAATGTTTGTAATAAACTTCTACCGAAGTTTCAATCATATCGTCTTTGAAATTGCGGAAATAACCGAGTGCCGCTAAAACACCAATTTGTGGTTTCACCACTTTCGTACTCGGCACCCATAAATCAATCGGCAGTGTGGTAGTGGAAGAAGAAACCAAATGAACATATTGTTTGTTCATGGTCACTCCAAGTTTTATCGAAGAACTTTTGTCAACCTTAAATCGCATAGACAAACGCGGCTCTAATCCCCAATAGGTTTGAATGTTTTCTCCTGTTGCATAATTCAATGTATCGGCCGCTTTGCCCTGCACAAAATTTGTTTTTGAGAAAGGTCCCATGAACGTAAACAACGAAACGCGCAAACCAATATTCATCTTCAACCAATTGGTTACTTCGAAATCATCCTGAAAATAAATGCCCGATTCGTGCGCAAATTTTTTCGCCTGATTAGTCGTTTTAAATTCGGTTGTTCCTGCGCTACCCGTTGCGGTGTATGGAGTAAAAACATGGAAGTTGTATTGCAAACCAAACTTCATCATGTGACCAAGCAAAGGCGAATAATCGAAATCCATTTTAGCAGTAGCTTCCTGAACTTTTGAGTTAAGCGAGAATTTTATGTCAAGAAAACCCGTGTTCGCTTTGAAACCGAAATCGTTGTAAATAAACATGGTGTTCAGGAACAACTTGTCGCTAAACAAGTGATTCCAACGAAGGGTTGCAGTTGCATTTCCCCAGGGAAAATTGAGTTTGAATACCCCACTCGGGTCTTGAAAATTAAAAACATCGCGACCAAAATATCCGCTCATGTAAAGTCTGTCGCGGTCGCTGATGCGGTAATTTATTTTTGCGTTGATGTCATAAAAAAAGTAAGAGTTTCCCGCATATTTCCCATCTGCAATTTTCGGCAGAATAGGTTTCAGAATTAAATCCAAATAAGTTCTTCGTGCCGAAATAATAAACGAACATTTATCTTTCTTGATTGGACCTTCAATAGTTAATCGCGATGAAATAATTCCTAAACCACCCGACACACTCCACTTTTTCATATTGCCTTCTTTCATCTGCACATCTACCACACTCGAAATTCTTCCGCCATATTCAGCAGGCATTCCGCCTTTAATCACAGTCGTATTTTTTACAGCATCTGAATTAAAAACCGAAAAGAAACCGAACAAGTGACCCGTGTTATAAACAACAGCATCATCAAGCAGAACTAAGTTTTGGTCGGGTCCGCCACCGCGCACATAAAAACCTGAATTGCCTTCGCCAGCCGCCATAATGCCCGGCAGTAGTTGAATCGTTTTTAAAACATCTACCTCGCCTAACAAAGCGGGTAATGACTTTGAAACTTCCACACTAATTTCCTGTTTGCCCATGTCGGTACTCTCCACATTCGCACCCTTCTTCTCTCCTGTTATCACCACCTCCTGCACTTCTTTTACAAAGGTTCCCATCTCTACATTCATTCGAATATCCTGATTCAAATCAATGATTTTCTCCTGCGCAGCAAAGCCTATGTAAGTAAAACGAAGTGTGTATTTTCCAGCAGGAAGTGTGAGCGAATAAAAGCCGTACTCGTTGGTGTTAGTGCCTTTGTTGAGTTCAACCACATACACCGAAGCCGCCAACATGCTTTCGCCATTGGCACTCTCTTTTATATAACCACTAACCGTAAATTTTTTGAGCGCAGTTTGTGCATTTGAAATACAAACGCAAAACAAAATGAACACCGAAAAACAATATTTTTTCACTCCCCTTTTTTTAAAGCGCGGCAAACCTAAATGATTCCGTTTAATCTTGGGTAAAAAAGAAGCCTTCATTGAGTTATTTCTTACTGCCTCTAATACACGAATAAGAAAATGCAAATCTGTGGACTGCAAAAAGCATTCGTGCATTCGTGGCAATTTACTTTAGTTCGCGTTGCGAAATTTAAAAGCCAAAATTGCATCTAGAAAAATGACCGCTCAAGAACGATTGAAGAAGTTACAAGAAATGGAAGCTCAAAAACCCGGTGATGCGTTTTTGAATTACGCTATTGCATTAGAATATGTGAATGCCGGAAACGACAACGAAGCGCAACTTATTTTTGAAATCCTGCTGCAAAAACACAGCGATTACATAGCTACTTATTATCAGTTCGGAAAGTTGCTTGAACGCAACAGCGCAAATGAAAAAGCAATAACGGTTTA
>CANJRM010000061.1 GCA_947476645.1 Bacteroidota bacterium
CGTTCTGCGCTTGATTTCGCGAACAAGACTGCTCGCACTTTGTTTCTTATCTTCCATTTTGTAGGATTTTTATTGATGATTAAATATCTCAAATCCCACATTAACTTTAACCCCTAATTAGTCCAGATTGTGCTGACAGTTTACAGTGAAATCTGAAGCGTGCCAGCTTGTGAAACAGTTGCAGCAAAAGTGGTAGTGCAACTGCTATTATCAGTAACTGTGACAGTAAAAGTTCCCGCTGCCAGATTGGTTAAATCTTCAGTAGCAGAACTATTGCTCCACGCAAAAGTGTAATTCGGATTTCCTCCACTTACCGAAATATTTACTGCTCCTGTATTACCTCCTCCACTGCATGGCAAATTCGTAACTGCTGCAGTTACAGAAATTGGTGTTGGTTGTGTGATGGTTGCTGTAGCCGTTGCTGTGCATGAATTGTTATCAGTAACAGTAACAATGAAAATTCCTTGTGTAAGATTATTTAAGTTTTGTGTTGATGCTCCGTTACTCCAGCTATAAGAATAGTTTGGAGTTCCTCCAGCCGCTGTAAGATTTACGCTTCCGTTTGCACCGCCATTGCAAGTAACTGACGTTGGCGATACCGATGCTGTAAGCGCAGCAGAAGGTTCTGTAATGGTTGTTGAAGTTGTTGCCGAACATCCTCCTTGGTCACTTACTGTAACCGTATAAGTTCCAGGAGCTAAATTATTTCTGTTTTGAGAAGTTACTCCACTTCCCCAATTGTAAGAAGGATTTCCTGTTGCTCCATTGACAGAAATATTGATAGAGCCGTTCGAAGCACCAAAGCAACTCACATTACTTGACGATTGAACAGAAGCAGTTAAACCTGACGAACCTTGAGTGCCCGGTGTAAAAGCAATACCTCTAATCTTTGTATTCGCTACTCCGGTAACTATTTGTGTAAGCGTTCCCGTAAGCGGTTGATTATATCCGCTGTTGTCAATTACTCCATAAACTCCGGCTTCACCCGTTACTAAAATACTTACCGCAGTACAGGTTTTAGAAGCAGTAATTCCTCTCAGCCCAACACCGCTTGTAATGTTTCCGTTGCTTACCCATGTGCCTCCTACTAAAGAGTATTTATACAAACCTCCATCAGGTGCGGTAGTTCTATCGTCACAAACATAAAGCACATCTACACCGGCAACACCGGCATCTAAATCACAAAAATAAAAGCCGTAATTTGAAACACCTGTGATATTCGGAAGCCCGGGAAGAATAGCAGTTGTTTGTCCATTCGCTGTAGGTAAGCCTGTGCCTACACTACTTACACCAAGAAAAGCACCTGATGAGGATGACACATATAATTGATTATTGAAAATATTTACAACACGTGTATTAGCAACCGTGGTGCTGATTTGAACTGCACTACTCGTAAACGAACCAAAAGGCAAATAATAAGTTCCTCCATTGTTGCCCGAACCATTTCCTGAACAATAAAAATTGGTCCCATCAACTGTAACCGCACCTCTGATATTATTTTTCTTGTAAGCCGTACCGAAATTTATTCCTGTGGTCGTATTTACATTTCCACTTGCATCTACACGAGCAATAGTTCTGTTGATAGTTGAATCGGAAGATACAGAAGCAACTCCTGCCGGTGCATCGTAACCAGCTAAAGACAAATAGTTTCTATCAGTAGAAAGTGTGAGTGAGCCTTCTGAAGATGCCGAGCCGCTCATCGTAATTGCGTGATTGCCGCCCGAAGCAATTGTAGGAAGCGGAATGCTTTGCACTAAGGTTCCGGTTACTGTATATTCATCTAAAAAAATTTGAGCCGATGCATTTGACAAAGCACCACTGCCATCACCCAAACGAACCACTACAATATTTCCAGCAGTAAAAGCTGAGCAAAATGTGTTTAATGAGAAAGCAATAAATAATAAAGAGAAGAGTTTTTTCATGACGTAAAATTTCGCGCAAACGTATGCGCTACATCTTTCGGCATGAACAAGAAAATGCAAAGACTTGATTAAATAAAAAACACTTGAGCGTTATTTGCGTGTAAATAAAATGTAAACAAGGGGAGCTTCTCAAGAATTGGGAGAACTCTGTTTAGATAAGTGGTTAATAATTTTACCTCTGAAAAAATTCAAATCTGGCAACGGAACATTTTCATGTTTTGCTTCTTCATCCCACGTTCTCATTTTAATGATGAGATTTTTCAGCGGATTTCTTTCAAACGCATCTAATTCATCTTCGCGCATAACACCACCTTGAAACAACAAAGTCATTTTACTCGCATGTGAAAGATTATCGTAGTAGCGGGAATTGACCGCGCACAAATATCGTTTGGCTTCCACGTGAGCTTTTACAAGCATTGTAATTTTATTGGAGAATCTGCGTGCTTTCAAATAATCTGAACCAATAGCTTCGTGGTCTTTTACTCCATAGCCATCCATTTCCTCTTCGCCCTCATCAAGCAAATGACCGAAGTCGTGAAGGAAGGCAGCAAGAATTACTTCATCATCGTTTCCATCTTTCTGTGCTAACTGCGCTGCCTGACAAGCGTGCTCTAATTGCGTAACAGCTTCGCCCGAATAATTTGCTCCGCCTTTTTTTTCGAAGAGCGAGATAATTTCATCGGCAATGCTTTGCGCTTGTGCTTTTTGCATATCAATAAACCATTAATTTTTTCTGAAGCGTTCCTTCTGTATTCGTAATCTGCACGAAATAAATTCCCGATGACAATTCACAACTAACCGAAACTGAAGAAGAGGATACAAAAGATTTGAAAACAGATTCTCCGAAACTATTCAAAATAGTCAAGTCACCACCAATAAAATTGTCGCCTATCTGTAACCCGAAATTTCCTTTATGGTTTGGGTTCGGGAACAAAACGAAATCTTCCTTTTCTGTTGATGAAATATCAGTTGCAATAAAATCACTTAGGTCGGCATAATAAAGTTTGCCTGTAAAGCCGAGCGTATCTGTCTGTTCATCGGTTAAATAAATTTCGTGGTCGTTGATAAATACGATGGCTTCTTTTTGTGTAAGCTCAGCAAAGTTTAATTCTTGTTCGTTACCCGCAAAAAAATTATTGCCTGAAAAATTGGAGAATAGAAAAACATGTAAGCCGCTTAATAGCACCATGAATTTCCCATCGGGACTAATATCAGCAGAGGTAACCGATGTTACATAAAACGGTCCCATGCCTGTATAGAAGCTATCCAACAATACAGCGGTGTAAGTGCCGGGGTTTTCAGGCAGCTGATAAAGTTTGGTAAAACCATCGTAGGGAACAGTTCGGTTTTTACTAAACAAGTAAAGCGAATGATTATACCAGAAAAATGCTTCCATGTCAAAATTCTTCAGTGAATCGCCAGGTGGAAAATCCACTTGGTCTGGATAAGTGAATTTTATTTTTTGCGAAGCAATCGAAGTTCCAGCAACTAAATCAGGATTTGAAATTTTGTAAATGGCAAGATTGTTTCGGTCGTTATTGTTGTTACCGAAATCGCCTATGTAAATATTACCCGCACTATCTTGAGCCAATTCTTCCCAATCGTGATTGGTTGAGTTTTGAATATTCAACGTACGCAGCAAAATGCCAGTGGAATCAAATTCATACAACTCATGATTTCCTCCGCTGTCGTTATGGCTCCAGATATGATTGCGGTCGGTGATTTCTATTCCTGACGATTCTGTAAGTATAGAAGGAATCTTTGCTTTTTCAATTACGTTGATAGTTTGTGCCGCAGAAGCAGCACAGACCAAGTTTAAAATAAAAGCAAATTGAACCGATTTTTTTTTCATAGATATAGGGTAATGATTATTGTAGCTCAATTTTCCTCATAAGCTTTTGGGTTCCGATTTTTATTTCTCGCTGAAACCCTTGTCTTAATTACCTTTATTCTTTTACAAATTTCCTTGTCGTGTAATTTTTGTCGGAGAACATAATTTTAGCAAAGTAAACTCCAGCAGGCAAGGACTCGATATTTATTTCAAAATTATGCGCATCACTTCTTTCTGTCAGCAAAACAGCACCTATGGTGTTGTATATTTCAACCACACCTTTCTCAGCGCCTTTTATAGAAATCTTGCTATCAGCAGGATTAGGGAATAAACGAATATCATCCCCTTGAATTGGGCTTGCAATGCCCGTATTTATGCAGCTATAAGAAGAATCTATATGTAGCACATCATCAAACACATAATCCGGCCGCCCATCGGGTTGTTGGGCATGAAAATGAACATTGCAAAATTGAATAGAATCGACATGCCTGACATATAAACCTGCGGCAGGAAGCGTATCGCCAAAAATTGTTGCTTCGGGCCCTGCGCTAATATTTTCAGGAACAATAAAATCAGAATCCAATGCGGTTTGTCCGCCTGGAAAAGTAAAGTCAATATTATTCAACAGAATATTCCGGGCATAGTAACCCGGAATCCCTGTAACAGAACTTGTAACATTGGTAGTTGCAGTGGCTATAATATTTCGTAATTCAACATTGCGTAGAAAACCAACACCCGGAGTGGCTGCTGTGTCAGTATATTTATGAGCTCGGTTTCCAAGACGAATCATCAGCGGCACCTTTATTCCTGTCATAGTTACATTTTCTATCAGCACGTTATCCATGCTTCCTCCATCAACAACCGAAAGATTAATACCACATTTAGCCGGGCTGTTAGATCCGAATGGTCCTTGTGTACTGTACTGAACAATGATGTTATTGACATGAATATTTTTATACTCTCCATGCGATTCAGTACCCATTTTAATGGCTCTTGAATAAGTACCAACAGTGCAATTGCTGATAGATACATTTTCGCAAGAAGAAAGTGAAGTGGTCTTCAAGACAATAGGGTCATCATTGCAGTCGGCTATACAACTATCCACTATTACGTTTTTACATCCGTCAATACTAATACCATCGCCATTGCCAACATTTTGATTTACTATGGTAATATTTTTTATCACCAGTGTATCAATATCCTGATTGTGCATCATCCAAAATCCGGAGTTAAGTAATGTAACGCCTTCGTATTTTATATTCGTACAGGATATAAACCGAAAACCATACGGCTTATGGCTGGCATCCAATAAAAATGATGTTGAAAACCCATTCCCTTGAAAAGTCCCCTTGCCGGTAATTGCAATATTGTGTTGTCCTTCGGCATAAAAAACAGAGCGCTGAGGATAATGGTCAGTGTAACTTCTTATCAGCGGAATTACATCGGGATAATCGGCAGTAACAGAAGATCCGGTAATGGTAGCTCCTGAATCAATAAGTAAGGTAACGTTGCTTTTTAGAAAAACGGTAGCGGTTAAAAAATTTCCCACCGGTACTTCTACTATACCACCCCCAGCAGTATTACAGGCATCTACAGCCGCTTGTATAGCAGAAGTATTTAAAGTTGTTCCATTCCCAATTGCACCATAACTTGTAATATCAAATATTTGTGCATTTAATGAACAATAAAATAAAACAACTGTCGAAGTAAAGAGTGTTTTCATTTAGTGTTTTTAGCAAATTACACTATTCTTTTACAAATTTTCTGGTTGTGTAAGTTTTATCTGCAGTCTGAATTTTAGCAAAATACACACCAGCCGGTAAGGACTCAATATTTATTTCAAAATTATGCGCATCACTTCTTTCTATCAGCAAAACAGCACCTATGGTGTTGTATATTTCAACTACACCTCTCTCAGCGCCCTTTATAGATATCTTACTATCAGCCGGATTAGGAAATAAACTTACCTCCGCTCCCACCGATGGCACATCTGCAATTCCCGTAGTGTTTTTATCGTTGCATAAACCCATTTCGCATAACCACGACCTGCCGTCTAAATTCCATACCGGCTGATTTTCCGGTCTTACGCCACTATCATAAATTAAATGATGTAAAGCTGTTACTGCTATATCTGCCTGCACTGGTGAAAGATGACCGATAGCTGTATCAATATTTGTAACTGGATAAAGTTCTAATTGACCTGGGTCAGGTGGATTTGTATGGCCTGCGTTTTGCGGACCGGAAGCCTGTTGTTTAACACAGCGATCTGAATACCCAATCCACCAGATATGGCGCTCATCATAACTTACACCTCCATGACCGGTTCCTGTTCCACCGTGGTCGGTTGTAACCAGGACCAGCCAATCTTCCTGATTATAAGTAGGCCTCGCCTGCATTGCTTGAATAATTTTTCCAATCTGAACATCCACCGTATCTATAGCTTGATTATAAGCCGGATTAGCCGGAGAAAAGCCTGAAGAATGGCCGGTTAGATCAACGTGGTCAAAGTAGGTAAACAGCACATCAATATTAGGGTCAGCTATTAAGCCCACTGCTGCTGCACCGGTTCCTTGCGAGTAACCGTCTGTGCCAATTACCTTTTGATCCCAGCTATCGTTATAAACGTTATTGCTCATTGGCGCCCACTCTGTGTATTGAATACACTTAAAAGTGTTGTCCAATTCTTTTGCGTGCGTTGTAAAATAAGGATACGCATTATAGTTACTGCCCGAATAACTGTTACCGGTTACCCCGTGCTTAAGATGATAAACACCACACATAATGCTTGACCATGATGGACCAGAGATAGTAATATCCTCATGCCACGAATCAAATGTATAGAATCCGTTGGCAGCAAGCCACCCAAGATTAGGGGCATGACCTGCATCAATCTCCTGTTTCAAAGCATCTGCCCTGCAACCGTCAACTCCCAGAATTAATACTTTTCGTTTGTGGCCTCCGTTGCCTGCAATTACTGCTGCAAACGTCAGCAGTAAAATGGCAGTAAGTGTAAATTTGTTTTTCATGATTATGGTTTATTGGTTTTTGATTTAGTTTATAATTCGTATTTAAATCCTACCTGCCCGCGCTGCCTGTAATACTCAATGCGCAGCGGTCGGTTAGGGTTGCCGATGTATTCTTCGTATCGCCAGTTCAAAAGATTATTCGCTTCAAAATACACCATGAAGTGTTTTCTAAACTCGTAAGAAATCTGAAAGTCGAGTGAATATTGCTTGCCCATAAAAACATCGAAGTCGGTGTTGCTGTGCAGCAGTTCTCCATGACCGTTTGGCAAGGTTGCCAAATTGAGTTCCAACAAAAACGGACTGTTGTAATTGAGCGCGATAGAAGATTTTACTCCGTATTTTTCATACTGCAACGCAACATTGTAGAGCAAAGGACTTTGCTCCGCCATTGCCTGCGAACCTGGTCTACCGGGAACTTTCATTCGCGAAATGGAATAAGTAATATTTGCACCTATACCAAAACCCGATGCAAAGCCAGGAAGAAAATCGAATCTCCTTTTTATTTCGCCCTCAATACCCCATACCCACGAACTACTTGCGTTGCGATATGTTTTAGTAATAAAATAAGTGAGCGGGTCGAAGCTACCGGTAGAGGTAACGAAAATGTGATTGACAATGTATTTACCATAAGTGCTGATGGTAAACAAACCTTTATTACCCCAGAAATATTGATAACTCAAATCGAAATTATACGAGTAAGAAGGTTTTAAATTCGGGTTGCCCTTTATGTAGAGGAAATCGGAATACTTAATGAGCGCAGCACCAGGTTTTGTTTCCTGAAAATTTTGTCGGTGAAAAGTGCGGGAGGTGGCAAAACGCAAGCGCATCTTTTCGTTGATAGAATAAGTAATATTTAAACTCGGTAGAATCGCCAGATAATTAATGCGTGTAAAAGAATCAACCACCGGTTGATAGCTTTGATACGTCTGGTTAAGCGAATCGAAACCAAACAAAGGCGGCACTGAATAATCTAAATCTTGAGCGTGCTCGTAAAGATGCGTGTGCTCTAATCGTATACCTCCAACTATATTTATTTTACCTATGGTGGCGTCAGCCATTACATAACCCGCGCTTTGAATTTCTTTGTAATCGTAACTGGAACCAACCCAGTAAGGAAATTCCTGGTATAAAGGGTCCATGTAAAAGCTTTGCATTTTGCTATTACCCAGTCTATCCATTGTTTCAATAAATGAGTTCAGCTGCGTACGAGTCATGTTGCGCAATTCAAGACCTTTGTAACTGCTTCCGTATTCTGAAAGAAAGTTCGACCATCTCGAATCAGTAGTTTGAAAATCGGCTATGTAATAAGGGCGTGTATTTAATCCGTTATTAAAGTTTTGTCTCCACTCATGATAACTAAGCGAACGTGCGCCTTGCTTAAACCTTTCCTTTGCACCAAACTGAAAAGTAATCTGGTCGGTTATTTTGAATTTCACATCCACCTCTCCTACAGCAGGGTCCATTTCATAGGTATAATTAGTTTCAGAATATGCTTTCAGAAAACTTACCGTTGAATCATTAATAGGCTGATTAGCCTGCGGCAGTATGTGTTTGTAATTATCACCCGTTCCCCAGGGATTATCGAGGTCAAGAAGTTTAGAAGCACCCCAACTCGGATTTGAACCGGTGGTTAAACCATTATTCGGGTCTTTCTCTCCATTCTGCAAAATGGGAACCACATCGGCATATTTGAAATTCGAATTGACGTTATTAAACACTACCGTAAAATATCCGTCCTTAGGGTCTGCAGGATTTTGATGCGGACTACCATAGAAGAACCGGTTGTAAGAAGCGGAGTATTTCAAATTGATTTTCCATCGGTCGTTCGGTTGAATTTCCGCATTCAATTCCCCACCGAATAGCTGCCTGTTCAATAAACCGTGGATAAACTGCGGCTGAACGGTTGTTCCATCGCCTGATGAATAGGTGTAAGCTGTTTTGTTTTGGTACTTGTTGTCTTGCATTATGCCCGACATAGCTTTGAATCCCAACTTAAATTTGCTGCTAATGTCCCAATCAAAACCGGCATTAACTCCAAAGTTGGTGCGGTTGCCACTGTAATCCTTCAGCTCGAATCGGTTGATGGCGTGGTTGAAATTATTTCCGTAAATATTTTTATAACAATCAACGGCATAAAAATTTTCGCGTGCTGTTGCGTTAAGAACGTAACGGAATTTCTTGTTTTTGGTAATATCTCCCCAAAGCAAATTGATGTTACCCGTTGGTTTCTTTGAAAGAATATTATAGCCGAGCGCAGCGTTAACTAAAAAAGTTCTTTTGTCCACCGGTTCCTTTAAAATAAAATTGATGCTGCCACCAACATTGTCTCCTTCCAAATCGGGGGTAACAGTTCGTGTAACATCTATGCGGTCAATCAAATCAGAAGGCAATACTTCAAACTCGAATGAGCGCGATGTATTTTCTTCATCCGCCACCGGTAAACGGTCACCGTTGATGAGTGTTGATGTCCAGTCATTGGGAGTTCCTCTAAGCGAAACATAACCACCTTCGCCTTTGTTATTCTGAATGGCAACTCCCGCAACACGTTTCAATGCGTCAGCAGCATTTTTATCGGGCAGTCTTTTGATATTCTCAGAAGAGATAACCGTAATAATTCGTTGCGAATTTTTGGTGAGATTAATGGCCTTCTGCTCGCTCCCGCCTTTTATATTAGAAGTAACCACTACTTCATTCAAACTTTTTTGTTGTTCAGTCAAAGCAATATCACCAAGATGAATCCTTTCACCCGCTACAATTGTTTTTTCAATCGTATCATTTTTGAATCCGAGATAAGAAACAATGATGCTTACCTTTCCAATAGGAGGATTGATAAGTTGAAAAGTGCCGTCAATGTCAGAGATGGTTCCCGCATTGGTTCCGCCAATAAAAACTTTTGCATCAGACAGCGTTTCTTTCTTGGCGTTTACAATTCTGCCTGTAACAGAACCTGTTTGCGCAAACAAAAATGGCGAGCCGATAAAAAGCAATAGAGCAACGTAAAGAAATTTCAAGTGTGTGCGTTTATGAGCGCGGGCGAATGTATAGACCAGTGTTTAGCTCAATCTTACATAGCAGTTATGGAAAGGTTACCAAATCGATTGAATTACGCTTGCCAGTTATAGTAAAACACTTCACGGTCCGAAGTTCCATCAGCATAAAAATTCATAACCGTAAATGCCGGAGGAAACTGCTGATGATTGCCCATCCACCAACTGCCGCACACCGCACCGTTGCAGTAATAATCAATGCCGAGGTAATTGACGTGGTCTATCAAGTGAATGTGTCCGCTCAAACAGGTTTTAATGTTCGGATATTTGAAAAACAAATCGCGCAACATCGAAGCATCGTTATGCAAACAATTGTCAGGAATGTTCCAGTGTGCATTATTCACCGTAGAGCCATCGAACATGGTGCACACTGCGAGAATGGGAATATGTGAAACCACACAAATAGGGGTTTCTGTTGGAACAGATTTCAATTCTGTCTTCAGCCATTCTAATTGTTCTTCATCCAATTTCCCGAAATAACCAGGCACACTTTTGCGCGCATGAATACTATCGAGCACAATAAAATGCCATCCGCCTTTTTCAAAACTGTAATAGCGTTTATTCATTTGATACTCCTGCATTGCCATTTGCTTGCACTCATCGTTATTGCTGTTCGGCAAAAGCCATCCATGCAAATCGTGATTACCAATACAATGAAACATAGGCAATGAGTTTTCACCTTTCACTAAATCGTGAAATACATTCCACTGATTTTTGATTTGCTCTTTAGTAAACGTTACCGTATTCATAATAGCATCACCACCATTAAAAATAAAGTCCGGCTTATCAGCCAGACTATTTACCGCATTGAGTGCTGCTTGCATTCCGTGGCGGGCAGCGGGCGTATCGTTCACGTGCATGTCGGTGAGGTGCGCCATGCGAAGGGTGCGCACTTTGCCGCTTCTATTTATTGGTGGAGTTAGTTCGGGTATAGCCGCATTGCCGCTAACAGGCAACACAGCTGCCGCTCCGGCTACACCCAATATTTTCATAAAATCTTTTCGTGTAAAATGGCTCATGTTTAAATTGTTTATGCAAAGCAACAACGAACATGAAACGCGAACGTAACCGAGAGATTAAGGAAATGGTTGCCCGCTAAGAGCGGGTTGTGGATAGTGTATTTTTTTACACAGCCTTTTTCTATTTCGGAGATACAAATTTCTGTGCTGTAAGTTTAGGAGAAGAGGATTGCGATGTTATGCCGCAGATAAAACAAGCAACTATACTTACTATGGCAAGAACCGCAAGTGAATGAAAATATTTTTTGAACCATTTATGAAACAACGTTCCTTTTTCGCGTTGTCCAACCTCTATAATCAATAAAAGCGTTGCCATCAAAAAAGTAGTTACTACCAATAAAATATGAAACAGTGTATTCATACTAAAAAGTTTTGCGACTGTTTTGCGTAAATCAAAATTTAATGCACAACTGCTATATGCTTAGTAATAGAAATATGATTTTGTGCGGATGATATTTTCAATAAATAAATTCCGTTGCTCAGTTCATTGGTATTGACACTAACTGAATTTTCTGTTGCGGTTATTTCTTTCAGCAATTCTCCATTTGTATTGAGAAGACGAACACTGTAGTTGGTATTTTCTGAAGATTGAATAGTAACAGTAGAAGCAGCAGGATTAGGGAAAACAGAAAAATTATTTTCAGCTAATTCGTTCACACCGCTCGTGCTGAAAACACTTATCTCTACCATTGCCAACGAAACTGAATGACCATCACTCAAAGAATATTGCAGAGAATCTTTGCCTGAATAATTTACATCTGGAGTATAAACGATTTGCTTACTCGCATTTACCGTTGCCGTGCCGTGAAGTGGATTAGTGGTAATAGATACAGTGAGCGAATCATTTTCACAATCACTGTCGTTGGCTAAAACATCAATCGTTTTCGAATTGTTCCAAATTGTAAAAGTAACATCGCGCAAAGCGATTGGTGAAAAATTATGTCCGTTGGCAAAATCAACCAATTGAACGCTGTCAACAAACAATTCACTGCCTCTGTTTAATCCTGTGCTTCCGCTTCCTAATGTCGTAAAATTCGGATTGCTTGAACTGAAAAGAATTACTAACGTATCTGGATTCTCGCAAGAGAAATAAGTAAAATCCTTTTCAAAATAGGTATAGCTGTTGAAAGTTTGAGTAGTATTAAATCTTGCCTCGGCAACCTTCAAATTACCTTTTTTCAAAACTGCCCAAACCAAACAGGAATCATCCACCACCGGCAAATATTTCAAATGAAAACCAAATGCTTTCGGTTTAGCTGTAAATGGAACACCTGCTCCGCTAATAGAAGTTGGATTTAATCCGCCACTGCCATTTAATACATCAGAAAGATGAAGTGTAAAATTTCCGTTCAACACAAAACCCGGAATTATTAAGTAAAGACTGGCCGCATCAATATAAATAGTATCGGTACGCAGATGCAGCGCTTTGTTACCGGCAAAAGAACTTGCTGTAGAATCGGCAAACTGCGAATGATGCAAACCGCCACTCATGGTAATTGAGTTACTGCACGTCCAATCAACCGGTGATGTGAATGGAAATGTATCAAGCGGTATAAACGGAGCAAAAGAAAACGTAGTACTATCTGAATACCAGTTTTCGAAACTACTATTTGAAATTTGGGCAAATGACTCAACACCAAAAAGCAAAGCAATTGCAAAGACTAAAAATTTTCTCATGTTCGGTAATATTTTCGGCAAGATTAGTTTCGAGTCTTTACGTCCAGTTTACTGTAATGTGATTTTTGTTCTTGCTTATCTGCTTTTCTGATAGAAGATGTTTACAAAACCATAATTACCTAGTCACATTTTGGTTAAACGAGTTTTACTCTATTGTCAATTACCTTAATCCATGAAATATTTTCAACTAATTTTCAATTTACTTTTTTCGCTCGCAATCATGCTCATCTGTTCGCCTAAAGCATTTTCTCAAGCGGAAACACAAAATCCTTCTTTCCCTTTTTGGAAAGTAAATGGAAACAGCGGTACGATTGACGGAACTCATTTCATTGGCACTACTGACAACATTCCCTTAAATCTACGCGTTAATAATCAAAAGGCAGGTCGTGTTGACAACACCAATCACAATGTCTCACTAGGCTATCAAAGTATCAGCTCAATTACTTCTGCCACTAGCATAACAGCCGTGGGCGATTCAACTTTGTACAGTAACACAACAGGAATTGAAAATACTGCTTTTGGAAGCAGAGCATTGCGCAGAAATATAGGTGGTGGAAGTAACACGGGAATAGGTGTTTTGTCGCTTCACTTTAATACAGCCGGTTCTTTGAATACAGGTATAGGTCATAGTTCGCTTTATACAAACACCACCGGAAATAGCAATATTGCTATGGGTGCTTATGCACTTTATAGCAATGTCACAGGTAGTTCTAATTTAGCTGCCGGTGTAAGTGCTCTCAACAATAACTCTACTGGAAGCAGCAATGTGGCACTGGGTGCTAACGCTCTCTACAATAACTCTACAGCATCTTGGAATACAGCTACGGGGCACACCTCACTCTTTACAGTTACCACAGGTCAATATAATACTGCCAATGGAGGAAGGGCACTTTATAACACTACTAACTCAAACGGAAATACTGCGTTGGGTTATCAAGCAGGCCTTACAAATACCAATGGGCCACGTAATACATTTTTAGGTTATAATTCAGATGCCCTAACAAACGGTTTAACTAATGCCATTGCTGTGGGTGCAAATGCACAGGTAAATACTTCTAACAGCATGGTGCTTGGAAGCGTAAACGGAATAAACGGAGGAACAGCTACCATGAAAGTCGCTATTGGAAACAATTCACCTGTAGCTAATTTGGATATTACCGGTGATATTGCTTTGCGTTCAGCAAATTTAGTGCTTACAAATGGTTCGAATAATGACGTTAACACAATCACTAATGAAAATTCCTTTTATCGAATTACAGGACCTGCCTCTCCATTCACCATAAGTGGTTTTACAGGAGGTGTTGACGGAAGAATCATCACACTTTTTAATGCTACAAATGTTGGTTGCACTATTCTTAACTCAACAACTTCTGTAGCTGCAAATCAAATTTTAACCAGTAATGGCTCTATTGCATTATCAGATAGTGGAACTATTACTTTTCAATACAACGCTACAGAACTCAAATGGATAGTTGTTTCTTTTTGCAATGGAAATTATGTAAGCTCTTTAGTTTTTACCGATTGGAGTTTAACGGGAAACAGCGGAACAGTTGATGGCACAAATTTTATAGGAACTACTGATAATATTCCATTTAGCATAAGAGTAAATAATCAACGTGCGGGAAGAATCGATCCTATATTATCCAACACTTTTTATGGTTACTGGGCTGGTAGAGACAATAGCTCGGGCACACAAAATACTGCAGTGGGAATAAATGCCTTACTTAAAACTACAAGCGGTAATCGAAACACTGCACACGGAACAGCTGCCTTGGAGGAAAATATAACCGGTAACGACAATACAGGTATAGGTCATAATTCGCTCTACTATAGTACAGGAAACAGAAACACTGCGGGCGGTGCTTATTCTTTAGCGACTAACACTTCTGCTGATGATAATACAGCTTTTGGATACGGTGCCTTATATGCCAATACAATCGGTATCAATAATACTGCTATCGGTGCTTCTTCTTTTAATGCAAATATAAATGGAGGCAATAACACCGCAATTGGTGTCTCTTCTTTACAAGCTAACACTACTGGAAGTTACAACACTGTGGTTGGTGCATACAGCAACAATGCTGGATCTAACTTAAGCAACACGGTAGCTATAGGATATAATGTGAATGTGGACGTATCGAACAAGGCTGTTGTAGGCAATACGAGCACTACAAGCATAGGCGGACAAGTAGGTTGGACTACATTTTCTGACCAACGGGTAAAGCAAGCAATACAAAACAATGTGCCGGGCTTAAGCTTTATTAATTTGCTTAAGCCTGTAACTTACAGGTATAACATTGACGAAGAAAATAAATTGCTGGGCATAAGAATCGACACCGCGGAATGGCAAGGCAAACATGCTGTTGAGCAAATGATTTTCAGCGGGTTTATAGCTCAACAGGTAGACTCTGTTGCACAAAGTATTGGCTATAATTTTAGCGGACTTGATAAGAGCGGAAAAATTTTGGGACTTCGTTACGCTGAGTTTGTTGCGCCATTGGTAAAAGGAATGCAGGAGCAGCAGAGAATGATTGATATACTTAACTTTAAAAACTCTGAATTGCTTAAACGTATCGAGCAGTTAGAGCAGAACATACACCATTAATCTACTTCTGTTTTCTTTCCTATAATTATTCTGCCTTGCCAAAAACAGCCAGGGCATTTGAACCGTTGTATAATTACTTTAAAATACAAAGTAGCTATCAGCTTATCTACCCTTGTACGGTGAATTCTGTCGAGCATTGAATTACACTTGGGGCAAAAATGGATGCCGCAGTTAATCGATTCTTTACTCGTAATATTTTTTTGAGAGTTTAAAGTTGTCATTCGACAGCTCTGAGAATATAAACTACTTTCTTTGTGGTTGTTCCATAAAGCACCCTCTGCCGCTAAACAGAGGGGCTTTATTCTCCGAACTATATATACTTTAAAAGAAAGCGAAGCAAAGATGCGCTTGTAGTGTGAGCAAATTGTAACAAAAGAATTATCCTTTCAATACCTTTTAAAATTCAGGAGCTAAAATATTGGGTAAAAAAAGATTTTCCTGTGGTATACCCTTCCTTCTATCTGTAGTTGCTATTAAAGAGTAGGGTTTAGAATCGGGTAAGTTGAACAAGGGATAATAGACAAAAGAGAATTCGAAAAAATTGATTCCCAACGAAAGATTCCTCAAACGAATTCCTGCTCCGTAACCCTGATAAAGTTGTTTATCGGTTAAGGAATTTTGCTGTACCACAGCAATATCGGCAAATAAAAAAAGTGCTGAAGAAAAACCAAGCACTTTAAATTTCGGATAAAAATCTGTCTCAAAATTGAAAACATAACTGCGTTGTCCTCTTATGTAATTGACAAAAATTCCACGCACACCATTTGAATTGTTCATCGCAATTTCTCTATCGGCCGGTCGATTAAAACCAAGATTGATATGTGTAGTAATAAACTGGCGTACAAAAATTTGACGACCCAAATTAATCGGTGCAGAGAAGAATCGGTTCGTCCATTTAAACAACAATTGCTCATACGATTTTTTATTCAGGAAGCCGCTATAAGAAACTTTAGAGTTCAGGTATCCGAAGTTTTTGATGTATCCGCCATAGTTGGCTTCAACACCCGAATAAAAACGCTTCTGCATTTCTTCATCATCATCTAATCCTGCCACAAAGGCCATATTAAATCCCTTTGAGAAATATTCGGCATTACCCATACTAAAAACAGAATGGTCAACATAATAATTCCAGTTTGCCAAACCCACGCTACCCAAAAAGTAAGAGTGATTAAAAAATAATTGTGTGCCGTCATTGCTCTTTTGGAAAGGACGATTCATGTAAGTGTAACGATACATTCTACCCGATAAAACAATTCTTCTCAAATCATTCGAATTTGTTTTTATACCAGGAATTTTAAAAGCAGTTGCCAGCCAAACATCTTCTTTGTGATAAAACACATTCGTAGGAATTGCCTTTGCCAAAGCATTAGGAACGCTGGCTGCCTCTTTGTAAACTTCGGCTTTTATATGACCTGCCCATTTTGTATTGGCCGAAAAGAAATCGCGCGTAATCGCTATCTCTCCGCCTTTACTCAGATTTTCGTATTGATACTCCGCACTTATATCAATGTGCGAACGCTTGATATTATCATACTCATAGCCGCCATAAACAGTATAAGGATTATCCTTCCGATAATTGACCGAAACTTTTTGTGAGATAGATTGCGGCATTCCCATCAGATTATCAAACTCAACTCCAATAACCGCTTTGTTGTATTGCGCACTGGTGGAAATACTCCAACTCCATCTGTCTTGCGCAACTATTATTACATCAACTAAATCTTCGCTGCCTTCAACAGAGTTGATGAAAATCTTAAGGTCTTTGAAAGTTCCTCGCTGCCAAAGGTTGCGCTCTGTATCGGCAAATTGAATGGGAACAATGCGTTCACCTTGTTTAAACAAAAGCTCATTCCTAATTGCCCACTCACGGGTTTTGAACTGAATTTTATTGGCAAATTTTTGAAAGCGGGTGTAATGGTCGGCAATTGGCTTTTCGAGAGAAACACCAAATGGTTGCAGCGTTTTGATTTCAATATTTCGGATAATTTTTCCGCTGTAAGGTTCAAATTCATCGGGACCTGAAAACACACGGTCGTTAGTACGGTCACTGTAATTGAGGTACGAAATATAAACCAATGCCTTTTTTAAACCGAGTAGCAATTGTTTTTTGTTCCATTCTTTTTGCAGCTCTTTGGGAGTTTTATCAAGGCAAACTTCTTCATCATAGGAGTTTTGTGACACGCAGCAGAGCGAAACAGATAGAAAGGTAACAAGCAGTAGAAACCGGAATGCCCAAATGCTTTTTTGCATATGGAACTCGAAGAAGTGGCAAAACCGTTATGGCAATACTGTTACAGCGTTAAGAAATTCCCGTGTGAATAATTTGGGAAGGATGTGAATAGCAAACTGAAAATAGACAGTAATGAAAATCAATGCACCACCTTTATGGCAAATGTTTTTACCTCTGGTCCATAATCGTACACATATAAGTAATTCCCTGCCGATAAGCCGCGCACAGAAAACGAAGTGCCACTCACCGGAACTGATAGCACTCTGCCCGAAAGGTCTATTAAATATGTTCTGTCAGAATTTTTGGGTTTATAGTTTTCGCACAACACCACATTTATTCTGTCCTTACTCACATTCGGATAAATTTTTTCTACCACACAGGTTTCTGTTTTTTGCACAGGTATAGCTAATGGTTGCAAACTCGAATGAAGTATAGTCATGGAACTAACCGTGGTATCATCTTCATCTACAATCTGCATGACTACTGAGTCACTGTTGAAAATTTCAATCATTCCAAAACCGCTTTTAAAATCTTTGTTATTTACTCCCTGTCCTCCGCCATTCCAAAGTGAATCAATAGCCGTGCCTTGCCCCAATAACTGCATCACCGAGTCAATGTAATATGTCAATTCAGGACCGCTTCCTGCAGCAGGCCCTGTGTTTAATTCGGGTAGGCCGGCATTGCTTCCGTTATCCATCACATTAGTATGCACATGACCGCTTAGTACAATCACATCTTTAATGGCATTGGAATGAATAAAATCGAGCAGACCATCTTGCTCCACAGGATAGGCGCACCAATTATTCGATAAGGCGTGTGCTAAACTAAAACCAGTACCGTTTGTGCCACCTAAAGCAAAAACAAGATTTTGTAAGCCCATCGATACCTGTAATACCTTCCTAAAATTTCGATTGAACATCACTCCGCTGATAATAAATTTCCAATCAGCCGTGGAATTGGCTAATCCATTCTTCAGCCATTGCAATTGTGTAGCACCCAATAAAGTTTGACCCGGTTTGGGTTCAAAATACCAGTGATTCTGAACGCTGTCAAAGCGGAAAGTTGAATCCTGTCCGTTGCCACAGTGCCTGCCATCTAAAAAAAACACTTCGGTATTTCCATAGCGATAGCTGTGATACATTCCCTTTGTTGAATCAACAGCAGAAGGATAGCCCGGAAAATATTCGTAATAACCTTTAAATACATTTTGTAAACCCAACGGTGGTACGGGGTCAACTGTTGCTACGTTGTGTACCACACCATTTGAGTCGAGATAATAACTTATCCAATACTGATTATCGCGCTGTTCGGCACCATCATGGTTATCAGGAACATAATCATACACGGCAGAGCGAATGGAAGGAACCATATTCTTCTCTGTATATTTTCTTAACCAGGAGTATTGTTGTGTTGGCCAATCGGTGCGGTGGTCACCGGGTAGCTGATAGTCGGGATACGTCCAATCACCGGTATGCAGCACCAATTGCGGTTGACGTTTGTAAAGTGCTTTAAAAGTATTGTAAGTGCCAAACTCCTGGCAGCTCAACACTGCCCATTTGTAGTAACCTTTTTGCCCCACAGTTGGATAGGTTTTGAAAAAACCGTGAAGTGTGTCTAAAACTCCGTTTACAAAAATGCGATAGTTATAAACTGTATTGGCGGTTAAACCGCTAATTGAAATGAGTATAGACGTATCGCGCCATGCTTCGGTAGAATCTACCACCGTCACCGGGCTTAGGAAAAAAGTATCGGCTGACAATTCAACTTTTACTTCTGCTGCGGAGGAAGTGCGCACGTACATTCTTGCAGCAATGGGGGTAACCCCGCCCACCACCGGACCGTGTGTAACCAATTGCGCGGAAAGAAATTGAAGCGAGTAACCGAAACAAATAAGGAATGCAATAAAATGTTTCATACGGGTTTGATTATAATTGTGATAGGGCAAAGAAGATTTTTTTCACAGACGCCAAACATAACCGCTGTTACCAGAACCTGGAAAAAATGCGTGTTAAGCTTGTGAGAAATAAAAATTTATGTCTGTAAAGGGGTACTAACGGCAGACCGTGAATTTACTATCCACATGCAGATAAGCAAAATTATTCTTGCACAACTGCTTTAACTGTACGAATATTGCGTATGGATTACATACAAGCGGTCAACCGATATCAGGTAAGTTTTAGCAGTATCGAAGAACAAATA
>CANJRM010000062.1 GCA_947476645.1 Bacteroidota bacterium
GTTCCGAAATATTTTGCGAAGCAGTTACAGAACATCCTCCGCCATCGGTTATTGTCAGTGTGTAATTACCAGCTGAAAGATTACTAATAGCAGAACTTGCTAAGTTATTACTCCAATGATAAATCACATTTGGAAACCCACCTGTTACTATGGCTGTCGCACTTCCTGTGTTTCCGCCATTACACAAAACATTTACTGAAGAAGTAGTCAACGAAAGTGTTCCGCTCACTGAATTCACAGTAGCACTCGCACTTAATGAACAGTTATTTGCATCAGTTACAGTAAGTGTAAAATTTCCGGCTGATAAATTATTGAGCGAAGCACTCGTTTGCGAGTTGCTCCAGTTGTAAGAATAGTTTGTTGTCCCTCCACTTACGGTAGAAATTATTTTTCCATTCCCGCGACCACAAGTATCGCCAGTTGTTGTGGTAGTTAATGAAAGCGCAAGAGGTTGTGTAATTATTTTTGTTGCTGTAGCTGAACATCCTCCTCCATCAGTAACTGTCACTGAATAGTTTCCTGCAACAAGATTGCTGACAGCAGAACTTGATGCGTTATTGCTCCAATGATAAATCACATTCGGAAATCCTCCTGTTAAATTGGCTGTTGCACTTCCTGTGTTTCCTCCGTTGCACAAAACATTGGTAGAAGTTGCGTTGAGAGAAAGATTACTGCTCACAGCATTTACAACAGCACTTGAGCTCAACGAA
Source organism: Bacteroidota bacterium (assembly GCA_947476645.1). Taxonomy (GTDB): domain Bacteria; phylum Bacteroidota; class Bacteroidia; order Chitinophagales; family LD1; genus Bog-950. The sequence continues at coordinate 711 of CANJRM010000062.1, forward strand.
CAATTATTTGCATCGGTAACGGTGAGTGAAAAATTTCCTGCCTGTAAATTATTGAGCAAGGCAGTTGTTTGCAAATTGCTCCACAGGTAAGAATAGCTTGTTGTTCCTCCGCTTACAGTAGAAATTATTTTTCCTGTCGAACGATTGCAGGTATCAGCAGTTGTTGTGGTGGTTAGTGAAAGAGCAAGAGGCTGTGTAATTATTTTTGTTGCCGTAGCTGAACATCCACCTCCATCGGTAACGGTAACCGAATAATTTCCTGCAACAAGGTTGCTGATAACAGAACTTGATGCGTTGTTACTCCAATGATAAATCACATTCGGAAATCCTCCTGTTACATTTGCTGTTGCACTTCCTGTACTTCCACCATTACACAAAACATTTGTTGAAGTTGCGTTGAGAGAAAGATTACTGTTCACTGCATTTACTACGGAACTTGCACTAATCGTACAATTATTTACATCAGTAACAGTAAGTGTAAAATTTCCTGATTGTAAATTATTGAGCGAGGCACTCATTTGTGAATTGCTCCACAAGTAAGAGTAGTTTGTTGTTCCTCCGCTTACAGTAGAAATTATTTTTCCTGTTGAACGATTGCACGTATCCGCAACTGTTGTAGTGGTTAGTGAAAGAACAAGAGGCTGTGTAATTGTTTTAGCAGCCGTAGCTGAACATCCTCCGCCATCAGTTACAGTAACCGAATAATTTCCTGCAACAAGATTGCTAATAGCAGAACTTGATGCGTTGTTACTCCAATGATAAATCACATTCGGAAATCCTCCTGTTACGTTAGCTGTTGCACTTCCGCTGTTTCCGCCATTGCATAGAACGTTGGTTGAAGTTGCGTTGAGAGAAAGATTACCATTTGCTGAATTCACTACCACACTTGTACTCAACGAACAATTATTTGCGTCAGTAACGGTGAGTGAAAAATTTCCTGCCTGTAAATTATTGAGCGAAGCAGTTGTTTGCGAATTACTCCAGTTGTAAGAATAGTTGGTTGTTCCTCCGCTTACGCTTGAGATTACTTTTCCTGTTGAGCGATTGCACGTATCCCCAACTGCTGTTGTTGTAAGTGAAAGGGCAGCGGGTTGAGTAACTGTTTGTGTTGATGTAGCTGAACATCCTGCGGCATCATTAACTGTTACGTTGTATGTTCCTGCTACTAAATTATTTGCAGTTGTTGTAGTTGCTCCACCTGTCCATGCATACGAAAAATTAGGAGTTCCTCCGCTTGTACTTACGGTTGCTGTTCCTGTGTTTCCACCATTGCACAAAACATTGGTATGCGATGAAGAAACAACAACAGCCGGATTAATTGTAGCCGTTACCGCTTTGCGCAGCGAAACACAGTCGGTAGATTTTATCACCCAATCGTAGAAATAATAATAGTAGCCCGCTGTGCCGTTTGTTCCTGTAATAGAAACCAAGCCTGCTAAAGTGTATGGATAAACCGCTCCGGCTGTATTGCGGAAAAGATTTGCTGTGCCGTTGATAGCTAATCGCAAATTATTTTTTACCGGCAGCATAAAGTTCAGTGTTACAATATTCAAACCCGAAGCAAGATTCACTGTTAGTGTTTGGAGAATTACTCCTGTTGAATCGCGCAAAACAATTGTTCGGTTGCCTGCACCTTGTGCATACACTTTCACAGTTTTTAAAGTGCAAGTGGCAAGGCAATTAAAAATCAAATATCTGTCGGTGCTGTTTGAATAATTGCTTACTGCTCCAATGCTATCATTCACCGGGCCAACATGTGCTGTTGCGCCAGGGGCAATATCTTCAGCATAATAAGTTGTAGTAGCACTGAGTGAAGGAGTAACAAACGGATTGCTCACCGAAACTGTTGTCGTATCTGTTGCATTTGCATACCATTTAATTGTATCGGTAGAAGTTGCAGCGAGTGAAACAGTTCCGTTACCACAACGACTTGCATTGGTTGCAGCAGGAGCCGAAGGTTTATTAATAGTGATGTAATTATTTTTGGTGTTCGTGTTGTTGCCATACGCATTGGTTGCTTTAAGCGAAACCGTGAATGTGCCATTGGCGAAATAAGTATGCGAAGGATTTTGCAAAGTTGAAGTTCCTCCATCGCCAAAATTCCAAAGCCATGAAGTAGGCGCGCTGGTAGAAAGGTCGGTGAAATTTATTTTTCCGTTACACGAACTTGTTACATCTGCTTTAAAATTTGCTACCGGTGGAATGGTTGGCGAAATGCACGACCACTGAATAGTATAACCAGCGGCAACCACTCCGCCATCTGTTGTTTGTCGAATAGTAAGTGAACCGCCCGAAGAAGTTATATCAGCCGGAATTGTTGTTCCTGTGTAAGCACCAATTTGCGGGCTTGCTGTTGTAGGTCCATCATACACGTAAAGAAAGTCATAAGTATTCTCCATGTTGAACTGCGTAAAATGAAGCATCACTTGTGTTGCTCCTACAGGAGAAATTGTAAGCACACTATTCGTGTTGTCGGTATAATTTCCGGTTGGTCCACCGCTATCGTAAATTGTTCCAGTGCAAGAAGTTTGTGTTTGGTATGTTCCTGTAGTTGGCATTATCACCACACAAGGATTCGATGTGCTGATGTTGATGTAATTCGTACGAATCAAACTATCAATGCCACAGGCACCACCATTTGAAATTAATCTCACGGTGTAAGTTCCGAGAGTAGTATAAGTGTGTGAAGGCGCTTGCGCTGTAGATGTAGTTCCATCACCAAAATACCAAGTGTAAGTAGAAGCATTGGTACTCGTGTTTGTAAAGTTCACCACAAACGGAACTTGGCATCCCGCAGTTTGCGAAGCGGTAAACTGCGCGTCAACACCAAAAGTAAATTGAGCACCTACACCTACTGCATACCATGCGTTGGTAGTAGCAATTGCTTCGGGCGAACAAGTGCCGAACAAATCATTGGCTGATTGAATGGCATAAAATCTTGAATCGGCATATTGAGAGTTGTTGGTTAAATAGAAAACCATATTGCGCCATGCAATCTGTGTTGCCTTATGGCGCGAAATTCCTGTAACGGTGTAAGCATTTCCAATGTCGTTTGTTCCCGTTCCACCTTGCGAAAGCAGGTAGTACCAATAATTCTGAACGTTTGAATTCGTATGAACTCCTCCATTATCAGCAGTGCCCGTGTACCAATTTGTTCCTAAGTATGTGTCAGGGTCACCATAAGTATTCGGACTGCTCATAGAGCGAAACGGAGAACCAATGTCTTCTCCAATCGTCCAGTTTGCCACCGTAGAATCTGCAAACCATTCCACTGCCGTTCCAAAAATATCGCTGAACGATTCGTTGAGTGCACCCGGCTCATCTTGGTAAGTGAGATTGGCAGTAAGTTCATCTAAGCCGTGCGAAATTTCGTGCCCCGTTATATCAAGCGATGTGAGTGGATTGTTGGTAGCATTTCCATCACCGAAAGTCATTCGGGTTCCGTCCCAAAAAGCATTTACATAATTGGTATTGTAATGCACATAAAGGTTCAACGCATAGCCCGCGTTGTCAATAGAATTTCTGCCCATGCTCTGATAAAAATCGTAAGTCATTTCCGCACCCCAATGCGCATCGCCTGCATATTGGTCTTTGGCTGCGTTCACATTGCTCCAAATATTATTTGCATCTAAAAATTCAACTGCAGCACCGTAGTTAGTTCCTGTTTGCATGTTGTAAGTATGAATGCCCAAGCCGCGCGTAGTTTCATACAAACGATATTGCCCTGTGTAACTATCTGCTACAATAGCGCGCGAACCGCGGTAAGCGGTTACAGCGGTTCCGGCTGTGTTTGCATTATAGATGCGTGATTTCTTTTCCAGCACTTCTCCGGTTTCTGCATCTACAAAAACTTCATTGCGGCTCATGGGTTCATGTGCGTAAACGTCAAACTTCCATGCTAAACGAAAATTATTTTCGTTGTGATTTGATTGAACAATTTCCAATTGCCCTTTCGGAAAATAAGTAGCCTGAGCATCACTATTCATTTGCTTGAGCATCTCTTCTTCTTCGCTCAATTGCCACTTATAAATCTTGGCGTTTATATTTTGCAATGCGAAGACAAGTGCAGCGGATTCAGAAAGTGTTGGAGAAGCTAAAACTGAAATACTTTTAAAAAGAGAACCGTTGAACTTTTTTACTTTGCCGTTTTGCAAATGCGTAATGAAAATTCCATCAGTAACAGGAACACCATTTACGTGAAGCTGATAACGGTGATGCTCCCATCCTATTTCGTCTTTTGCGTTATCAAGCAATTGAAATTGATACGATGAAGGAAGATTGAATTTCTTTTTGAGCAGGAGGAAGAATGTGGATTCATCGGTTTCGTTACCGCTTCGTAATTCTATAAAAGCAGGAAGGCTGTTTTCCTGTTTCAACCAAACGTGTTGTGCATTCGGGAATATGGCAGATGCTTCTGCTCCGAATTTTTCATTGAACAGAACTGGTTTCTGTGCAAAAGACACAGAAGTGAAAAAACTAAAAACTACAATTGCGATGACTGAATAAAAAGTCTTCATGAAGGGAATTGATGGGTCAGTTTAAAAAATTATACTGTACGAATGTAGGCAGCTTCGTTTATGAAAGTTCATATCATAACTGAAGAGAAACAAGATTGTAAAATACGGAAAGAAGGAAGTTTCTAAATCGTCCAGGTAGTCAATCCATGCTGTGCAAAATTATAGCGCATTACTCTACCGCCTAATTTATTGAGAGCTTCAATCACTTTAAATTTATTGTTGTAAGGCGCATAGAAAATCATAAAGCCACCGCCACCGGCACCCGATATTTTTCCACCAGTAGCACCGGCTTTCAGTGCAGCGTTATAAATTTTTTCCAACTCAGGATTAGAGATTCCTTCTGCCATAGCACTTTTATGTTGCCAGCTATCGTGCAGAATTTTTCCTATGCCGTCAATATCACCTTTCAATAAAGACTCTTTCATTTTAACGCTCTGCTCTTTTAAACTGTGCATGGCATCAATTGATTTTGTGTTTTTCTTTTTCACGTTCTCGCTTTGCTTCTTTATAATTTCAGAAGAAAGACGAGAAGTTTCGGTGAAGAAGAGAATCAAATTATTTTCCAATTCATGCAGCCATTTATCTTTTACACGAAGTGGGTTCACAATCACTTTATCGTTGGTGTAAAACTCCATGTAATTCACTCCGCCAAAAGTTGCGGCATATTGGTCCTGTCTTCCGCCCTGCATCAACAAATCTTCACGCTCAATGCGATAAGCGAGGTGAGCAATATCATATTCACCAAGAGGAAGTTTGAACCATTCTACAAAAGCACCGAGAATAGCCACCACTAAAGTTGAAGAAGAACCAAGACCGGAACCCGGAGGTGCATCTACATACGTAGTTAGTTCAAAGGCAAAAGGTTTTTTTACAAAATCTTTTACCACGCGATTGTAAACGCCTTTAGCTAAATCGAGTTTGCCATTGATAGGCAACTTCTTTTCGGCTGTAAGCACAATTTCTTCATTGCGGTCAATGGCTTTGATATGAATTTTCTTTCCGCTCAGTGGCTTGATGGTAGCGTAAGCATACATGCCTATGGTGGCATTGAGAATAGCACCACCATATAAATCGGCATAAGGCGAAACATCGGTGCCACCACCGGCAAGACCAAGACGAAGAGGAGCTTTGCTTCTGTAAATCATGATGCTAATTACGTATTACAATTACAAATTACAAACGAACCTATGCGGCTACTTCAAAAATCTTCTTCAGCATTTCGCTCCAGGCATATTTCTTCTTTTCAATTTTAATGTTGTCGCGCATTTTAAATTCAAGATGGTTGGCATAAAAATCAACGAGCGCATCAGCAATGGCAGTTGGGTTGGGTTCCACCACATAACCCACTTTACCATGCGGAACAATCTCCGGCAAGCCACCAACATTAGTCACGAGCATTGGTCTGTCAAAGTGATAACAGATTTGCGTTACACCGCTTTGCGTTGCATGTTTGTAAGGTTGAACCACCATATCTGCTGCGCAAAAATAATTTCGCACTTCATTATCGGGAATAAAATCTGTTTTCAAAATCAGTTTGTCGCGAATTCCAAGTTGTTGAATCATTTCGGCATAAGGTTTTGTATCGGTATAAAATTCTCCGGCTACAATCAACTTCATGTTCAGATTTCGCACGCGCTCATCTGCCATAGCATACAACAACAAATCCAATCCTTTGTAATCGCGTATGAAACCAAAGAAGAGAATATGCTCTTCGTTAATAGCAAGACCTAATTTTTCATAAGCTTCGGTTTTTGTAATGGCTTCACCAAAATTATCGAAGAGCGGATGGGGAGAAAAAGCCCTCGGTTTTATGGTGTCAAATTTTTTCAAATCTTCTAAAACAGATTCGCTCATGGCAATGAAACCATCTACACTGTTTGCAAAATATTTTGCCAGAAAAAAATCTCCAAATCGTTTTTCGTGAGGAATAATGTTATCGAGAATGGAAATCACTTTTGTCTTCTTATTCTTCCTTACTATGCGCGAAATCTTACCAAGACAAGGACCCATAAACGGCAACCAGAATTTCACGAGCATTAAATCAGCATTCAACTTTGCAATCTCTTTCCCGACTTTGAACCAGTTGAAAGGATTGACTGAATTTACTTTTACATGGATATACAAATCATCGGGCGCAGGTTGGTCGCTGTATTGTGAAGTTCCTGGAAATAAAAATTCGGGGTACTGCAAACTAAAAGTGTAAATCTGCACGCTGTGCCCCTGACGGATAAACTCGCGCGCTAAACGTTCATTGTAAGAAGCAAGTCCTCCGCGAAGAGGATGCGCAGAGCCGAGGATGATGACTTTCATTTTCCGATGTTCAGATACTTCGCTACATCATATTGATTCCTATCAACCGCTTTGCGTGAAACTAATTCGCCAAGGAAACCAGCAACAAAAAGTTGAACACCTACGACTATTGAAACTAAAGCAATGTAGAATACCGGGCGTTCGGTCATTCGATATTGTTCGAAGAAAAATTTTCCAACGGTGAGATAAGTGACAATGCAAAAACCAAGAAAGAAACTCAATACACCAAGTCCTCCAAAAATGTGCATCGGACGGTTCGCATAACGCGTCATGAATGAAACGGAGAGCAAATCGAGAAAGCCGTAGAGAAATCTTTCCATTCCGAATTTGGTCTGCCCGTATTTGCGCGCTTGGTGTTGAACTACTTTTTCACCAATGTTAGAGTAGCCGGCTTTCTTCGTCAATAACGGAATATAGCGATGCATCTCACCATATACTTCCACACTTTTCACTACTTCATTCTTGTATGCCTTCAAACCGCAATTCATATCGTGCAGTTGAATACCTGTCATTACGCGCGTGGCTCCGTTGTAAATTTTTGTAGGAATAGTTTTTGTAATCGGGTCGAATCGTTTTTGTTTCCAACCGCTTACCAAATCAAAATCCTCTTCGGTAATCATTTTATACAAAGCAGGAATTTCATCAGGAGAATCCTGCAAGTCTGCATCCATCGTAATTACTACATCGCCTTGTGCATGTGAAAACCCAACCTGCAAGCCTGCGCTCTTTCCATAATTTCTGCGGAAACGAATGCCTTTGATATTTGAATTCTGAGCTGACATTTTCTCAATCACGCTCCAACTCTTGTCCTTGCTTCCATCGTCAATCAGCAAAACTTCATAGCTAAAATTGTTTGCGTTCATCACGCGCTCAATCCATGCTGTTAACTCAGGCAGCGATTCTTCTTCGTTAAATAAAGGGATTACAACAGAGATTTGCATTTACGCTTCGGGTTTTATTTCCACTTCTTTTGATGGACGACTTACAAATAAAGCAACAATCAAACTTAAGATTAGTCCCAATCCTAAACTTATTCCAAACGCTTTTAAGGTGGACATTAGTGTTGGAGTAAACTGTTCGAGCGTAATTCCTTTCAACGCTTTTTCAATGTCTTCATCTTGTGCTCCGAATTTTTCCATAGTAGCTGCCGTGTTATTTCGCACAATGTCATACAGGTGTTGCGGATACTCAGTGTCAATGAAATTTGGAATAATGTAAGAGATGATATTGCTGAATAAGAGTGTTAGAAAAATAACAATCATGGAAGCAGTTACTGCTTCAATAAAACTGACCTTGCCAATTTGATGTTTGTACGTTACTGTTCCCCACACCGGAATAAAAATCATAACGCCCATGGTAAGTAACCCAAAAACCATTTGCGACCACATAGAACCAAAAAGTTGCGCATAAAATATGTAGGAGACCAAACTGATGACACACATAATCATGCCGCCAATCAATCCGTAACGAATGGGAAGTTTGTAATCTGGTTTCATAATTATCAGTTGAGTTGAAGTTTCCCTTTATTGATTACTCCGAGCGATTTACCTATGAAATCTGTTCCGACAAAAGGAGTGTTCTTTGATTTCGATTTTATATCGCTTGCTGGGAAAATCCATTTTAAATCAGGATTGAACAAAGTTAAATCCGCTTCTGCACCTTCTTCAATTTTATTTTGCAAACCAAGAACTCTTCTCGGATTGTTTGCAATCGTTTCAATAATTTTTGTCAATTCAACTTTCCCTTTCAATGCTGTGTTCGCCACAGCAAAACAGGTTTCTAAACCAATCATTCCAAAATCTGCTTTGTCGAATTCTAATTTCTTGCACTCTTCATCCTGCGGTTGATGAGCAGAAGTTATCGTATCAATTGTTCCATCGGCAATTCCCTTTACCAATGCAGCAATATCTTCTTTTGCGCGCAAGTGCGGATTTACTTTGCAGTTAGTGTTGTAGTTTCCTACAGCTGTTTCATCCAACATTAAGTTGTAAGCATTTACCGAAGCAGAAATTTTCAACCCTTTCTTTTTTGCGTTGCGAATTAATTCAACACTACGTTTTAAAGAAATGTCGAGCAAGTGCAATTTTGATTCGGTGTATTCAAGAATGTAGATATCGCGATTCACCGAAATTTCTTCGGCAAGAGCAGGCGCACCGGATAAGCCAAGTTTTGTGCTGACAACCCCTTCGTTCATAGCACCGTTTTTTGAAATGCTCTTTTCTTCAGGATGATTCATAATTAAACCATCGAATGCTTTTGCATAAAGAAGCGAACGCTCCACCATGCCCGCGTTTGCACTTGGTTTTAATCCATCGCAGAAAGCAATTGCTCCCGCGTCATGCATATCATACATCTCCGCTAAATCTTTTCCTTCTGCATTTTCTGAAACTGCACCGAGCGGATGAACGCTTACTATTTCATCTGCCGATTTGCGCAACACATATTCAATCTGCGATTTTGTTTGCGTAACAGGCTGCGTGTTTGGCATGCAACAAATATGCGTGAACCCACCAAATGCTGCGGCTGCACATCCGCTTTCAATAGTTTCTTTTTGCTCGTAACCTGGGTCTGCCAAAAAAGTATTTAAGTCGAACCAGCCGAGCGACACGTGAAGATTATCGGCTTTTACTTCTTTGGCTTTAGATGTGTTCGTCAACTTTGCACCAATCTTTTTGATTTTGCCATTGCTTACTAAAATATCTTTTACCTGATTGTGAAAGGGAGAGCCGGTGTCAATGATTCTTGCGGAGCGAATGATTATTTCCATACCGAAGGACGAATATAGAAAAGGTTGGGAAAGATAGCCGAACAAAAGAATATGTCACGCTGAGCTTGTCGAAGCGTCTTCATGAACAAATCCTTCGACAAGCTCAGGATGACACAAATTCTTAAGCTGAAAACTGAATTTTAAAAACACTCCCACTCGGCTCATTCCCTTCAATCCATATTTCGCCTTTCATTTTTTCAATAATGTTTTTCACTGTCGAAAGTCCAATGCCGGTGCCATCGGCACCGCTTTCGTTTTCAACGCGCGAAAACATTTCAAAAACCTTTTCGCGAGCTTGTTCAGGAATTCCAACTCCGTTATCAGCAACTGAAATTTCTATTGAACCGTTTTTCTTTTCGCAGCTAATTTTGATTTGGGGTTTTTCGCTGTTGTTATATTTGATGGCGTTGGTTACTAAATTTTGAAAAACCTGCAACATCTGAATGTCATCTGCCAGCAGCACAGGTAAATTTTCAAAACTTATTTCTGCATTTTTTTCTGCCATCAGTTTTGTCAGATTCATTTTCAACTGCTCAATAGTTTTATTCAAGTCAACAGGCTTCATCGTTGACTGACTTCCCTTTGCTGTATTTAAAATGCGGGTAATCATTTCGTCCATTCGTTTGCTGCCGTCAACGGCAAAGCGCATAAACGTTTTTTCATCTTCGTTAAGTTTGTCTTTGAGTTTTGCTTCAAGAATAGCCATGTAAGTAGAAACCATGCGCAGTGGCTCACGCAAATCGTGTGAGGTTACATGCGCAAAACTTTTCAAATCCTTATTGCTCGATTCCAGCGTTTTCGAATACTGCTGCATTTCGCTGTTGAGTGATTTCAATTGTTCTGCTTCATCGCGCACGCGTTGTTCTTTCTGTTGTTCAATTTCAAAAAGGGTTTCCAATGTTTTTTCAATCGTAGCTGAATCACCGGCTGATATTTCCAGCTTCTTAAAATGCTCGTACGATTTTTTGTAATCGCCTAACTGACCATACATTTCAAAAAAGACTTCGTTGCGCTGTTGCTCGGTATATTCGTTTTTGCGTTTGTCCATGAGTGCAACTAACTCAGCATAATATTCATTCGCTTTTGGCAAGTCGTTAAGCAAAACAGAAATTCTACCAAGCGAGATATATGAAAACACGTAGCGCATTTCGTTGCCGATTTTTTTACGCATGGCAAATGCTTTTGCAAATAAATCCCGCGCGGCTTCTAAGTTTCCTTCGTCCTGCTCAATAATTCCCATGTAGTGGTAAATGATGGCAGAGGTTTCGTGCAGCGGCAATTCTTTATGTTCTCCGTGCAGTTCCAGAAATTTTTCGCGCGCCAGTTTGTATTCCTTCACTCTGAAAAGATGACTCGCCACAGCAATGCGCGAACGTCTGATAGTATCTGTATCGCCCGTACGCAAAGCATATTCAAGCGACAAATCGAAAAAAGGTTTTGCCAAACGAAACAATCCGATATTAATGTAAACAAGAGCCGTAGTATTGAAAATTCCCCAGCGAAGCGTATCGTGTTTCACATCGTTATGCTGAAGTTCGTTCACCATTTCGCGGCAGTTCGAAAGAATTTTTAGAGTGCGTGTGTAATCACGTAATCGCAAATATGCATTCGCCAAATGATTTTCTGCCAACACTTTTGCGAAACAAACAGGAAGTGTTTCAGCAGCATTAACCGCCAACTTTGCGTATTCAAAAGATTTGATGTTGTCGAAGTGCAGATAGGTGTACACCGAACTCATGGCGCAATACGCAAGCACAATATTTTCTTTATGCTCAATGCTGATGGCGAGTTGCAATGCCTGACGCGCTACTGTTTCTGCGCGCATATCGTGCATGGTTACTAAGTGCTCACACTCTCTGATAGCGGCACTTATTTTTTCTTCCGTAACCTGATTGGGATTCATGCTTTATACTTTCCAAAAACGAAGTAAAGCGATTTCGATAGCCAAAAAAAGCAGGGTGAAAATCAAACACAATTTCCAAAGCGAAGTTCCTTTGTTCAATTCTTTCACCACAGTTGCCACTTCGGCATTTGCTCCGTTCACTACATTAATGTTGAGTTGCGGATATTGCTCTTTCAATTGCGAAGCAGTGGTAAATTTCATATCCGATTCTTTGCGGTCGAAATTGAGTGCGAGTAAATCGGTAGAAGCGGAATTTTCTAAACCTACCTGATAGAATCCCGATTTTTTAATTTGCTCATTCAAACCGAGCAACATTTTATTTCCCATTTCAAATTGTTCAGGAATAAACTCCATGTTCTCACCTTTTATCTTGTAAACTTTTTCACCTGAAACTTTTTTTGCATCGGCTTCAATGCGGGTTTTATCGCCAATAAAATAACTGATGTTTCCGCTGCGAATATTCAGCACTGCCATTTTATAAAGCATGGGAACAAAAATAGCGTGCACAGGAAGTTCAGAAAAATTTTGGTCAAGCGGAGAACCACAAACATAAAGCGAACCACTGCCATGCGGATAGCGACTGAAAAAAGAATTGCCGTCTTTTAAAGTGAGAATGGCTTCTTCGTTAGATGCAGTTGACCATGTAAACTGATAATATTTTTTTACGTGCGGCAGATTCATGTTTTCGGGAATACGCTCAAAAACATCTTTGAAAATATTTTGCTGAAGATTGATCCCCGCCAAATCCTGCGCTTGTTCTGAAAATGCAGTAATAGAATTTGCCTGCAAATTATTTAAGAAGCGATTGTAAGATTCTATATCGCATTTGTCAGCAGGAAAAACAGTTACCGCTCCGCCATCGGTAACAAACGAATTAATACTTGCAGCAAGCGAAGAAGAAATGCTTCGGAGGTTATCGAGAATAACCAATTGATTTCCGTTCAAACTGTTTACATCAAAAGTTGAAACGAGCGAAGAAGTGTAATCAAACTCAGCCTGGTCTTTAAAGAGCGCATCCAAAAATTGGTTGGAGCGATTCTCACTCAGCGAAAGCACTTTTATTTTTTCAATCACTTTGAAAGCGATAAAATAATTATCGTCATAAGCAATCGGATAATCCTGAATTTGCAATTCGGCTTTGTTCCAATTCGGCTGGTTCAAAACAAAATTCATTGTATCGTAAATGAAAGAATTTGCCGCCACCGAAAAATCTGCCATTCCCTTGGTTTGGTTATTCAGTTTTAAAACAAGGCGATTGTTCTCCACCGCTTTTTCACCGCTGTTCGAAATTTTCACAATCAATTTTGCCGGTTGATTTAATAACTGAACCGGCTCATTAAACCAAACAGTATCTATGTAAACATTCGCCCGCGCATCGGCAGCCAACGCAACTAAGTTATAAGCAACAGAAGAATCAATACTCAAATTGCCCATGCCTTTTTGAAAATCGGAAAGCAGATAAGCAATTTGATTTTTACCGTTTTCTCTGCTAAGCGCATCGTGTTGGCGTTTTGTAATTTCTGAAAGATTGCGAACCGCTGGAGAAATTTCCAATTCATCAACCATGCTGATGAATTCTTCTTTGCCAATGAGCCGCTGATGTTTTCCTTCAAAATCATTGGTCAATAATTGAAACTGGTCATCGGCAGAATAATTTCGCGCAATTTCTTTCGAAGCAATTTTCGCTTTATCGAACAAACTTCTGTCATCGCTTACCGCATTCATGGAGAAAGAATTGTCAATGTAAATGCCCACATATTTTCTTCCCGTAGAAACTCCGTTGTTCTTACTTGGAATATACGGCTGCGCAAAAGCAAGAACCAGAAACAGCAACGCGAGTGCACGAGCAGCAAGCACCAGAAAATGTTTAATTCTATTGCGTGAAGAAGTTTCCAACTCCACCTCGCGCAAAAATTTTACATTGCTGAAATAGACAATTTTGTATCTTCTGAAATTAAAAAGATGGACAATTACAGGAATGGCAATTGCCGCCAGCGCGAACAGGAAAAAAGGAAAAACAAATTGCATGCTGCTAAAATATCAGAAAAGACTTAAGGCTTTGCGTTTAACATCCCTTTGCACTTTACGGATTTGAACAAGACTACATTCGCGGAGCGAAAGCAAAATTTTCATGTCGCACGAAAAACAAATTTTTCAAACGGATTCACCCAAACGATGGCAAACCTTTGTGTGGATAGCACGAAGTATAATTTTTTTGTTGCTCGTTGCCCTTGGAATTATTGGTTTGGCAATTCTCAAAAATTCGTACCCGCAACTTCCCAAACTCATTGGTATAAACGAGGAGTTTAAGCCGCTGAAGAAAACTGATAAGCCCAACGAATTTAAACGCGCGTACAAAAAACATGCACACAAAATAATTTCGGAAAACGAAATGATAAGACGCTCGCCCTTGCACTCTCAGGTGCGTGCGGGCTTTTATGTAAGTTGGGATTCACTCTCGCTCTATTCGCTGCGAAAAAATATTGCGAGTATGAATATGGTATTGCCCGAATGGTTGTTCATTGACCCCAATGCAGATACTATTGTAGTGCAAATGCAATGGAGTGCTTACCATTTTCTGGATTCATCGCAGGCAAAAATTGTTCCGCTGCTGAGCAATTCATTTAACGACGCCTGGAATCACGAATGCGTTACGCGCATTGTTGGCTCTCCGGTAAGGCGACATAAATTTATTTCGAACATCATTACCATAATACAACGTTACGGTTTTGACGGAGTGAGTATTGATTTTGAAGATTTGTATTCGCTGCAAGACGACCAAGATTTAGTTGACTTTCACCAGGAACTTTACGATTCGTTGCATGCTTATCATCTTTTGGCCACGCAATGCATTCCGCCTTTCAACAAAGATTACCGCATTACCGATTTACATAAATTCAACGATTACATTTTTGTGATGGCTTATGATGAACATTTTGCCACCACCAAGCCAGGACCAGTGAGCGGTGCAAAATGGGTGGAGCAAGTACTGGATATGTTTACCGAAAAAATTCAGCCCGAAAAATTTGTGATGTGCATTGCAGGTTATGGTTACGATTGGTTAGCAGGCGGAACGGCACGCGCTGTAACTTTTCAGGATGCTATTTCTACGGCTAAAGAAACGGGTGCAAAAATTGATTTCGACAACGAGAATTATAATCTGCATTACAATTATTACGATGACCAAAATCAATTACATGAAGTTTGGTTTACTGATGCTGCCACCAATTATAACTTGATGCGTACCCAGGCGGAATATGGTTTAGCCGGAGTGGCGTTATGGCGGCTTGGCTCTGAAGACCCGCGCATTTGGCAATTTTATAATCGTGAATTGAGTAAAGAAGATTTGACAAAATCACCTACTAACATAGACTCATTTACTCACGTGCAAGGAAGTAATGATGTAAATTATTTGGGCGACCGCGATGCGCAAATTCTGGATGTGCTTTCAACACCGCAGGATGGAAAAATAAAGGTTGAATACAATCTTAAAGAGCAATTGGTTTCGGAAGAAAACTATTTGCAGTTGCCCTCAAGTTATGTGATTAAAAAAACAGGAAACGCGCGCGATAAGGAAATCGTGTTAACCTTTGATGATGGACCCGACCCTAAATTTACTCCGCAAATTCTTGCCATACTTGAAAAAGAAAAAGTGCCTGCCGCCTTTTTTATGATTGGTGAAAACATGCAGAATAATATTCCGCTGGTGAAAGAAATTTTTGACAAAGGGTATGAAATAGGCAATCACACTTTCTCCCACCCAAACTTGGCTAACATTTCAAAAGTTCGAAACAAACTGGAGTTGAATGCAACGCGGAGACTGCTCGAAATTATTACGAATCACTCCACTATTTTATTTCGTCCGCCATTTAATTCCGATGTTTTGTCGAATAAACTTTCTGATATTTTACCGGTAGAAGAAAGCCGAAAGGAAAATTATTTGACCGTTGGCGAAAGTATTGACCCCCAAGATTGGAAAGTAAGTTCACCAGATACCATTATGTATAACCTGTTGCAATGCGAAAACAAAAATGGTTTGTTGCTTTTGCACGATGCGGGTGGCGATAACAGAAAAGCTACAGTGGAAGCGTTGCCGCGTATTATTCATTATTACAAACAACACGGGTATCACTTCGGAACTATTGCAGGTTTAATTGGCAGAAGTAAGGATGAGTTGATGCCTCCTGTTACCAATCCACGCCAACGTATGATTAACCGCGCTAACTATTACATTGTTGTCACGGTTTATTGGTTCAAGCATCTTATCTATTCTATTTTCTTCTTCGCTATTTTTCTTGCCATTGGTAGAATAATTTTGGTGGCGTTGCTTGCTTACATTCAAAAGCAAAAAGCAAAAAATCAAATTCTCAGTGACGAAAAACCAAGGGTGAGCATTATTGTTCCTGCATTCAATGAAAATGTAAATGCAGTGAAAACAGTCAACAATCTTTTACGCAGCCATTATCCTGACTTCGAAATTATTTTTGTGAATGACGGCTCAACAGATAACACGTTTGAATTAGTGAGTAATGCATTTGCCAATGAAAAGCGTGCTCAGCTTTTCGACAAAGCAAATGGCGGAAAAGCATCTGCTCTTAATTTTGGAATTGAAAAGGCAACCAGCGAATTTGTAGTTTGCATTGATGCCGATACACAACTAAGACCCGATGCCGTTTCGCGATTAATGGAAAGTTTTACCGATGAAAATATTGGTGCCGTAGCCGGAAATGTAAAAGTGGGCAACCTCGTAAACATGCTTACCGAATGGCAAAGTATCGAATACATCACCGCGCAAAATTTCGACCGCAGAGCTTTTGATTTGTTGAATTGCATTACGGTTGTGCCGGGTGCTATTGGCGGTTTTAGAAAATCCGCGATTCAAAAAGCAGGTGGATTTACCAGCGATACTTTAGCAGAGGACTGTGATTTAACCGTTCGTATTTTACGACAAGGTTATCGCGTTCGCAATAATGAGAAAGCAATTGCTTTAACTGAATCACCCGAACATCTTCCGCAATTTTTGAAACAGCGTTTCCGCTGGACGTTCGGTGTGTTTCAAACTTTTTGGAAAAACCGCGACACACTTTTGCGCGCGCGCTATAAAACACTCGGTATGATTGCCATGCCTAATATTCTTTTGTTTCAGATTATTCTTCCGCTCTTTTCTCCGCTTGTAGATTTGCTGATGCTCCTCAGTATTTTCAGCGGCAATGGATTGCAAATTGGAATCTATTATTTGCTGTTTCAGTTGTTTGATATTGCTGCATCTGCTCTTGCATTCAGTTTTGAAGGAGAAAAAATTTATCGTTTGTGGACGCTCATTCCACAACGCTTTACTTACCGTTGGCTGATGTACTACATTTTGTTTAAAGCCATTCGCAGAGCTATGCGTGGGGAACTGCAAAGTTGGGGAGTAATGAAGCGTACGGGAAATGTGGAAATGGAATTACTTAACTCTTAGAATCAACTGGTTTATTTTAGCTGTAAAAGCAAAGCTGATGCAGTGGCGTTATTTGGGCTTACCTTAAGGGCTTCCTGTAAAAATATACGTGCGCTGTCATTTTTATTTATTCCAGCGTATGTTCTTGCAATATTTATTAACGGCTCAGGCATAGCAGGAAACTGCTTAACAGCCTTCATATTTGTGGTTATTGATTTTGTGTATTCTTTATTAGAAAAGTATATATAGCTAAGTGTTTCATAAGGAGAATAATCGGAAGGAAAATTTTTCACTCTGTACTCAAAATATGGAATGGCTTCCTGGTTTCGCTTGGTTTCCATTAACAACTTTGCAACAAATAAATGGGCATCACTGTTGGCAGGATTAATAGCAATAGCTTTTTTGAAATAGATAATTGCGCTGTCGATATTTTCTAGCATAACATACGTACGCCCTATATCAAAAGCTGCATTATAAAAAGGCGAAATTTCCATGGCAACTTTATAGTGCCCTAATGCTTCGGTTCTAATCTGCTTTTGTTCTGCGGTATTGGTTATTTCGAAGGAATGTTTCATTAAATGAATAGCTAAAAGATTATGCGCTTGGGCTGAATTTTGAACGTAATTAATATCATGACGGAAAAGAGTGAGCCGGTCTTTCCAATCAAAATTGCGAGAAAATGTAATGCTGGAATAAAGAATCAACACACCTGCAAAGGCAGATTTGGCTTTGGCAGGAATAGCGGCAACCGTTGTTGCATTCGATTGGAACTTAAATACTTTTTGAAGCAGAAATACAAATGCTATGCACCATCCTAAAGATGGAATAAGTAGAAAACGGTCAGCCAGCATACCAGGTACATATTGCAGGTAATTAGAAAATACGACTATTGAGATTAGGTAGACAAAGAGGCCGTAACTAATCTCTCTTTGCTTGCGCAACAAAACAAAAGCCAATAACAGCAATACTAAATGCAGTACCAAACTAATTACAGGTATCGTTTCTGTAGCTTTTTGGGGGCTAATAAATTTATAGCCGTAGTAAAAAGATAGTGGGTAAGGAAGTATAACCTTTTGTAAATAATGAAAGCAAATTTCGAGCGAAGTACCCACTCTCACTGAAACAGGGTCACTGGTGGTTACACACTCTTCAATATAACCAAGAGGGCGGTATTGAGGGGTGGCAATAATTTTAGGATTGATTTGATTGGCGACATTGGTAAGGGTTGCTGTAGTTTCCTTGATTGAAGTAGGCTTATCCCAACTTACCTGATAGAAATGAAACGAAAAAACAGCGGCAGCTAATAAAAGCCAAGGTAATATCGCTCCTCCTTTTTTAAAATGAACTAAAAGCACAACGATTATACCCAGTAGAGACTGCGTCACGTCAACTGCGTCTGTTGTATTGTGAAAAGGGTAAATGTTTGCAATCAAAATGACCATAGCTAATAACACCACATACCTTACATAGGATATAGATAAAAGATAGATTAGCAAAACAGAAAGAACCTCATCAGATTGATCAAGCAAGTTGATTCGTATAAAGTTAAATAGTGCATAAAATATTAAAGTAGGTAGAAAGATGTTTTTCCGTCCATAAGTCAACTGATAAGCCAAATATACAACTACGAATTTGCTATATGTATTAGCAACACTGTTTGCAAGCAGATGATTACTAAACGTTGCACAATACCAGAAAGTCATTACAAGCACAAACCCAATCATTACCGTAGCCCACCAGGAGATTTTCTCTTCTCCTTTCCAGGCCAGAATTATTAATACAACAAGAGGCAACAAACCAAGTGAGGAATACCCTTTAGTTATGCCAAGCAAATATGCCGATGCGAGTAA
>CANJRM010000063.1 GCA_947476645.1 Bacteroidota bacterium
CGCGGCAATCGTGTTTTCGGGAATGCCGCACAAACCAAAACCACCGAGCATCAACACGGCATTGTCGGCTATATCTTTCACCGCTTCATCGGCATTGGCAACTACTTTGTTCATGTTCTGAATATTTAAAATTGAAAATTATTTCTTGCTTATATCTCCTTCCCGCTTGCTCAAATCATTAAGTATGTCGTCATACATCAGATTGAGCAAAACAGGATTCTGTTCGTAAAACGAAAAGCTTTTCACAAACGCTTCGCGCGTTGTTCCGTGTATCTTAAAAATCTGCTCGTCATACTTCTGCACCAATTCTTTTTCATTCGCTCCCACCTGGGTTTTTGTTTCCGCCACCGCATCTGCCACATGTATATCTGCCAGAATCACTTTCATGGTTTCCATCGGTATTACATCCTTTGGCACATCGGGTAATTTTTGTTTACACGAAACCACAAACAACAACAGTAAAGGAATGATGCGCTTCATTTTATCTTCGCGCTAAAATAGAATTACTGCCTAAATGAATTTCGAAAAATACAAACAGGTTTTACAGGAAATTAAACCGTTTCACGCGCAATTGATTGCCGTTTCTAAAACAAAACCGGCAGAAGATATTCTCGAAGTTTACCACGCGGGGCAACGATTATTCGGAGAGAACAAAGTGCAGGAAATGGTTTCGAAACACGAAGCACTTCCGAAGAATATTCAATGGCATCTCATCGGACATCTGCAAACAAACAAGGTAAAACTGATAGCTCCTTTTGTTACCCTGATTCATTCAGTTGACAGTTTAAAACTGTTGCAGGAAATAAATAAGCAGGCAGAAAAAAACAACCGCATCATTGATTGCTTACTCCAGATTTTCATTGCCAATGAAGAAACCAAATTCGGTTTGAGTGACGAAGAACTCATTACTCTTTTATCTTCTCCCGAATTTTCACAACTCAAAAACATCCACATCTGCGGCTTAATGGGCATGGCAACCAATACCGATGATGAAAACAAAATTGCCAATGAGTTTTCGCAGCTCAAAAATTTATTCGAAGAAGCGAAACAGAAGTATTTCAATACTGAACCATCTTTCAAAGAACTTTCTATGGGCATGAGCTCTGATTATAAAATTGCATTACATCACGGTGCTACTTTCATTCGTGTTGGCAGTATGATTTTTGGCGAGCGATGAAACCTCAATGAAAGATTGAAACATGTATTTTCAACTCCGCTAAATCAAAACAGCCATGAAGAATAAATTTCTACTTCTTGCGACAATCATTTTTTTTCTATCCGAAAATTTGTCGGCACAATTTGTTCCCACACCCGACCATGTAGTAGTGGTCATGTTAGAAAATCACGGTTATGCAGACATCATCGGTTCTGTTGACGCCCCTTATATCAACAGTCTCGCTAACGATACTTTCGGTGCGCTCTTTACCGAATCACACGGAGTAACACATCCCAGTCAGCCGAATTACCTCTATCTGTTTTCGGGTGATGACCAAAATGTAATTCTTGATTTTACACCCATAGGTGCATTGCTTCCATTTACCAGCAATAACCTCGGAGCCGAATTATTACAAAACGGAAGAACCTTTATTGGCTACTCTGAAGATTTACCATCGGTTGGTTTTACAGGCGATGCTTCGGGTGCTTATCATCGCAAACACGCCCCCTGGATAAACTGGCAGGATGGCGGCACCAATGGAATTCCTTCTGCACTCAATCAACCTTTCACTTCATTTCCTGCTAACTATAACAATCTGCCTACTTTATCTTTTGTAATTCCCAATCAGGACCACGACATGCATGACGGCACCATTAATCAGGCCGATGTTTGGTTGCAGCAAAATATTGATGCCTATGCACAATGGGCAAAGGCAAATAACAGTTTACTCATTATTACTTTCGATGAAGATGATGGAATAATTCCGGGTGCGGGTGTAAATCACATCACTACTATTTTTGTCGGGCAAATGGTAAAGCGCGGACAATACAACGAAAACATCGACCACAACAATGTGTTGCGAACCATGGAAGAAATGTATGCGTTGCCACATGCTGGAAGCAGCTCAGGTGCAACGCCAATTACCGATTGCTGGGTTTATAAAACTCACGCTGCTTTTGGTGCAACTCCAACAGCCATTTGTCCAAACAGTTCTATTCAACTTACTGATGCAACAACAAACATTCCCACTAACTGGCAATGGATTTTAAATGGTGGAAATCCCGCTTCATCATCGGCACAAAATCCTTCTGTTACTTATAGCAATGCGGGAACGTTTGATGTCACGCTCATCACTTCAAACCAAATGGGTTTCGATACCTTGACTCTTCATAATTATGTTACTGTTCATCCAACTCCTATGCTCCATCTAAGTTCAGATTCATTGAGTATTTGTGTGGGTGATACCGCTACAATTATTGCAACAGGTGCTTCCATTTACAATTGGTTGCCTTCGGCAAATTTAATTTACAGCAATGGAGGAACCATGAAAGCAAATCCTTCAAGCAATTCTTTTTACAAAGTAGTTGGTGCTTCGCTTGGTTGCATGAGCGATACTGCCACAGTTGAAATTACTGTAGACACACTTCTTTATTCTTCTATGATTCTTTCACCTTCATCAGATACAACTGTTTGTCAAAACACAGTTGCAAGCTTTTTTGCCGATGCAGCAAATGGTGGAAGTTCACCTTCGTTTCAATGGAAGGTTGATGGAACAAACACCGGAGCAAATGCACCAACGTTTAGCGCGTATGCTTTTGCAAATAACTTTACCGTAAGTTGTTTGTTCACGAGTAGCGCAGGTTGTGCGATTCCGCATACTATTCAGAGCAATGTTATTCATGTAACCGTTAGTGCTCCGCCTCATCCTGTTATTACTTCAGTTGATTCGCTTCTATCTTCAGATGCCGCAACTTCATACCAATGGTATTACAACGGAAATACTATTGCAGGTGCTAATTCTCAAACTTATGTTGCTGACAGTAGTGGAATTTACAGAGTAGAAGCATTTAATGCAGATGGATGTTCAGGAATGTCGAATTCAATTACAGTTGTATTAGCGGCAAATGCGATTCAAAATATTTCCGCACAAAATTCATTCTCTGTTTTCCCGAATCCGAATAAGGGAGAGTTTGTCTTGAACTTCTTTGAAAACAGAAAAGGAGAATGTAAACTCAAAGTGTATGACCTTAATGGAAGATTAGTTTCGGAACATTCTCTTTCAGTTGAAAAACAGCAAGTTCCAATTTCATTAAACACACTAGAGAAGGGCGCCTATTTTATTTCAGTGGAGATGAACAACCGAAAGGAAGTTCACAAGTTGCTGATAGAATAAATTCTACCACACGTTCTCTAAATCCTTCGCTTCGTATTTGTGATTGCGTGTAAAGAAGTAAGAGTTACCCGAAGACTTTTTCAATTGCAGATTATCACCTCGCTTGAATAAACGAGATAGTAAAGCAATGGGAAAAAGGAAAACAAAGAACACGGCAGAGAGAATTACTTTGCTCATCACCGCGCCCATCAGCTCTCCTACTTTCAACCACGCCCACGAAATTTTTGAGGTGATATAGTTGGAGAACATTCCAATTAAACCGAGCAGCACACTTAGTGTAAGATAGTAGGCGTGTTGTTTCTTGGTTACAAAAAACAATACTACCAACGCCACACAAAGTGTGAGGATGGTTTCTAATTCTTTTTCGCGCGTGGCTTTGGGTGCTTTCATTTAGAACAGCGTATAAACAAACGGAGCTACTGCCGAGCCGCCACCGATTACAATCAATACGCCAATGAGAAGCAAAACAATAATCATGGGAAGAAGCCACCACTTTTTGCGCTCCATTAAAAATTTCCAGAGGTCTTTTAAAAAATCCATATGGTCTGTTTTAAGTTTTCGGTTGCTAATCTAATTTGAATTCTTTTCTCCAATCATCTTTTTCTTTCCACTCGGGTTGTTCGGTTTTGCTGAGCAAATAATTTCCAACAACGAGATAATCCATTTCCGTTCGCATGAAACACTTGTAAGCATCCTCAGGCGTGCAAACAGGCGGCTCCCCGCGAACATTAAAACTTGTGTTCACCATTACTGCAAAACCTGTTTTCTGTTTGAAGGTATCGAGCAATTTCCAATACCGTTCGTTAGTTTCTTTATGAATGGTTTGCACACGCGCTGAAAAATCAATGTGTGTAATAGCGGGTAAATCTGAACGCTGCACATACAAGCGCTCCATCAACGGCATGGCATTATAACCTGTCGGCATTTTATTTCTACGCGATTCTTTAACCGGAGAAACAACCAACATATAAGGCGAAGCCGTATCCAAATCAAAATAGTCTTTGCAGTCTTCTGCTTTTACCGAAGGTGCAAACGGACGAAAGCCTTCACGATATTTTATTTTCAGGTTCAACTTCTTCTGCATTTCGGGATTGCGCGCATCACCTAAAATTGTTCGGTTGCCCAAAGCACGAGGACCAAACTCCATTCTTCCCTGAAACCACCCCACCACATTTCCTTCATTGATTAAATCTGCAACTCGGGAATTGAGTTCATCTAAGTTTTCAAACTTCTTCGAAACCGCTTTATACTTTCTTAAATCCTGTTCAATATCTAAATCAGAAAACTCGGGACCGAGATACGCGCCTTGCATTTCATCCTGTGTATTGCAAACTTTTCTTTCCTGATTGAAGTGAATGAAGTAAGCCGCTTGTGCGGCACCAAGCGCACCACCGGCATCACCCGCAGCGGGCTGAATGAAAATATCCTTGAACAATTTAGAGCGAAGCAGTTTCCCATTGCTTACACAGTTCAACGCCACACCACCAGCCATAGTTAAGTAATCGCAGTTGGTTAATCGTTTGGCTTCACTCGCCATTTTAAAAACAATTTCTTCTGTCACTTGCTGAATGGCATAACCCAAATCACAATGATGCTGCTGTAATTCTTCTTCCTCTTCTTTCTTTTTAAAACCGAAAAGCTGCGCCCATTTATCATCATACACCATTCGCAAGCCAGTGGCATAACTGAAGTATTCCTGATTGAGCCAAATACTTCCATCCTCTTTTATATCAACCAATTTCTCTTTGATGGTCTTGATGTATTCCGCCACTTTCGGAGAATCGGGATTGCCGTAAGGAGCAAGCCCCATCAATTTGTATTCCCCCGAGTTTACTTTGAAACCAAGAAAATAAGTAAAGGCAGAATACATCAACCCAACAGAATGCGGAAAGCGAAGTTCTTTCAATATCTCAATCGAGTTTCCTCTACCTATTCCGATAGATGCAGTTGCCCACTCACCTACTCCATCAATGGTAAGTATCGCTGCTTCCTGATAAGGCGAAGAATAAAATGCACTTGCTGCATGTGAAAGATGATGTTCGGGAAAAAGAAATTTGACTTGGCGCTTATCGTAACCTTCAATCTTCTCCAACTCTTCGTGCATGATTCGTTTGAGAAACATTTTTTCTTTCAACCAAACAGGCATTGATTTAATAAACGACACAACGCCCTTTGGCGCAAAGCCATAATAAGTTTCAAGCAGGCGCTCAAATTTTAAAAGCGGCTTATCGTAAAATGCAATCGCATCAACATCGTTGATGTTCATGCCTGCATACTTCAAACAGAACTGAACGGCATTAATCGGAAAAGATTCATCGTGCTTGATACGTGTGAAACGTTCTTCCTGCGCAGCGGCAATGATTTTCCCGTCTTGGATTATAGCAGCAGCAGAGTCGTGGTAAAAAGCGGAAATACCGAGAATGGTCATAGTTATGTCCGCAAAATAAAAAGTAATTCGATTGCTTAATGTTAACCGAGAGATTTCAAAACAACATGCTCAATCTCTTTAAGAATGTCTTCTGAATTATTTCGCACAAATTTGTTTCCTGTAATAATTTCAAACAGCTCGATATAACGTTCAGTAATTACGTTCACAAATTCATCGGGCATAAACGGCATTACCTGTCCGTCCTTTCCTTGGAAGTTGTTTGCCATTAACCACTCGCGCACAAACTCTTTGCTCAATTGTTTTTGCGGTTCGCCTTTTGTCTGACGTTCTTCATAACCTTCGAGATAAAAATAGCGCGATGAATCAGGCGTGTGAATTTCATCAATCAACATCACCTTACCATCCGAAATTCCGAATTCATATTTTGTATCAACCAAAATTAATCCTCTTTCGTTTGCCATCTTCTGCCCGCGTTCAAAAATAGCGTGCGTGTATTTTTCCATCTGCACATAAACGTCTTCACTTACAATATTCCTCTTCAAAATATCTTCTCTCGAAATGTCTTCATCGTGTCCTTCCACCGCTTTGGTAGATGGCGTAATAATATTCACCGGAAGTTTATCGTTCTCTTTTAAACCTTCAGGCAAAACCACACTGCATAAAATTCTTTTTCCTGCTTTGTATTCACGCGCAGCATGCCCCGCTAAGTAACCGCGTATAACCATTTCAATTCTTACCGGCTCGCACTTTTTACCAATAGAAACATTCGGATGAGGAACATCGAGCAACCAGTTAGGAACAATATCTTTAGTTGCATCGAGAAAATGTTTTGCGATCTGATTCAACACCGCGCCTTTGTGAGGAATAGGTTTCGGGAGAATATGGTCGAAGGCAGAAATTCTATCAGTAGCAATTACAACAAGCTTATCGCCTATGGAATAAACATCGCGAACCTTGCCGTGGTAAACATTGGTTTGATTAGGGAAATTAAAATTGGTTTCACGGATGGCTGGTGACTTCATCGATTGCTCTTGTTTCATTTAGTTTATCGTAAGCTTTAATAATTTCTTTCACGAGGCGGTGACGCACCACATCGCTTTCATTCAAATGAATGGTGGAGATTCCTTCAATTGGTTTCAAGATGCGCAGGGCAGTATGCAAGCCCGATTTTATTTTCGGAGGCAAGTCAATTTGAGTAGGGTCACCGGTGATGATGCACTTAGATGCCGCGCCAATACGCGTGAGAAACATTTTCAATTGCATATCGGTACAGTTCTGCGCTTCATCTAAAAGAATAAACGAATGGTCGAGCGTTCTTCCGCGCATGAACGCGAGCGGAGCCACTTCAATCACACGGTTCTCCATAAAGTATTTCAACTTGTCAGCAGGAATCATATCGTCCAGTGCATCGTAAAGCGGACGCAGATACGGGTCAATCTTTTCTTTTAAATCTCCGGGAAGAAATCCGAGACTCTCACCTGCTTCCACAGCAGGGCGTGTGAGAATAATTTTCTTCACGTTCTTTTCTTTCAATGCGCGAACCGCAAGTGCAACGGCAGTGTAAGTCTTACCGGTTCCTGCAGGACCGATAGCAAACACGATATCGTTCTTCTCGCTTTCCTTCACCATCAGCAATTGATTCTCCGTGCGGGCGCGCACCATAATGCCGCCATTGCCATGTACGATAATATCGCTTGTGTCTTTTGCTTTTTGAATTTTATGCCCCGCATCATCGGAGTGCACAATGCTCTCGATATTATCTTCGGTCAGTTTGCCATTGCGTTCAATATGGTCAATCATGCGGTCAACCTTTTGTTTGAACATCGCAATGTCGCCTTCGCTGCCCTCAGCTTTTATGCTACTGCCGCGCGAAACCATTCGAAGGGTTGGGAAATTTTTCTTGATAAAGTTGAAGCGGGAATTGTTTACACCGAAAAAATCAATCGGGTCAATGCCCTCAATGGGAAGTGTGATTTCAGTCAAATCGTACTTGTTTTGTGTGCAACAAATTTACGCCTGCAGACTGTCTATCAAAATATATCTATCCACATGTTTTCCCACAACTCCATTTCGCTGGCGAAATTATTTGAAACACTTTTGACTTTAACAGACAATAGGAACGTATGCGCTTTGCATTTCAATCTTCAATCTTCAATTTTCAATTTTCAATTCGATGCCTCTCGTAACCTTTACTTCCGATTTGGGAACGCGCGATTTTTACAGCGCGGCTATTAAAGGGGCTATTCTATCCCATTGCGAAAGCGTTTCGTTTATCGACATCAGCCACAACGTAAGTGCGTTCAATATCAAGGAAGCAGCTTTCACTATTCGCAATGCTTATCCTTATTTTCCGAAGGGAACTATTCATGTGGTGCACGTAAATTCGAGTGAAGGAAAAGGCAAACTGCTGCTGACTTTAATTGACGGACATTATTTTCTGACCTTCGACAACGGCATTCTTTCCTTAGCGTTTGAGCGCATACCACACGAAACTTATCAGGTGAATGAAGAATTGCTCGAGAGCGATTCGCTGCTTTATGAAAACGGAATTGCAAAAGTGATTGAGCTTTTAGCGAAGGAATATCGTCCATCGGATTTTGCGCATTTAACTACCGAAGCCATAAGTTTCAGATTGCTGCAGGCATCTACTTCAAAAGGAAATATTCGCGGCTCGGTGGTTTACATTGACAATTTCGGCAATGCCATTACCAACATCAGCCGCAAAATGTTTGATGAGTTTATTGTGGCGAAAAACTTTTCGGTGCTCACCAACTCTGCTACCATGCGCAGCATCAGCCAAACTTATTCGGATGTGGAAGAAGGCGAAGCGGTTTGCTTTTTTAATTCATCGGGCTGGTTAGAAATTGCCATCAATAAAGGCAAGGCAGAAAATCTTTTGGGATTGAAAACTGATGTGTCGAGTGTGTTGGTGATTGCGGATTGAGCAAACGTTGGCGTTTTGGACGCAGCCGCTGTTGATTTGAGTTCCACCGTTGTTGATTTGGATTCCACCTCTGGCAGTTTGGCTTCCACCGTTGTCGTTTTGGTTTCCACCGCTGTTAGTTTGATTTCCGCCACTGGCAGTTTGATTTCCGCCACTGGCAGTTTGGTTTCCGCCACTGGCAGTTTGGTTTCCACCGCTGTTAATTTGGTTTCCGCCCTTGGCAGTTTGGTTTCCACCACCATCAATTTGGTTTCCGCCTCTGGCATTTTGGTTTCCACCGCTCCCGATTTGGGTTCCGCCTCTCTCAATTTGGGTTCCGCCATTGGTGTTTTGGTTTCCACCGTTCCCGATTTGGGTTCCGCCTCTCTCAATTTGGGTTCCGCCTTTGGCGTTTTGGTTTCCACCGTTTTTTAGTTTTTGATGAAAAAGTGGTGTTTTTGATGCAAAACAAAGGAAAACTACTCCTTCACCCACATTTTCTTAACGCTTGTATCTTTTGTTCTAAGTTCGGCTATGTAAACCCCGCTAGGCAGAGCTGCAATTGAAAATTGAAGATTGAAGATTGAAGATTGAACAGCCATTACTCTTTCACCAAGCATGTTGTAAATGTTTATCTGGTTTATTTCTTCTCCATTGGTTTTTATAAAGAGTTCAGAGGTGGCTGGGTTGGGGAAGAGAGTGAAAGTTTGAGCTGCTGTAGAATTTTCATTGATGCCGGAAAAGTTACCAAGTTTTGAAATAAAAATATCATCATTTCCATTAGAAACTAAGGTGTCAGTTCCGAAATGTGCGGGATTAGTTCCCGTAAAAACACCGGTGATTAAAACATCATTTCCGCTAAGTGCTATTCCTGCGGCTACATCATTCCAAGAAGTACTGCCAGCAGTAGATGCCCAAATTGAATTTCCATTTCCATCAATTTTTGCAACGAATAAATCATAGGTATTGAAATCCCCTTGCAATGTGGTGTTTCCGAAAGAAATACTATTGACATATCTACCACCCACATAGCAATTACCCAAATCATCAACGGTTATACTGTATCCTTCATTATCATAATAGGTTCCATACTTATTTACCCAAATTAAATTTCCACTAGTGCTATACTTTGCAATAAAAACATCGTTACCGTTTCTTCCTATGAGTTGTGTAGCTCCAAAAGTTGCAGTGTCAATAAAGGAACCCGTAACAAATAAATCACCATTAGCAGTTGCAGCAATAGCATATCCTTTATCTTGCGAATACCCACCGCCTTCATTTATTCCGCCTGCTCGTTGTGCCCAAGAGCAATTGCCTGAGTTATCATATTTAGCCACAAAAATGTCGAAAGTCCCTAAACTGTTTAACGCTATTGTATCGAAGTTAATTGGCCCAATAAATTGTCCTGTGATGTAGCAATTACCTACAGCATCAACGCTAATGGCGTTGATGCGCGGAGTAGTTGTTGAAATTTTCTTTGCCCAAAAACAATTCCCCGAGGAATCAAATTTTGCGATAAATCCAGAAGGTGTGCCACCTGTGTAAAGAGAAATGGTATCTATGTTTAACACTCCGCTAAAAGCTCCCGTAACATAAACACATCCCGAAGAGTCAGTAACTACAACCACTATCGCGTCACCCTTTTTCCCCCAAAGTAAGGTTCCGTTTTCATTAAATTTTGAAATGAATATTGAGTCGTTGTATAAAGTTCCTGCAACAAAGAAGTTTCCAAACAAGTCCGCAGAAATACTTTTGCTTTCTCTCCATAAAGGGAAAGAGGAAATACAATCTCCGTTTTGATCAAACTTCGTCACAAAACCTTTTGTAATTGGGAGTTGACAAGAACCAAAAACAGCTCCTATTGTAGAATTGAATCCTCCAGTTATCAAGTAGTTACCAAAAGCATCAACAGTAATTGCATTGGCTACATCATTTCCCCCTAAAGTTCCACCCTGCTTTGCCCATTGCCAGTTTTGCGCAGCTGAGATTGAAAAAACGAAACACAATATCAATAAGAAGACATGGTGATAATTTTTCTTTTGCATAGTCAGGGTGATTTAGTGCCAACTAAAAATAATTGCTTTTAGCAGAGGATAACGCTATAACATGCTAAGAATTGTACTACACTTGTTTTGCTTTTGACAAATCCAAAACATTGTCTTGGTTTGAACGCTATTTAATTCTGCTGCTTATGCTTATACGTAATGTAAAAATGACTTTTCGTGCTGAGTGCGTAAATGATTTTACCACTGTGTTTCACGAGCGCAAAGAATTGATTGCTTCGTTTGAATTTCGTTCAAGTTTCACGAATTCTGAACGACATTTTTTTATCTTTGGTGAGTGAAAAAAGAGAAGAAAATACATCTTGATTTTGTTATTGACAAGCTTACAAACTCTATTGAAAACACCATTTCGGGTGATAGTTTTGCAACTGAAGTTAGCCGCTTAACTAAAACAGACCTTAAACAGGTAACCAAGAAAAACGGATGGAACTTTAACTGGAAACAGGAATTTGACAACAACACCAGAGAAGTTTACAAACTAACTATTGCCAACAACCCGAACATCATTCAAGGACTTTTAAGTTTCTCTGTTAAACCTGACCATATTTATATGGAGTTAGTAGAAAGTGCTCCATTCAATCTCGGTCGAAATAAACTTTACGAAGGCGTGCCGGGAAATCTTGTAGCATTTGCCTGTAAGGTTTCGTTTCAACATGGACTTGACGGCTTTCTATCGTTTACTGCCAAGACAAAACTTATTGAACATTACGAAAAAACTTTAGGAGCGTATCATTTCGGAAATCATTTGATGATTATAAACACCAAAGTTGCTCAACATTTAATTGATAAATATTTTAAAAGTTAAACCACATGGGACACATTAAAGAACCTGCCGGAGTAGACCTTGTTATCAATAGCAGACCTTTGACTAAGGATGAAGAAATTGCTATCAGCAAATACATTCACGCCTACAAAGCAAGGCATTCGCAAAAACAAGTTCCAACGAAACGCGAAGGAAGAGTGACTACAAGAAAGAAAGTTGTGGTTAATTAATTCTTTCCTGTTCGTTCGAAATTCAACATTCTCCATTCTCTATAATTTACGGGGTCTCAACTCTTAATTCTGCTGCTTATGCTTATCCGTATTGTAAAAATGACTTTTCGCCCTGAGTGTGTTAATGATTTTACCGCTGTGTTTCACGAGCGCAAAGAATTGATTGCTTCGTTTGAAGGATGCAGCGGAGTTGATTTGCTGCGGGATATTGCCAACCCGAATATTTTTTTCACCTACAGCAAATGGGACAGCGAAACGCATTTAAACAAATACCGCGATTCGGAATTGTTTGGTGAGGTATGGAGCACCGTGAAGAGGTGGTTTGATGATAAGCCAGAGGCGTGGAGCGTGGAGAAGATTTAAGATTGATAATTGAAGATTGAAAACCAATAACACTTTCCTTTCTGCCGGAGCAAAGCACATGCTGCTGAGTACTTTCTGCTTTGCTATAATGAATGTGTTTATCAAAAAGGTAAGCAACATTCCGGCAATGGAAATTGTTTTCTTCCGCTGTTTTGTTTCGATGGTAATGTGCCTTGTGATTTTACACCGCGCTAACGAAGACTGGAAAGGAAGTAACCGCGGTTTGCTACTCGCGCGCGGCTTTTTCGGAACGGTGGCGGTGTATACCTTTTTTATAACCATGCACAATATGCCGCTCGGCACAGCGGTTACTATTCAATATCTCTCGCCCATCTTCACCACCATCATCGCTATTTTTCTGCTCAAAGAAAAAGTCAAAAACCTGCAATGGATTTTCTTTGCGGTATCGTTTGCGGGGGTCTTGCT
Source organism: Bacteroidota bacterium (assembly GCA_947476645.1). Taxonomy (GTDB): domain Bacteria; phylum Bacteroidota; class Bacteroidia; order Chitinophagales; family LD1; genus Bog-950. The sequence goes on from CANJRM010000063.1 coordinate 12,487, forward strand.
GATTAAAGGATTCGACAGCCGCATTTCTATTACCATGCTGGTGATAGGAATTGTTTCGGCACTCGCTTCGGGTTTTGCTTACAACATGGTGCGCAGTTTAAAAGAGAAAGAACATACCATGGTGATAGTGTTGCACTTTCAACTGATGGGTGTGGCGGTTGGTTTTTTGTTTACGCTCTTTGATTGGAAAACTCCGCAAGGCCTGGAATGGTTTTACTTAGTTATGATTGGTGTAATGACACAACTGGGTCAGGTTAATTTATCAAAAGCACTGCAAGCGGACCGAATTGCAAACGTTACTATTCTCAATTACCTCGGAATTATTTACGCGCTTGTGTTTGGGTTCCTGTTTTTTGAAGAGCGGTATGAATGGCTGTCGATGGCGGGTATTGCGCTCGTGATTACCGGAGTGCTGATGAATTTCTTTTATCAGCGCGCACAGAAAAAAACAATTGCAGAGGAAGAGTTGACTTCGGTGGAGGAATAGGGCTACCCTCGCCTTTCCAGCAATGCTGTCAATAGTTCTATAGCTTTTACTTTCTTTTGGCTTGAACCAAAAGAAAGTAACAAAGAAAAGTTCAAGACTGTGTGACTTTTGGCTAAAAATCATTACTGAAACCTAAACTGCCCAAACTCGCGCATCAATTTTATTCATAAACAGGAAGTGTTGGTTGGCGCTCAAACAGTGTGCAGTTTTTAACGGTTTCCTCCATGATTTTTTTAACGCCAAAATTCACAAGGTCGTTCCTTAGCTTGACGGATTTGCGTAACACAGCAAAATAGGACTTGATAAAATGTATTTAACTCTTCTTCCTCATTTTCGCCATATAAAAACCATCGAAGCCGGTTTCGGAAGGAGAGATTCGTTTTTGTTCGAGCAACTCGAAGTGGTTATTTCTTCCGATGAAACTTTCTATCTGCTTTTCGTTTTCGCTCGGAAGAATACTGCACGTAGAATAAATCAACAGTCCGCCCGGTTTAAGCATCGGAGCATATTCATCTAAAATTTCTGCCTGTGTTTGTTTTAGCTCTTCAATAAACCTTGGTGTAAGCGACCATTTAGCATCGGGTTTTCTGCGCAGCACACCCAGACCCGAACAAGGAACATCCAACAAAATTCTATCGGCAAAAGCGCGAAGCAATGCCTGATGATGTGAATCAAGTTTTTCGGCTGGCATCAACTTCAGCATTTTACAACCGCTGCGCGCTACGCGTTTTTCGAGTTCGTCTAATTTTTTCTGATGAATATCTACGGCAAGTATTTCGCCTTTGTTCTGCATAAGTGCAGCAAGGTGTAATGTCTTTCCTCCAGCACCACAACAGCCATCAATCACATTCATTCCAGGTTCGGCTTCTACAAACGGAGCAACTAATTGCGAGGAAATATCCTGCACTTCAAACAAGCCGCTTTTGTAAGCAGTGTGATTTCTGAAATTCTTTTTTGCCGGAAAGATGAATGCATCGGGAGCGGCTTCAGTTTCGGTAAACAGAATTCCTTCATCGGTAAAAAGTTTGGAAAGAACGAACTTGTTTGTTTTGAGCGTGTTGATGCGAATGCTGAATGCCGCCTGTTGATTGAGCGCAGCAATTTCTTCGCTCCACTTCGCTCCTATTTCTTTTTCGCATAATTCATCTAACCAATCAGGGATTGATTCGCGAATTTTGCGAATAGTATCTGCTTCTGTTTTTCGCGTTCTTATTTCTTCGGCATTCAGCAATTGAAATTCTTCCCAGGCAGGCAGTTCAACATTCTGCAACAGCAGTTTAATGCCGAGCATTTTCCAGAGCGATACCTCGCCAAATATTTCATCGCCCATGCAAAACTCATACAGGCGTTTGTAGCGGACGATGTTGTAAATATTTTCAGCAATAAAATTTCTATCGCGCGCGCCCCAGCGCGGAGTGGACTGAAGCAGATGACTGACCGTTGTGTCGGCTTGTTTTTTATCTAAGAGAATATCTTTGAGTGCAGAGATTACAGCAACACAAAGAACACGATGGAGTTTCATTTGCTATACATTGAACAGGAAGTGCATAATGTCGCCATCGTGCACAATGTATTCCTTGCCTTCGCTGCGCAGTTTGCCTACATCGCGGCAAGCGGCTTCGCTTCCGTATTGAACAAAATCGTTGTAGCTCATTACCTGCGCACGTATAAATCCTTTTTCGAAATCGGTATGGATAACACCTGCAGCCTGTGGTGCTTTGTCGCCTTTGTGAATGGTCCAGGCGCGAACTTCTTTTTCACCTACGGTGAAATACGTTTGCAGACTAAGCAAATGATAAGCCGCGCGAATCAAACGGTTGAGTCCGGTTTCTTTCAAACCCAAATCGGCAAGAAATATTTCACGGTCTTCAGCACTTTCAAGCACTGCAATTTCCGATTCAATGGCTGCGGAAATAATTACCACTTCAGAGTTTTCACCGGCAACAGCCTTGCGAACTTCTTCTACATATTTATTGCCGTTGACCACACTGCCTTCTTCTACATTGCAGCAATAGATAACGGGTTTAGCCGTGAGCAATTGAAGGTCTTCGATAAAACGCTTGTCTTCTTCGTGCACTGCGGCTGTGCGAATGCTTTGTCCGCTTTCTAAATGTTTTTTGTAGAAGGTCAAGACTTCAATGCCTTTCAGCACTTCTTTATCGGCTGTCTTCGCCAGTTTCTTTTGCTTGTCTAATTTTTTGTCAACGCTTTCCAAATCTTTCAACTGCAATTCGGTGTCAATAATTTCCTTATCGCGCACTGGGTTTACATTACCATCTACGTGAATGATGTTGTCATTATCGAAGCAGCGCACCACGTGAATGATAGCATCTACCGCGCGAATGTTTCCGAGAAACTGGTTGCCCAATCCTTCGCCTTTGCTGGCGCCCTTTACCAAACCTGCAATGTCAACAAACTCAATAGTAGCCGGAATAAGCTTCTGCGGCTTCGCCATTGATTCGAGTTTCTTCAAACGCTCATCGGGAACGGTCACCATACCTATGTTCGGGTCAATAGTGCAGAAAGGGAAATTTGCTGCCTGTGCTTTTGCCGAAGAGAGCGCATTAAACAAAGTTGATTTGCCCACATTCGGAAGACCAACGATACCACATTGTAAAGCCATAGCTATTTTTTTGAGGCGGCAAACCTACATGAATTTAGAAATTCGCAAAATGATAGAAGAAGTTAGGAACTAAGAGTCGCGAGACGCAGACCCTGCTGAGACATAAGAGAAGTGATAAGAAAGCAAAAAAGCCTCACGCATAGTTGCGTGAAGCTTTTGTTTTTGTATTGTCTATTGTCTAACGTCTTGTGTCTGTTTTACATCTTCACCAATCTCTTCTTCATATTGATATTGCCTCCAATTATTTCAGCTACATAAACACCGTTTGGCATTTGGCTCATATCAACTGTTCTGTTTTGAACTTTGTTGATTTGGCTTACCAAACTTCCGTTAGTAGTGTAAATATTTACCTGGTCAATAGTAGAACCATTAGCATCAATAAACAGTTTGCCCGAAGTTGGATTTGGATAAACATCCATGTTGGCTACAACGTTCTTGGTTTCTTCAACACCTGCTGCTGCGGGTGCTTCGAGTTTAATCATCCAGAAATCTGAAGTTCCTGAGGCACCGTTATGTCCTGCTACATCGCCATCAAGCGAGTAACTTCTTCCGGCTAAAGCAAATCCACCATCTGTAGTTTTTGCAATAGAGTTACCTAAGTCGTTGCTGCTTCCGCCATACATTTTAGTAAATTCTACTGCTCCCAGCGGGCGCAACTTCACTACTAAGAAATCATACAAACCGTGGTTGCCTGTTACATCACCATCATTAGAGTTAGAGTAACCAGCTATCATATAACCACCGTCAGTGCATTGAACAATTGATGAAGACTCATCGCCTGCGCTTCCACCTATTGATCGCTGCCATTCAAGAATTCCGGTTCTGTCCATTTTTACTGCCCAGAAATCGCGTGCGCCTTGATTGATGGTTACATCGCCATCGGTAGAACTTGACTGACCAGCCATAGCGTATCCACCATCGGCAGTTTCAATAATAGAAGCTGCGTTATCGTAATTGCTTCCACCAAATGCTTTCTGAAATTCAATAACTCCCTGGTCGCTTAATTTTACAACCCATGCATCAACGTTCCAATTGATACCATGATGACCTGTTACATCGCCATCGGTTGATGCAGTAACACCTGCTATCATATAACCACCGTCAGTAGTTTGAATAATAGAGTAACCCTCATCAATATCGCTACCGCCTAAAGATTTTTGCCATTCAATTAAACCAGCACTGCTTAGTTTAACCATCCAGCAATCGTTTTCGCCATGTGCTGCAGTAACGTCACCGTCACCTGAGCGCGAAAGACCTGCAACAGCATAACCGCCATCAACGGTTTGAATAACAGAGTATGCCTGGTCAACGCCTGAACCGCCTAAAGATTTTTGCCATTCCAAAGTTCCTGTGCTGCTTAGCTTCACAATCCAGTAATCGCTGTAACCCTGGTTTCCGGTTACATCGCCTGTTTGTGAATCGGAGTTACCCGCTATTACAAAACCGCCATCGGCAGTTTGTGCAATTGAATAAGCGAGGTCTTCGCCTTCACCACCAAGTGACTTCTGCCACTCAATAACACCTGCGCTGTTGCGCTTGGTTACCCAGTAGTCGCTGCCACCGTGGTTGCCGGTTACTTCGCCACTGGTTTCATCGCTGCTGCCTATAAGAGCATAGCCCCCATCGGTAGTTTGAATGATAGAATACGCATCATCTGTACCGTTTCCACCCATGGTTTTTTGCCATTGTGTTGCAGGTACCTGTGCGGTTGCGGCAACTGTAGTTGCACATGCTACAATAAAAGGGAGCAATTTTTTGCTAAGTCCCTTTTCTGTTGCTTTGAAAAATTGTTTAAAATTCGTTTTCATGATTTTTGTTTTTTGTTACCTACTCGTGTTCCAGCTTTTCGGTTTCCGCTGTTTGTGTTTCTTATTCTGTTTTTGGGCATTACAAGTTTCGTTTCAACCTACCTATTGAACAGGTAATAACTTGTTAGATAAAACACAATGCGTGTATTGTAAGAGAAGTGGTCTATTATGTAGTCGAAGAAGTAAGGATTCTGCCAACTGTCCGGAAGTTTCTGACAGCTGTCAGGAGGTTTAAGACAAGTGTCGGAAGCCTTAGGACATCTGTCCGGAAATTTCTGCCATCTGTCGGAAGAATAAAGACAGTTGTCAAAAGAATAGCGCTATCTGGCCGAAGAAACAGGCTACATAGCCGGAGAATTGCACGTAATAGCCGAAAGATTGGGCTATGTAGCCGAAGCACAGGGCTATCTGGTCGAAAAGTTCGGCTACACAGCCGAAACATGTGGCTGTATAGCCAAACAATTGGGCTGGATGGCAGAAAGGTTCGGCTGTGTAGCCGAAAATTTGGGCTACTTAGCCGAAAATAAAATTATGCTCTCAATCAGTTAAAACCTTCACCTTCTTCGCCAAATCAATGGCTTTTTGCTTTACAGCGTTTACATCGCTGCCAACTTCGTCATAGGCAAGCACCACCGCCATTCTGCGGTAAGGGCGGGTAGTAGGTTTTCCAAAAATGCGGATATCGGTTCGCGGGTCTTTGATAGCTTCTTCCACTCCTATATATATAGGATGCTTTCCCTCCTTGTCGGCAAGGACTACGGCACTTGCTCCAGCTTTGAGCAAAACAATTTCGGGAATAGGAAGACCGAGAACAGCACGGGCATGCAGTTCAAACTCTGAAAGATTTTGTGTGCCCGCCAAAGTAACCATACCTGTATCGTGCGGACGTGGAGAAAGCTCGCTGAAATAAACGCCATCATCGGCTAAGAAAAATTCAACGCCCCATATTCCTGCACCCGTTAAAGCGCGCGTAACCTGTGCGGCAATTTGCTGCGCCTCCTGCAAATGAGCATCGCTCATTACACAAGGTTGCCAGCTTTCCTGATAGTCGCCCCGCTCTTGTCGGTGACCAATAGGCGGGCAGAAAAGAGTTTCGTCATTCTTCTGTGTAACCGTAAGCAAAGTAATTTCGGTATGAAACTTCACAAATGCTTCTACAATTACTTCGGCAATATCACCGCGCTTTCCGCTTTGCGAATAATTCCATGCCTTTTCAATTTCATCTTCGGTTTTAATAGTTGACTGCCCTTTGCCGCTCGAACTCATCAGCGGTTTAACCACACACGGTATGCCCACTTCTTTCACTGCGGTTTTCAGTTCTTCAAGTGTGGTGGCGTAACGGTAGTTGGCAGTTTTTAAGCCCAGTTCTTTCACTGCTAAATCGCGAATGGCTTTGCGGTTCATGGTAAAATTTGCAGCACGGGCAGAAGGAACAACCTGAATGCCGTCTTTCTCATAATCATAAAAGCGCTCAGTGCGTATAGCTTCAATTTCGGGAACTATAATATCGGGTTTGTGTTTGGCAACGATGGCATCGAGTGCGCTGCCATCAAGCATGTTGATGACTTCGCGCTCATCTGCCACCTGTTGTGCAGGTGCATCGTTATAAGAGTCAACCGCAATTACATATTGCCCTAATCGCTTAGCGGCAATTACAAATTCCTTTCCCAGTTCTCCGCTGCCCAGCAGCATAATTTTTTTCATCGGTTGCAAAATTTAAGGGCTGAATAAAATAAGATTAATTGAGCTTGTGCATTCGGTTTGGCAAATGATTTTAACTAGCCTATGAATTTTCGGAAATCTGTTTTGCTTTTCTAAAATTCATTTAGGTTTGTTCGCAAAATAAAAAGCACATGCAAGACGACAAAGTGTTGTTTACCGAAAAAGTTCCCGCAGGAAAAAGAACCTACTTTTTAGATGTAGTAGAAAATTTCAAAGGTCACAAG
>CANJRM010000064.1 GCA_947476645.1 Bacteroidota bacterium
CGCGATGGGCAAGGAACATTCGTTGCCAAAAGCGGAGAAGAAAAAATGCTGGTGTTTGCCAACGGGCAAAAGAAATCTCAATAAAGACTTGTTGTTTATTTATCGGAGAGTAAAATCTGCTTTGTAAAAGGCAGATTTTTTATTTTGTGTTGATGCTGTTATCCTATTATCAGAAAAAATTTATTGAAGCCGGTTGCGATGAAGCCGGCAGAGGTTGTTTGGCGGGTCCCGTGTTTGCGGCTGCGGTTGTTCTTCCAAAAAATTTTAAGAACGAAGAACTGAACGATTCAAAAAAACTTTCTCGAAAGCAAAGAGAAGCCCTTCGAATCATTATAGAAAAAGAAGCCGTTGATTTTGCTGTGGCAAGTATTGACAATATTAAGATTGATGAAATCAATATTCTCAACGCATCTATTCTTGCTATGCAAGAAGCGTTGAACAAACTGCGCAAACCATTTCAATTCATCATTGTAGATGGAAACAAATTCAAACCCTACAAAAAGATTCCGCACCAAACCATTGTAAAAGGCGATGGAAAATATTTAAGCATCGCAGCAGCTTCTGTTCTTGCAAAAACTTATCGCGATGAATGGATAGAGCGTGCGCACAAAAAATATCCGCAATACGATTGGCTCAGCAACAAAGGCTACGGAGTTGAAAAACATCGCAAGGCAATTATCGAATTAGGTCACACCCCTCTTCACCGAAAAAGTTTTGTGCTGAAAGAAATGCAGATGCAATTGTTTAAGTAGTCCGCCTTTTTCACATAATTCTTATGTTTGATTTTAAGTATGGCACTCATTCTTCCTGTAAATAATATTCATCCAAAATTTGGCAGCAATAATTTCATTGCTGAAAACGCCACGGTGGTTGGCGATGTGATAACAGGTGAGGATTGCAGCATTTGGTTTCAGGCGGTGGTGCGTGGCGATGTGCATTACATACGCATGGGCAACAAAGTCAACGTGCAGGACGGAGCTATTCTTCATTGCACGTATCAAAAAGCTCCGCTCAACATTGGCAATAACGTGAGTATTGGTCACCGCGCCATTGTGCATGGATGCACCGTGCAAGACAATGTGCTCATAGGTATGGGGGCCATTGTAATGGACCATGCGGTAATTGGCGAAAACAGCATTATAGCAGCGGGCGCTATTGTTTTAGAAAACACAATTGTAGAGCCCGGAAGTATTTACGCAGGAGTTCCTGCAAAAAAAGTGAAGGATGTAGACAAAGAAAAATTCAAAGATTTAATTGAGCGCATCAGCAATAATTATGTGATGTATTCGGGGTGGTTTAAGAAATAATCAAAACTACATTTCGTTATAAAATCAGCACTTATGAAAAATGCTTTTTTTCTTATCGCTTTACTTCCATTGATACTTGTAGCACAAAACAAAAACAATGCTCCCATCGTGGGATTGTACTGCTCAGATTTAATCAATAACAGCCGATGGTGCTTTACCTTTGATAGTTCGGGAAAAGTAAAAGCACAACTCAGTGACCGCACAATCAAAACTGTTAGACAAGATTTTTTACCCGGAGAGTTTACTGACGAGTACACCGTAATCCTTGATACGATATTCTTCAGAAGCTATCTTGAGGATTTTGGGGCAAAAGAATATCCCGTTGATTACCGATATAATTATTTCAAAGTTGTTTTGAAAGCAAACGAAATGGAACTCTTTGTGGAAGGGAAAAACTCAAACGGTACAAAGAGGACTAAAAGATTATTACTGCGAAAAATAAAATAGCATGGAAGACTTAAATAAAGAAGAGCAAGTCGTTTTGGTTGACGAAGAGAATAATGTTCTCGGCTATGTAGGCAAGTTAGAGGCGCATACAAAAGCATTGCTTCACCGCGCCATCAGCGTAATTATTTTCAATAGCAAAGGCGAACAATTGGTGCAGCAGCGCGCGTTGAGCAAATATCATTTCGCGGGCATTTGGAGCAATACCTGTTGCAGCCATCCGCGTAAGAATGAAAGTTTTCAGCAGGCGGCAGAACGAAGATTGTTTGAAGAGCTCGGAATTAAAATTCCTTTGAAAGAAGAGTTCCATTTCATCTACAAAGCGCATGATGAAAAAAGCGGATTGACCGAATGGGAATACGATACCGTTTTCACGGGAGTATTTGATGATGCTTTTGAATTCAACAAAGATGAAGTGGCGGCTGTGCGCTGGATGAAAACCGAAGAGTTGGAAAAAGATATTGAGACAAACCCAGAACAATATTCGTTTTGGTTCAGAGTTATTTTGAAAGAATTAAAAAAGAGAGAAATCATTTAACATGCACTTAGTATCCAACGAAATTGAAAATTACATCGCGCAATTCTCATCAGCAGAAGATGAAGTGCTTCGCGAGCTTTCGCGCGAAACGTATTTGAAAATTCAAATGCCGCAAATGGTTTCAGGAAATTTGCAGGGACAGTTTCTGGAAATGATTTCGCGCATGCTTCAGCCTAAACGAATTGTAGAAGTAGGAGCCTTCACGGGTTATTCTGCTATTTGTTTAGCCAAAGGATTAACCGATGGCGGATTGCTTTACACCATTGATGTAAACGAAGAACTGCAACCGATGTGCGCGCGATATTTTGAGAAGACGAATCTTACTTCCAAAATCAAACACCTGATTGGCGATGCACGAAAAATAATTCCTGAGCTCAACGAAGCTTTTGATTTGGTTTTTATTGATGCAGATAAAATCAACTATTGCAACTACTACGATTTGGTTTTTGATAAAGTGCGTGTTGGCGGTTATATCATTGCCGACAATGTGCTATGGAGCGGAAAGGTAGTGGAAGAGAAAAAAGATAAAGACACACTTGCCATTCATCAATACAATGAAAAAATAGCTGCTGATGCACGCGTAAAAAATTTCATTCTTCCTTTGCGTGATGGATTGAATATTGCAGTGAAGCAGTAATTACTATTCCGAAGCAACACTTTCTAACCTGACGGTGTAGCCATCTTTAACACTTACAACCATATTGAAATATCCCCAAACCCATTCGGCATTTGCATCGGTATGAATATCACTCAGCCACCAGCGCAAGGCGGGAGTCTTTGTTACTTTATCGGTGCGCAAATGCAAGGGAAAATTTTTGCCGTTAGTTAACGAAAGCTGAATCGTGGTATCGCTGAAATTAAATTCGGAAGTGTGCTGCGGCAAATCTTTCATTCGCTTAACTCCATGCGGACGAAATTTTCCGTGCACAATTTCATTCAACTGCAAATAACTTTTGGTTTCTGAAGTTTTAAAAATGAATGGAACAGAAATAGTTCCTACTCGCGGAGGCAGACTCCACAGAATAAATCTATTGCTGCTTTCTTTAAAAAATCCGAGCATCCATTCTTTGTTGAAATTGTTTTGTGCTTTTTCTTTTTCGCTGGTGCGCAACCACCACAGCCATTCGTAAGGATGAATTTCGGGATGGCAGGAGTGATTACAATCAAGCACAAACACGCCATACATTCCCACTGTGGGTTTCATGTCACAAAAATTCTGATGCTTATCGAGATTGTACCCATGCATGCAGGGATAGAACAACGCATTCACTGAATCGCGCATTCTTTTGGGCGGAGTAAGCTCGCAATGCAAATCGTATTCTCCGGCAGTTTCTAAAGTTGGTTCTATGAATGGCGGCTTGGTTTTATCTTGATGACGTGCACGTCTAAATTGTCTGCGCGTGGTTTGCAACGTGCGCCCATCGTAAACCATATTGAGATATTTAGGCAAATGCGGAATGAGATTGAAGTTGACATCGTGCTCCGTCAGTTCATCTTTTTCACCAGGCATAGAAAGACCGTTTCTGTTGGTGCCTACAAACTTATGGCGCATGCGGTCAACTGCTTTCCAGTAAAAACCAATCATGCGAATGAACCACCCGCCAATCAAACCACCTTGATGTGTAGTATAAGGAGTAGGAACTCTTTTGTCGCGCTCATCTACTTTTACGAGGTCAATTATTTCTTCGTTCAACAAATCATTTTTTAAAATCGAATCGTTGCTGATTCGTAATTGAAGAAAAGATTCGGGAACATTTGGAACAAGGGTGACAACAGAAGAAGAGTCGCTGTTTGCAACTGCGAAAGAGAAGAGAGGAAAAAGAAAAAACAAAAGGGGAAAAAAGCAGCGCATGAAAAATCTGTTGCGCAAAGAAGATATTTTTTTCAAGAGAGATAGTTTGTCAGAACCTTTATTGGGTTATTCGCTTTCTCCCACTTCTTTCTTCAACATCTCTCCTTTAGCAGAAAAAACGGCTTCGTAATTCTTCGCGCCTTTAAAAGTGGTTATCTCGTAGTTGGTTCCTTTGTCGGGTGTTTCCACTTCGTAAACTTCCTGCACCTGATATCCTTCAAATTCTTTTTGAAAAGCGTTCTGCACTTTCATTGGCACTGCATTGTAATTTATTTCGGTTTCCGTTTCAAGCCATTTACCGGTGGCATCAAACAATGCGCTTTGCCTTTTCTTTCCGTTGAAGAACTCTACCTCAAAAGCATTGTCTTCTTTACTCCAACCGGGTTGTGAGCCATTAGGAAATTTTTGTTTGAAGGCATTTGCTGCTACACCCGGCACTTTATCCATCGTTAGCTTTTGTGCAAAGCAAAAGGATGTTGTAATGCTTGCGATGAGAATGAGCGTTAGTTTTTTCATAATCTAATTTTGTGTTTGCGTTTCCATTGAATTGAACATTGCAGATTCTGTTTCTGCACTCAATTCTGTTTTATAAAACCATGCTGCGGCTAATGCTGTTACCGCAAAGTAAGCGGCTACGATAACAGAACCCATTGGTAAAAATCCGTTCAAGCCAAACCAATCGCCACGAACAACGGAGAAGCAAACAATGCCTGCTCCAACGAAAACCATGCTTACCATTCCGTATTTCTTTTTATCGAGCAAAGCGGTGAAACCAAAAATAGCAAGCATCAAAAGTATGCCATTGATGAGTGCTTCTGTTTTAGTGATTTCGCCAAAGCGGAAAAACAAAAACGAAAGCAACAGGAAGATAACACTGAGGTGCGTTACGCTGAATGCACGAAACCAATTGCTATAAACTGGATTATATTTTTTGAGGTCACTCATTTTTTCAACGGTGAAGAGCGGATATTTTTCCTTCACATCTTCTGGACGCCAGCCGGTAGGCATAAACCAGATGCGAAATTTATCGCGCATATTTTTTGTGTGCCATGCATCTACGGTCAACGTGTACCAATGTTTGAAGTTGATGATGTAAGGGTTCCAGGTTTGTGCAGGTCTGCGCATGCCATACACACAAGGTTCGCTTGTAAGTTCTTCCTGAAAGGTACCGAACATTCTGTCCCAGATGATAAAAATCTGTCCGTAGTTTTTATCCATGTAAATATCATTCATGGCGTGGTGAACACGATGTTGAGAAGGCGTAACAATAATGTATTCAAGAAAACCCAATCTGCCGATATAACGCGTGTGATACCAAAACTGACTGAACAAATGTATTGGTCCAACAATCGCGAGCACTTCACCCGGAATGCCGAGTAGTGCTAAAGGCAGAATCATAATGGTGTAGATATTCGTCATCACTGCAATTTGCTGACGAAGCGCGCAGGGCAAATTAAATTCTTCGCTACTGTGATGCACCAGATGATGGCTCCAGAAAAAATTTACGCGATGCTGAAAACGATGCGCCCAGTAACCCGTGAAATCGAAAAACACAAACACGATAATATAAGGTGCAATACTTCCTTTGCTCCATTCCATCAAATGCAGGTGCTTAACCATCCAGCCATACGAAACAATAACAATGGTTAGTCCAAGCGTTGATTTCAGAATGTTCGTCATGCCCGAGGTTAAACTCGCTATAGTATCTATTATCGGTTGCTGCTCGTTGTGTTTCCATTTACCCCAAAGCATTTCAATAAGAATCAGAATGAGAAAGCCCGGCATGGCAATCAGTAAGATGTTTCCGTAAGCATTCATGGCGAAAAGATTTGTAAGTAATAATCGCAATTTTTTCTGACGCCTGTTTCATTAAATATTTTTTGGAACAAAAACCCGCTGTAAACAATTTGCTTCTTACTTTGCCGTCTTTAAACTTCAACACATAATTATGGGCAAACGTATCAGCGCATTTACCAACGATGCTTTAGGAAACATGGATGCAGTAGGCGTGGCGGAAGCCATTGCAAAAAAGAAAGTGACTGTGCAGGAAGTAACCGAAGCCGCTATTGCGCGCGCTGAAAAAGTAAATGGTGAACTGAACGCCATCGTCATAAAAACTTATGATGATGCACGCAACTACAACGCGTTGAAAAAAGACGGAGCATTTTATGGCGTTCCAACTTTTATAAAAGACAACGAAAACATTAAAGGTTATCCTACGCAATTAGGCACAGGTTCGTTCAACGCTAAAGTGGCGAAGAAGAACAGCCCGTATGTAAACCAGTTTCATTCTACCGGCACCAATAATTTAGGCAAAAGCACTTTGCCCGAATTCGGTTTGATATGCAGTACTGAAAATGAGCGGTGGGGCATTACGCGCAACCCGTGGAATACAGATTATACCACAGGCGGTTCTTCTTCGGGTTCCGGTGCATTGGTGGCGAGTGGAGTTGTTCCTATTGCATCGGCTAATGATGGCGCGGGCTCTATTCGCATTCCTGCTGCATGTTGCGGATTGGTTGGTTTAAAACCAACACGTGGTCGCTTAGTTAATATGGAAGGTTCAGAGCTAATGCCTTTGCAAATTGTTTATGAAGGTGTGCTTACACGAAGCGTGCGAGATACCGCAGCATTTTTTGCCGCAGCAGAAAAGTTTTACAAAAACGCGAAGTTGCCTCACGTGGGACATGTGCAACACGCGTCAAAGAAAAAACTGCGCATCGTGTTTTTCGAAAATCCTGCGCATGGTGTAGGTGCACATCAGGATGCCGAAACGCACCACGTGCAATTAGAAACAGTAGCTTTGTTGAAATCTCTAGGGCATACCGTAGAACAACTGCCGCTTCCCATTGATGTAGAAGCCATGACCGAACACTACCTGCTCTACTATGGATTTCTGGCTTATATGCTCACCCATCACGGCCGTTTGGTGTTAGGCTCTAAAGTGAACCACAATGTACTCGAGCCCTTCACAATGGGGCTCAGCAAAAAATTTAAGAACAATAAAATGATGCTGCCGCGCAGTATTAAAACGTTGCGCAAAGTAGGTGAAGACACCGAAAAGCTTTTTGACCAATACGATATTATTATGACTCCCGTGCTGGCGCACACCACGCCCGAAATCGGACATTTCTCACCTGATCTTTCTTATGAAGAAGTGTGTAAACGTGCCGTTGAGTTTGCTACTTATTGTGGCTTACAAAACATTACGGGTGCACCCGCTATTTCGTTGCCATTGGGCAAAACCAAAAACGAAATGCCTATAGCTGTACAGTTCTCTGCTCCTTTTGGTTTAGACCAACGATTGCTTGAACTTGCCTATGAATTGGAAGAGGCGAAACCGTGGAACTTGATTTATAATAGTTAAAATTTCTGTTTCCGAATTCAAAAACAAAAATTTATTCTGTTCAAAATGAATTCTACATTTACTGCACAGAGTAACAAATTGCAGTGGGTGTTGCTGTTTCTCTTTTCTACCACTGCCACACGCAAACTATTCGTCATGAAACCATTCTTTTTTTCAGCTATGGCTGTTCTGTTTCTTTGTCCGACCGTATTTTCGCAAACCTGCAATGACCTGGAATTAAAAGACGGAGCAAAAAGCACTCTGATTATTCAGGTGTTTACCAACCCGCTTAGTGCCGATAAAAAATTTATGAAGGCAAAAATAGAGCAGAGAGACGAGCAGGTAGCCGTTTATAATGCCGATGTTTTGTCCGGGAAAATAAAACCTACCTATCCCTCTTCAATGGAATTCACCATAAAAAAGAAAACCATTAAAGATGCTGACGAATACGCCATAGGATACAAAGTAGGCACCGAAGATTTTTACAGTTACCTCGTTTGCCGGAACGACACCCTGTATTCGACCCGCAATAAGGGAATAGTGCGCGTGGGCACTGCCGAAAACCCAATTGGCTACGCTCTTCAGGGCACGCTGATATATCCGCTCAATATGAAAGTGGGCGACCTGCTTCCTTCTTGCGAAGATGTTGGGTTTTTATTTCCTACTACTTCGGATGTTACGTTGTACAAAAAAGTGCTTGCTGGTTATGAAACGGTTCATTCCACCCGTTATGGTCCGGGTGTAGATTCGCGCACCGGTGAATCTTGCAGCAGCTGCACCTGGGATGTTTCCACACCCCGCGAGGTTTACAAAAGCGTTCCGATAGCGGCAAAGCAAACAGCAACTGTTTCATCGTTTGCCATTCAGGGAAAGAACCAATGGGTAACAGGTGAAAAGGAAGTAACCGTAGGCGGTAAAAAATATAAGGCGTTTATTATAGAATCGGAATCGTGGTCCAAAACAAATGTTACTACTTCTTATGAATCGGCTGAGGCAGAGTTAAACAGCGCACAGGTAGTGGCAGATGAAAAGCTGGCCAAGCAAACCGAAAAGTTTATGATACGAAGAAAGTATACCAACAAACAGGGCTATATGGTTCAGTACAGCACCGGATGGTTTGTTCCCCAATTAGGAGGGCCGGTAAAAATTATCAGCTACGATACTTTTGGAGCTATATCAACTCTAATGTTTAGTTCGCTTTTGGAATAATTCAGAACAGTTAGGGAGTTACAACTTCCTGGATTCTTTCGTGAAGCCGAAAACGATAGGCATGTAGCCGTGCAGTTCTCTGCGCCATTTGGTTTAGACCAACGACTGCTCGAACTCGCTTATGAATTAGAAGAAGCGAAGCCTTGGAGTTTTTTTATTTAGCTGAAATTATTTCAGGTGTATTGCAAATACTCATCATCCGGTCCGCTCCAACCCAAACTCATCAGGTCTTTTACATAATTCTGATGTACTTTCCACGGGTGTTTGCTTCCTTGTTTTGGAAGTTTATCGAGTGAACGAAGAACATAGCCGGCATTAAAATCTAGCAGCGGTTCGCTTTCAAATTTTGTGCTGTCGAAACGAGGAATACAAACCGAATATTTTTTTTCATCCATGTAGTTGAGCACCTTGGTTACAAAGCGACAACTCAAATCGCACTTCAAAGTCCACGATGCGTTTGTGTAACCAACAGTAAATGCAAAATTCGGAACATCGCTCAACATCACACCGCGGTACGCGTGTGTTTGGCCTGAGTCGCCCAACACGCCATTTACATGCACGGTCATTCCGCCAAGCAACTGTACTTTTAAACCGGTGGCAGTTACTATTAAATCTGCTTCCAGTTCTTTTCCGCTCTTCAGCAAAATTCCTTTTTCGGTAAACCGCTCAATCTGGTCAGTAACAATTTCAGCTTTGCCTTCCTTCACACTTTTAAATAAATCTGAATCGGGCACCAAACACAAGCGCTGATCCCAAGGATTATAGGGCGGGTCGAAATGTTTTACATCATAGTTATCACCAATTTCCTTTTTAATTCCTTTTTGAATCAGTTTGCGAACACCATTCGGCCATTTGCGCGAAGCATTAAAAAAAGCAATGCCGAGCAACACATTTTTCCAACGCACAACGCTATAAGCAAGCTTGGCCGGTAATATTTTTTGAAAGAAACGGGCTATTACATCCACGCTTGGCAAAGTCATAATGTAAGTGGGTGTTCGTTGCAACATGGTAACCTTTGCTGCTTTCTTACTCATTTCAGGAACCAGTGTAACAGCTGTTGCACCGCTGCCAATTACCACCACACGTTTATTGGTATAGTCAATATCGCTCATCCATTTTTGCGGATGAACAATTTTTCCTTTAAAGTCATTGTAACCTGCGAACTCAGGCTCGTAGCCATTGTCGTAATTGTAATAACCGCTGCACATCATCAGAAATTTGCACTTGAGTGTAGTGGCTGAAATATTTTGATGTGGAGTAATGGTGAGCGTCCACATTTTTTCTGTATCGCTCCAACTTGCATCAGTTATTTTATGGTTGTATTGAATCTTTTTATCGATACCGAATTTGGCAGCTGTGTCTTTAATGTATTGAAGAATAGATGGCCCATCAGCAATTGCCTTCGGGTTATCCCAGGGACTGAACGGAAAACCAAGTGTAAACATATCGCTGTCGGAGCGTATGCCCGGATACTTAAACAAATCCCAGGTGCCGCCCATGCTATCGCGCGCTTCTAACACGGTGAATGTTTTACCTGGACATTCATGTTGCAAATGATAGGCGGCACCAATGCCCGAAAGACCCGCACCAACTACTATCACATCATAAACAGGCAATTGATTACTCATGTTGAATTATTTTTAGAATGATAGAAACAATTATACGCCAAATTAAATCCGTTCATTTAATATCGGTGCGCGTAATTTAGAACCGTAAAATTTGCAAACGCTTTCTTCAACTAAAACAGGCTATGTCAACTACTGCTGAAAAAGAAATTAAATCTATAGGTCTGCTTGGAATTATTAAAGGGCGAAAAGAGCGATTTGCTTTGCTGGCTAAAGCACCGTTGAAATATCCCGATATATTTTTGCTTGAAATACCCGGGCGCAAAGCGTATGTCATTCATCAACCGCAAATGGTTCAACACATTTTGCAGGGCAACATGCAGAACTATAAAAAGGACCAGGGATATCAAGTGCTGGCGCTGCTGCTTGGCAACGGACTTATTACTAATGCCGATAACGAAAGCTGGCGGAAGCAACGCAAAATGTTGCAACCACCTTTTCACCGCGAAAGTTTAGCCAACATGTGCCGCATTGTGGTGGAGAGTGTTGAACAGCATTTAAAAGAATGGAAGAAAAAAGAAGGAAGCACCGTGAACTTTACTCACGACATGGCGTGGCTTACCATCGACATTGTTTGCAAAACACTTTTTACATCGGATGTTAGCAATGACCAAATTCAAATGGTGTGGCGCAATTTGAATTTCTTAAACGAAGCTGCCACACTAATGGCAGGCAATCCCTGGCATATTCCGTGGAAGTTTCCGTTGCCCCGCTACGTAAAGGGGCGTAAATACATTGCCGAGTTGAACGACATGATTTACGGAATCATGCAAAAACGCAGACAACAAAAAAATCCTCCACACGATTTGCTGCAAATATTAATGGAGACTCGTTACGATGATGGCAGTTCAATGAGCGATGAACAAATTCGTGATGAGGTAATGACAGTTTTTGTTGCCGGACACGAAACCACGGTGAATGCTCTTTCGTGGACCTGGTATTTGCTGAAGAAAAATATTGACTGCGAAAAAAAGTTGAACGAAGAATCGAAACCGTTTGAACAAACCAATCCTTCGTTTTCCGATGTAGCACAAATGAAATACGGATGGTGTGTAATGAATGAAGCTATGCGCGTTTACCCACCGGTGCCTGCCATTGGGCGAGCAGTAGTAAGCGATGAAGAAGTTTGCGGTTACATGCTTAAGAAAGGAAGGTCAACGGTTATCAATATTGCGGGACTGCATCATCATCCTGCGTATTGGCAAAACCCTTCTGCATTTACACCCGAACGATTTTTAAATTTTGATTTAAAAGGCGATAACCGTTTTGTGTTTATGCCCTTTGGTGCAGGTCCGCGCATTTGCATTGGCAACAACTTCGCTATGCTTGAAATGCAACTCATCAACGCTATGCTTTCGGCACGTGTGCAAATGGAATTAGTAAGCACCGAAGTGGAACCCAAACCACTTATTACCCTTAAACCCGGTGATGGTATTTTGATGAAATTGGTGAAGGTGAATGCATAATAATTTTGCAGCACAGAATTTCTTATTGCTTCAATTGCTTTAAGAAGCCGGCACCGCCTCCTTGCTTATGCCCACCACTATTTCGTTTCTGCGGAAAAGAAAATCCCAGGGCGCATTGTAGCCCAGAAAGCGAAAATTGTTGTGGTGTTGAATGCCGAGTTTTGAAAGCAGTTCGTTCAACTCTCCTTTCTTGCGTTCAATTTTTTCATCCGATGCCCAACCGCCAAAACGGATAACCGCCACATATTCCTCGGGCGTAGTATGCAAATCAATAGCACCCGAAGACGGCTTGGGCAGATTGTTGAGATTATAACCTTCGGGCATTACAAAACTCATGGTTGATTGGCCGTTCTGCATCTCCATGTGCACGGGAGCGGTCATGGCAATTTTATTGCTGCTTTGGTTGCCGCCAAAAATGTAGCCGGCTAAAACGCGGAAGTTTTTATTGGACGAGCCTTTGTAAGTAGGGTCGCTGTTGGTTACCGAAGCCATTACCGCCTGGGGGTAATAACGGAATTCGACTTCGTCTTTTTTGCCCAGCTCTTTATAGGGTTGTTGCGGTGTTTTTGCCATAATGGAAGTAATTGAAGGGACTAAAATTATCAGTAACAAAATTACGGCTGACAAGATAAGCAGTTTGCGTTTCATTCGGGTATAACAAATAGAAACACTAATAGTTGTGTAGATTTAGACCGAAGCTTCGGAGAACCTTCCCGGTGTTCCGGAGAACCTTCCCGGTGTTCCGGAGAACCTTCCCGGTGTTCCGGAGAACTTTCCCGGTGTTCCGGAGAACTCTCCCGGTAGTCCAGGGAATCTTCCTGGTGTTCCAGATAACTTTCTTGGTGTTCCGGGGAACCTTCCTGGTGATCCGGAGAACTATCCCTGTGGTCCGGAGAACTTTCCCGGTGGTCCGGGGAACTTTCCCGGTGTTCCGGAGAACTATCCCTGTGGTCCGGGAAAACTCACAAAACGCTTAAAAAGCTTGATTTTTGTTGAAAAATGGCAGGAAACAGGCTTTTAAGTGCCAAAATGTATTTTTTGCCTTTGGAGATTTGGGATTGAATGTATGAGGGAGTGATGGAGAATCGAACAAAGAAATGTAAAACTGTCTGAGGCACGAGCTGACGCTCTCGCCAGTTGGGGGGGGGGTAAAAACAACGGCTAATTTTTTTTTAAAAATCGGAAGAAGGTAATTTGTCAAAATTAGTACTGGCATTATATAGGGAGTACATAAGTTCAATTCCCCGATTAGAACCGATACCTTCGTAGCTTTCCATAGTAAGCGAGACCCGTTTCCCAATCCATTTGCAATAACTTTTCTCTCCTTTTATTGTTGGTGGTCCATATGTGTTTATTAGAAAATTCTCAAATCCGAATTCAGGATCTCGTACGAATACCAGTATCGAAACTATATACCCATTTTTGACGGAAACATCTATGTCTTCAACTTTTTTTCCATTTATCTTAAATGCAAAATCATTAGCATCCACTCTACAAATTCCAGATAACCCAACGTCACATTTTATGAAATAATAACTGTCGACTTTTGTCCCAAGTTTTATGCTTTGAAAGCCATTTCTTTTATCAAGTTCGTTTAAGCCCTGAGAAAATAAACAATTATAATTCAACGTTGATATTGTTACAATAAAAATTCCTGCCAAAGTCAATCTCATAGTTTGATATTTTATATTCCCAACAATTGTACAATTAACTGATAATAGAAACTACGACCAAAATGCTAAGTGATTCCTTTTGTTGTAATCCGAAACTTCTTTTTCTTTTTGGATAAAGGTCCTTTCTTTTTATTAATTCTATCTGATAGTTTCTTTAGCCTTTCATTTTCTTTGCTATAAAGGCGATAAAGACAATTTTCAAGTAAATCAAACCCATCTAATAGATCTGAACTTTTTAAAGATGCATTGGCATGACTTCCTTCATTTCCTATCCATTTTACAGCATGCATGTTTGCGGAAAGTTCTGTATACTTTTCACCGAATTTGGTAATTCGTTCGTTTAACCAAAGTTTTCTTTTCCCCTTCTTTACTTTTTGCGTTTTAACTATTCGTCTTTCATTCATTATCAGTTCTACTATTACACGTATTTTATTAGCACAGGATTCTATATCAACCCAAAATAGCCTAAAAGAATCCTGAAGTGTATTCTTTACATCATCAGGATATTCTTTCAATATCTCAAAAAGATTGATTGTTGGATTAAACAACTTTGGACGTAAATAATTGAAATAGCCCATATCTCCATTGCCATCCACATCTTGTCCAACAAATGAATCCCCCAAAACATAAATGCTCTCAGCACAAATTTTATTGGAGCAAGTAAGAATTGCCGTAAACTTTCCTTCATATTCTTCAGGAGACCAGTATTCATCGTCATCTCTTCTCTTTTTGGATTTCTTCAATTCGGTCTCTTTTATAGATTTTTCAGTGGCTAACCTAATGTGTCCAAATGAACAAATAGGACATATCCATTCTGGGATATTATCTTTTTCAACAAATTCATTGAAATGTTTTCTATTGACAGCCATAGCATTTTTTTCTTTTACATACTCCTTCTATACTGCCCTCCCACCTAATACATCGCATGAGATATTTGCCCGAGGGCAATGCTTTTACTGCACTATTATTTTTTTATGTGCAGTGTTGCCTACTTTATCGCCAAGCTCAAAAGTATAAAAGCCCATGCAGAAATTACTTAGGTCAATGCTTTCTGTGCCAGCCGGCAAAGTTTTGCGATAAACCAAGCGGGCGTTAAGGTCAAATACAGAGAGGTTGTAATCGCCCTCGGGTTTGGTAATTTTCAAATGGCCAGTGGTCGGGTTCGGAGATAAGTCAAACAGTATGGTCTTTTGCTCTTCAACTCCTAACGCAATTCCGTTGCAGAGCTGGTCTAAAGCGCGGTCGCAGTTATAAGCAACAAACCCATAGTGCTGCACGGTATCTTTGTATTGTTGAATTTTTGGCGCCTGGCTTAGGTATTCGATATTAAAAACCTTTTTGCCTTGCGCCTGATACAGAGCTAAGTTGTTCAACCGGTAAGTATCGGGGGCATAGTTGTTATCCATGCTGTTGCCACCGGTAAAAAAAACATCTTCAATTCCCACAGCATCAATGGCATTGTAATATTGACTGCGTTGCCCACCGGAAATATTGGATTGAAAAATTAAATCCTCTCCGTTCTGGGGCATTAGAATAAAATTTGCATTGCCGGTAAGCGTATTTACATGCACGCGAATGCGCAACACAAAATCTATCATCAGCGAATCGGCATTGGCTACCTGTTGCCCCTGCGGCACTTCGTGTTGCCAGTAATACCAGCCGTCAATAATGTCTAAATAAATTCCGTCAAAACCCTGTGCGGCAATCGTGTCGATGTAATTAAAAACAATGTTCTGCCAGTTAGCATCCCAGTATTTTACTTTGTAATTGCCGGGCCAGTTGGGGTTTTCTACTCCCAGCCAAGTAGGAGGCGTGGTGCTCCATGAGTTCTGCCAATAGCTGCGGTAGTCTTCAGCTTCACCAATAGAAATATAGCTAATGATTTTTTTGCCACTGTTCTTTACCGTAGAAATTTCCGAAGGAGAAAGTTTCATGGCATCCGTTCCATCGTAGGAATAATCAGTTACCATCAATTGAAACGTGTTGTTGGCAGCAACGGAATTTACATTCAGGTTTTGTAACTGATACGCCCAGGTGGAAATATTGCCGAGATTGGTTTGACCTTTAACTGCAAGTAAAAGCGCGAGAAAAATTATGGAAGAGAATATTTTTTTCATACGGTTTTGCCTCTGCTGGCGATAACACCAATAGCTTTATTTGCCGAGTAGTTTTTCAAAATCTACTTTCAATTGCGGCAGGTGAAATTGAATAGCTGACCAAACAATGTTTTCATCTACTCCAAAATAATCGTGAGCTACAAAGTTTCTGAAACCTTTCAAAGCCCGCCAGTCAACATTTGGCAAAGAAGTTCTTATTTCATCGCTGAGTTTTGTTGAAGATTCGCCAAGAACAATGAAGTTCATTTGCACGGCATCATACAGCATATTGTTGTCCTTCATGGCTTCCATATTTTTTACATCATGTGTGTATTCTAAAATATGGTTGATTACGTAGAGGCATTCCTCTATAGCAATGCGGTCTGTTTCAAGCATAAACTGCCTGTTTTAAAATTCTGTCCTTATAAAAAGGTTTCAGCGAATTAGGGTTAGCCAAATCCACTTCACGTGAGAAAAGACTTTGCAGATAATCGCTCAAAGAATAGCGGTTAGAAATGTAAATTTGGAGAGGTGCATCAAACTCCACCAAAAAATCAATATCGCTGTTTTCGTTCGCTTCGTCACGCGCAAACGAACCGAAGATGCCTATGTTTTTTACATAGAACTTCGTGCGCAGCAAATCCTTTTGCTGGCGCAATGTACTGATGATTTCTTCTCTGGTTAATGCGTTGTTCATGTGTCAAAAATAATAAACCCACTACATACTCCTTCTATACTGCCCTCCTACCTCATACAGCGCATGAGATATTTGTCCAAGGCTGCAATGCTTTACCGTTTCCATCAGCTCGGCAAAAAGGTTGCCGTTAGTTGTGGCTACGTGCTGTAAACGTTTGAGGGCTTCTTCGCTTTCTTTTTCGTGGCGCTTTTTAAAGTTGTTGAGGGCGGTAATCTGAAACTCTTTTTCCTCAGTAGTAGAGCGTATTACCTCCGATGGAATAATTGTTGGCGAACCGTTTTTGCTGAGGAAAGTATTCACCCCGATAATCGGGAACTCACCGGTGTGTTTCTGGTGCTCGTAATACATGCTCTCTTCCTGAATTTTATTGCGCTGATACATGCGCTCCATAGCGCCTAGCACTCCGCCACGCTCGGTAATGCGCTTAAACTCGGTGAGCACCGCTTCTTCCACAAGGGCAGTCATCTCTTCAATTAAGAACGAACCCTGGTTCGGGTTTTCGTTTTTGGCAGTTCCTAATTCGCGGTTGATGATGAGCTGAATAGCCATGGCTCTGCGCACGCTTTCTTCGGTTGGTGTTGTTATCGCTTCATCATACGCATTTGTGTGAAGCGAATTGCAGTTATCGTAAATAGCATAAAGCGCCTGCAGCGTGGTGCGTATATCATTGAAATCAATTTCCTGCGCGTGCAAACTTCTGCCGCTGGTTTGAATATGATATTTCAGTTTCTGGCTGCGGTCGTTGCCTTTGTATTTCTGCTTCATGGCCTTGGCCCAAATTCTGCGCGCTACGCGTCCAATCACCGAATACTCGGGGTCCATGCCATTGCTGAAAAAGAACGAAAGGTTTGGCGCGAAGTCATCAATCTTCATTCCTCTACTCAAATAATATTCTACATAAGTAAAACCGTTGGCGAGTGTAAACGCGAGTTGCGTAATGGGATTGGCACCGGCTTCGGCAATATGATAACCGCTGATAGAAACAGAATAAAAATTCTGAACTTTGTTCTCGATGAAATACTGCTGCACATCGCCCATCATCTTCAGCGCAAATTCGGTAGAGAAGATGCAAGTGTTCTGCGCCTGGTCTTCTTTTAAAATATCCGCCTGCACCGTTCCGCGAACAGAAGAAAGTGCTTTCGCTTTTAGTTTTTCGTAAACGTCTTTCGGAAGAACCTTGTCTCCTGATGTTCCGAGTAACACTAAACCTAAACCGTTGTTTCCTTTAGGAAGCTCGCCATCGTATTTTGGATTTAATTCTAAATTCTTAATTCTTAATTCTGGATTCTCTTGAATATATTTTTCGCATTCCTGATCAATCGCTGCATTCATAAAGAAAGCGAGAATCATCGGAGCAGGTCCGTTAATTGTCATACTCACCGAAGTTTTCGGACTGCATAAATCGAAACCGCTGTAAAGTTTTTTCGCATCATCAACGGTGGCAATGCTCACTCCTGAATTTCCAACCTTCCCGTAAATATCGGGGCGGTGGTCAGGGTCTTCGCCATAAAGCGTCACCGAATCAAACGCAGTTGACAAACGAATAGCGGGCTGGTCGAGCGACACGTAATGGAAACGCTTGTTGGTGCGCTCCGGTCCGCCCTCACCGGCAAACATACGCGTAGGGTCTTCGCCTTCGCGCTTTAGCGGAAACACTCCAGCTGTGTAAGGAAACTCACCGGGCACATTTTCCTGCAACTGCCATTTCAGAATATCACCCCAATCTTTGTAACGCGGCAAATACACTTTGCGTATACTTGTTCCGCTGAGCGATTTAGAGGTGAAAGGCAAATCCAAGACCTTGTCGCGCACCTTAAACGCAAACGTATCGCCCGAATATCTTTTCATTTTCTCGTTCCACTCGGCAATAAGTTTCCAGTTCTCAAGCGCAAGTTTTAATTGATAAGCATCTAACAATGCTTTTACTTCATCGCTGTTTTTAAAATCTTCTTTCACTCCGTTCAGCTGATACAACTTGGTGGCGATAGCACATTGCTCATTCACCCATTCATCATAGCGCTCATTGTTCTCTGCAATTTCTGCGAGGTAACGCACACGAGCCGGAGGAATGATTTGCGATTTGGTAACCGTATTTTTTGCAGAAGTATGTTTTACTTTAAAATCAACTTTCGTTTTCTCGGTCACTTTGTGCATCAGCAATTCGAAAAGATGATTTACACCGGCATCGTTGAATTGTGAAGCAATGGTGCCCACCACCGGCACCTCTTCATCCTTAGCCATAAATATCTGATGGCTGCGCTTGTATTGTTTGCGCACATCGGCTAATGCATCCAATGCGCCTGCTTTATCAAACTTGTTGATGGCAATAGCATCGGCATAGTCGAGCATGTTTATTTTTTCAAGCTGCGTGGCGGCTCCGTATTCGGGAGTCATCACCAGCAGCGAAACATTGCAGTAATCGAGAATTGAAGCATCGCTTTGACCGGTGCCCGCGCTTTCTAAAATGATAAAATCGAAATGTGCGGCCTTGCAAACATCAATGGCTTCCTGCACGTGCACACTCAAAGCCTTATCGCTTTCGCGTGTAGCGAGGGAGCGCATATAAGCGCGCGGGTTCGAAATAGAATTCATTCTTATTCTATCACCCAGCAAAGCGCCACCGGTTTTCTTTTTACTCGGGTCAACAGAAATAACAGCAATAGTTTTATCCGCGTAGTTCTTCAAGAATCTTCTAACGATTTCATCTGTTACAGAACTCTTTCCTGCACCTCCGGTGCCGGTAATTCCGAGAACCGGAATTTCAGCATTGCCTTTTTTGATTTCTGATTTTCCGTTTTCAGCAAGTGTGATTAATTGAGCGATACTCTTCCACTCTTGTTTATTCAGCTTTTCAATTTGCCCGTTCAGTTTCGAAACCGTTTCAAAATCACATTGTTTCACAACATCCTCAATCATTCCCTCAAGACCCATTGTTCTGCCATCATCCGGAGAATAAATTTTTACGATACCGTATTTGTGCAGCTCTTCAATCTCCTGTGGGTGAATGGTTCCTCCGCCTCCGCCAAATATTTTGATGTGACTGCAGCCGCGCTCTTTCAATAAATCATACATGTA
>CANJRM010000065.1 GCA_947476645.1 Bacteroidota bacterium
AACAACGAAAAGAAAAATGAGGAAAGTTCAGAAGCCCCGCAAAGTATGGTGCAGGATGCTCCTAAGGATGATGGACAAGGATTCGGCAAATTCAAAAACATAACGCTTGCTGCGCTAGATGAAAAATTAGCTGCGCAGGGGAAAATAGTTTTTGAAGCAAAGTGTTCTTCTTGCCATAATACCACTGATGTGAAAAAAACCGGCCCCGGCTTAAAGGGAGTTACTGAAAGAAGACAACCTGCATGGATTCTTAATCAGATTACCAATCCGGCAGAGATGACACAGAAAGACCCCACTGCAAAAGAATTGCTCGCCACTTACCTAACCCAAATGACTTTTCAGGATGTGAGTGATGACCAGGCAAAACAATTGCTGGAATTTTTAAGAGAGAACGACCATGAGTCGAAAGAAGAAGCAAAGAAATAGTCAATAATTATTAACCATAAAAATCAATACAATGAAAAACGTTTCAATAAAAAATCTTCTGTTCATAGCAGTAGGATTTTTAGCAGCAGGATTTTTTAGCAGTTGTAAACCGCCAAAGGTTGACTCTGCTATGGCTGGCGATGCCGCAAAGAGAGTTTACGTGGCACCGGGCAAGAAAGATGAAATTTATTTATTCACTTCCGGTGGCTTCAGCGGACAGGTGGGAGTTTACGGACTTCCTTCCGGCAGAATGCTAAAGCAGGTTCCGGTGTTTAGTCAAGATGCAGAAACCGGTTACGGTTACAGCGAAGAAACCAAACCGATGTTGATGACATCGCACGGTTACACTCCGTGGGATGACTCGCATCACCCGCAACTTTCTCGCACAGATGGCCAGGATGATGGTCGTTGGTTGTTCATCAATGCAAATAACACTCCGCGTATTGCACGTATGGATTTGGGTATTTTCAAAACCACCGAAATTATTGAGTTGCCGAACTGCGGTGGTAATCACGCTTCCCCTTTCACTACTCAAAATACAGAGTATGTAGTTGGTGCTTCGCGTTTTTCTATTCCTTACGATAAAGATGGAGATGCTGCTATTGCAGAATACAAAGACAAATTCAAAGGCACTATTTCTTTCATCAAAGTAGATAAAGAAACAGGCAGAATGAATTTGAATTTCCAATTGTTGGTTCCCGGTGTTGACTATGATTTATCCCGTGCAGGAAAAGCAGTTTCTCATGGCTGGGTTTTCTTCAGTTGCTATAACAGCGAGAAAGCGCACACCCTTTTAGAAGTGAATGCTTCGCAGCGCGATAAAGATTTTATCATGGCAGTGAACTGGAAAAAAGCAGAAGAGTATTTGGCGCAAGGAAAAGGAATGAAGTGGGCGGCTAACTACGCACACAATGTGATGGATGAAAAAACGCACACTGCTACTTCTACCATGGAAAAAGAAGTTACCGTGTTGGATGTGAAAGACCTTCCGGGCGTTTGCTACTTTATTCCTTGTCCTAAATCTCCACACGGTTGCGATGTTGACCCTACGGGCGAATACATTTGTGCTTCAGGAAAATTAGCAGCAGTAATTCCGGTTTATTCTTTCAGCAAAATTCAGAAAGCAATTGAAGCAAAAAGTTTTGATGGCGATTTTGATGGTGTTCCTGTAATTAAATATGAAGCAGCATTGGATGGTGAAGTTGAGAAACCGGGTCTTGGACCTTTGCATACAGAATTTGATGACAAGGGAAATGCATACACTTCATTTTTTGTTTCATCTGAAATTGTAAAGTGGGATGTAAAAACAAAACAGATTCTTGACCGAGTTCCTACTTACTATTCTATTGGTCACTTATGTGTGCCAATGGGCGACAACATTCACCCTTACGGCAAGTATGTAATTGCATTGAACAAGATTACCAAAGACCGTTATCTGCCAACCGGACCTGAGTTAACTCAAAGCGCGCAGTTGTATTCTATTGACGGACAAAAAATGCAGTTGCTATTGGACTTCCCAACTATCGGTGAGCCGCACTACGCACAAGCTTGTCCTGCAGAATTAATTACCAAGCATGAAGTGAAGTTTTTTAAACTCGACAGCAACAGTCATAAGTATGCTTGTAAGAATGAAAAGGACGCGAAGGTGGTTCGCAATGGAAACGATGTGCATGTTTATATGACTGCAATTCGCTCACACTTTACACCGGATAATATAGAAGGAGTAAAAATGGGCGACAACGTTTATTTCCACGTAACCAATCTTGAACAGGACTGGGATGTGCCTCACGGTTTCGCAATTAAGGGAGCAAACAACTCGGAGTTGTTGATTCTGCCCGGTGAGACATCGACATTAAAATGGACTCCGGATCATTCGGGTGTTTATCCAATGTATTGCACTGATTTCTGTTCAGCTCTTCATCAGGAAATGCAAGGATATGTGCGCGTATCGCCAGCGGGCACAAATACCGCTCTCAAGTTTTCTACAGGCGAATAGGTTAATAGTTGACAGGAAGGGAGTCGCAAGACTCCCTTCTTTTTCTTATAGATTTTCTCAGCAATAGTTTTAATTGAACAAAATGAAGAAGCTAAAAATATTTACGCGAATAATTATTGCTATGTGTGCGCTCGCTATGATTCCTTCGAACTTTGTTTCGGTGTGGCAGATTCAACTCGAAGCTCCGCAATACCCCGAAGGAATGAAAATGGAAATATGGAGTCATAAAATTGCCGGTGATATTGATAAGATCAATAATCTGAACCATTACATAGGTATGTCTCAGATTAAGGAAGAAAATTTTCCTGAGTTTAAAATTATGCCGTGGATGATTTGGGGTTTTGTGCTGATAGGATTATTTACAGCAATTGTAGGAAGAAGATTTATGCTTTGGATTTTCACTTCGGTTTTAGTGGCAAGCGGAGCATGGGGTATTTATGATTTCTGGCATTGGGAATATGAATACGGACATAATCTGAATCCGCATGCTGCAATTAAATTACCAGGAATGAGTTATCAGCCACCATTGTTTGGTTGGAAACAATTGTTGAATTTTCTCGCGGGTTCATTTCCCGATGTAGGAGGTTGGCTGATTATTGCACCCGCAGTAATTGTTGTGGCGCTATTGATGTATGAAATGATTAGAAAGAAATGAAAAAAGTAATTTTCATCGCTCTTGCAGTTTTCCTTTCTGGTTGCAACAACGAGCCGCAGGCAATTACTTATGGTGTCGATTTGTGCCAACACTGCAAGATGACTATCATGGATAAAAAATTTGGAGCTGAACTGATCAACAAAAAAGGAAAGACATTGAAGTTTGATTCCGGTGAGTGCATGGTGAGTTATATGAAGACTGATAAAGATTTTGTAGCGGCTCAAATTTTAGTTATCAATTACGCTAATCCTGAAGAGCTAATAGGAGCCGATAAATCTTTTTTTCTGCATGGAGGAAATGTAAACAGCCCGATGGGCGGACAATTGGCTGCATTTAAAACAAGAGAGGATGCAGAAAAATTTCAGAAAGAGTTGAAGGGAGATTTACTTTCATGGACTGATGTAACACAAATCAGTTTTTAAAATGAAAACATTTTTCGTCTCTGTGTCTTTGTGTTTGTTCATTTCGTTTTCTCAAGGGAGAACAATTATTCTTTCGCCAACTTCTTCCACAAAAACATTTCATGATGCCGTAAACGCAGCTAAAGATTTTGATACAATCCTAATTCGCGCAGGAGTTTACAGTTGTATAAACGAAACCATCAATAAACCACTCACCATCATTGGTGAAAATTTACCAGCACTGGACGGACAATTGAAAGACGAAGTGCTGGTGGTGATGAGCGATAACGTAAACATCAACGGAATTGAAATACGTAACAGCAAACGCGGAAGCATGAAAGATTTTTCAGGGCTTCGTGTTTTTAAATCGCGAAATGTTAGAATTGAAAACTGCACGCTCAACAATACTTACTTCGGAATTTACCTCAGCGATTCAAAATCTGTTCTGGTAAAAAAATGCAAAAGCAAAGGAGCGAACTACGGAAAGAGTGATACAGGCAACGGTATTCACCTTTGGAAATGCGACAGCATAACGATTGAAGACAATCATCTGGAAGGTCATCGTGATGGAATTTATCTGGAGTTTGCTAAGCATTGTTTTATGCAGAATAATTTGTGTGAAAAGAATTTCCGTTACGGTTTGCACTTTATGTTTTCGGATAACGACACTTATGAAAACAATACATTCACGAACAATGGCACCGGTGTGGCGGTAATGTATAGCAAGGGTGTTCACATGTTCAACAACAAATTTGAAAACAACTGGGGCGATGCTTCTTATGGTCTTCTGCTCAAAGACATGACTAATGGAATTATCCGCGGGAACACTTTCGAAAACAATACCGTTGGTGTAACCATGGAAGGCGGCAGCAATATGCGTTTTGAGAAAAATAATTTTTTCAAAAACGGATACGCTATCAAGGTAATGGCGAACTGTCGCCTCGACACTTTTGTGCGCAATAATTTTTCGGGCAATACTTTCGATGCTTCCACCAATGGCGAGTTGCAGGAAAATCTTTTTGAAAATAATTACTGGGATAAATACGAGGGCTACGATTTGAATCGCGATAAGGTTGGCGATATTCCTTACCGTCCCGTGAGTTTATATTCGGTGTTGGTGGAGCAAATGCCTTATGCGGTAATGCTGATGCGCAGTTTTACCATTGATTTATTAAACCGTGCGGAAAAAAATATTCCGAGCATTGTGCCCGAGACTTTTGTAGATGATAAACCGTTAATGCACTTGATTTCACGGAAATGATACGGACAGAAAACTTAGAAAAGCATTTTGGTAAACTTCATGTGCTGAAGGGAGTGAATACTTCTTTCAGCGGTGGCGAAGTGGTAAGTGTAATCGGACCAAACGGTTCGGGTAAAACCACACTCATCAAAAGTATTCTTGGAATGGTGGTAGCGGATAAAGGCAAAATTTATTTCGATAATAAAGATGTGGCGAATGATTTTTCTTATCGTCATCACATTGGTTACATGCCGCAGATTGGTCGCTACCCGGAGAATATGAAAATGGGTCAACTGTTTTCTATGATGAAAGACCTGCGCAAATCTTCTTCTACTTTAGATGAAGAATTGATGAATGAATTTCAACTCAAAACAATGTTCGATAAACCGATGCGAACGTTATCCGGTGGAACAACACAGAAGGTTAGCGCAGCTCTTGCTTTTCTTTTCAATCCTAAAGTTTTGATTCTCGATGAACCCACTGCCGGTCTCGACCCTTTGGCTTCTGAAATTCTGAAAGCAAAAATTTTAAAAGCAAAGAGCGAAGGAAAATTGGTGATTGTCACCTCGCACATCATGAGTGAAGTTGAAGAGATGGCGGATAAAATCATGTATCTGTTCGAAGGCAATATTTATTTCTATAAAACAATTACAGAATTGAAAACTGAAACCGGTGAAGAAAAATTGGGAAAGGCCATTGCTAAAATAATGACTCAACAAGCGCATGCTTAAAATATCCAAATACGTTATCTACGATATTCTGCGAAGCAAGGTGCTGATTGCATACACCTTGTTTTTGTTCGCAGTATCGTTTGCGCTATTCTCTTTAGAAACAGATGGAGCGAAAAGTATGGTGAGTTTATTAAGCATTGTGCTGATTATTGTTCCGTTAATCAGTGTGGTATTCACCACTACTTATTTTTACAACGCTTACGAGTTTATTGAACTGCTGGTAGCGCAGCCTTTATCCCGCAATACCATTTTACTCGGAGAATTTTTTGGAGTGGCAATTTCAATGACAGCAGCTTTTCTCATCGGCATCGGAATTCCTGTTTTGATTTATTCTCCAAATGCAACAGGAGGCGTGCTGTTGCTTTCGGGAGTGGTGCTCACGCTATCGTTTATCTCCATTGCATTTTTTGCTTCGGTTGCCATGCGCGATAAAGCAAAAGGCATTGGCATGTCGCTGTTGCTGTGGTTTTACTTTGCGGTAATTTACGATGCCATTGTGCTCGGCATTCTTTTTTCGTTCAGCGATTATCCTTTAGATAAAGCGGTGATTGCGCTTGCTTCTCTCAACCCAATTGATATGGCGCGTATCATGGTATTAATGAAACTCGACATCAGCGCGCTGATGGGTTTTACCGGTGCGGTTTACAAACATTTTTTTGGCAGCAGTTTCGGTTTGCTCTATACCATCGCTGTCATGCTCGTCTGGATTATTCTCCCGCTGATTGTTTCGGTGCGAATTTTTAAGAAGAAGAATTTATGATTGCTGAAATGAAATTCCGGATTGAAAATATTTCTGAAGCCGACTGGAAAGAAATTCCCGGCTTAATCAAAAAATTTGACCTCGACAGCACCGATTTACATCGCGAGCAATTTGTTGTTTGCAAACGCGAAAATGTATTGTGCGGTTTTGGCAGAATAAGAAGTTTCAAAGGCTTTGATTTATTCAGTTCGCTTGCCGTTTTGCCTGAATACAGAAACCAATCGGTGGCACAAATCATAATCGAGAAATTGTTGCAAAAGGCTCGTCAGGATGTGTTTTTCGTAACGGCTTTGCCCGCCTATTTTTTGAAATACGGATTTGAAGAAACCACGGTTTATCCTGATGACTTAAAGAAAATAGTTGAAAGCTGTTCGCTATCTTGCAGTTGTATGCCAGCGGTGATGGTTTATAAGAAGCAGCAGAACTGATTTCTAATACACGTTCTTTTCGAAACATTTCGTTCATATTTACTGGCGTGGAAAAGCCAAACCAATTTACAGCAGAGCAATACATCACGGTTCTTACCTTCACTTATCCGCACGAGGCTTATATAATTAAAGGCCGCCTCGAAAGCGAAGGCATCGAATGTTTTTTAAAAGATGAACTGACTGTGCAGGTAGATAATTTTTATACCAATGCACTGGGCGGGGTTAAACTACAGGTACGCGAAAGCGCACATGCCCAAGCCATGGAAATATTAATTGAAGAAGGCTACTTAAAAGAAAAAGATTTTCAGCCTTCTGCATTTTGGAAAACTATGGATAGTCTTACATCTCCTGTGCCTGTTTTAAAAAATCTTCCGCTCGAACTGCGTGCCGCGTTTGTATTAGCCTGTGCTGTATTGATTGGTATTGGAGTGGTTTGGATAGTAACAGGGACTTAGTTTTGTGTCGGTAAAGTTTGCGTAACACCAATGCAAAAGAAGTTTTACATTAGCCCTACAAACCACCCCAATTGGAAAACATCTTCAAAATATTTCTCGTGCTGCACATTGCAGGTGGCAGCATAGGTCTGCTTGCAGGCACCATCAATATGTTTCGCATTAAAGGCGATAAACTTCACAAACTCGCAGGCGATTTCTTTTTCTATGGAATGTTAATCGCAGGGTGTTCGGCTTTGGTAATGTCGGTCATGCACACCAGTTACTTTTTATTTATTACGGGCGTGTTCACCATTTATTTGGTGAGCACAGGCAAACGCTATTTATCCATGCGCGGCTCTCAACCCGAAGCCAAACGCAAACCTATCGACTGGGTATTGACGGGTTGTATGGGATTATTCAGCATTGCCTTTATCAGCTTCGGCATTTATAAACTGGTGCTGTCAAATACTTTTGGTATTGTATTTCTTGTGTTTGGTTATTTGAGCATGCGCATGGTAATAACCGATGTAAAAAACTATCAGGGCAAAAGCGAAATCAAAAACATCTGGTATGTGCTCCACTTTCAGCGCATGACGGGTGCTTACATTGCTGCGCTCACCGCGTTTCTGGTGGTTAATGTTCCGCAGGGCTGGTTACCGTCTAACTTTAATTTCATTCCCTGGTTACTTCCCGGGCTTATATTAATTCCGCTCATCTATAAATGGACGACAAAGTATCAGATAAGGAAATAAAGAATCACCCGCAGACCACGTGTGAATCATGTAACACCTTCTCTTAATTATGTAACACTTCTATAGTGTAAGCACTACCTTTGCATGTATAAAAACATGCTTTTATGAAAACGTGTGTAACCATCATGATTGTCTTCTCATTTCTTACCTCTTTAGCTCCTGCACCCGCATGGAATGTGGATACAGCAAAAGCAAAAATCACCTTCATTATAGATGGTCCCTTTGGTAAAGTGGATGGTAGTTTCAAAGGATTAAAAGCAACTATTGTTTTCGATGAAAAGGACATAGCTCATTCGTCAATTGCAGCAAGTATAGATGTGAATACCATTGAAACGGGCATTGCATTACGCAACAAAGATTTGCTTACACAGGAAGAATGGTTTGAACCCGCAAAGTATCCGGGCATCAGTTTTAAGTCCACATCGTTTGAAAAAACAAAAACAGGATATGCAGTAACCGGAGATCTGACCTTGAAAGCAAGCACCAAACAGGTTAGGATTCCTTTCACCTTTACACAAAATAAAAACAGTGCATTGCTCAAAGGCAAGTTCACCATTAACCGCGAAGACTACGGTCTTGGTCAAAGCAAAACAGTAGGAAAAGAAATCATCATTTTCTTCGAAGTTCCGGTAAAGAAATAAAGATGTGTCAGAAGGGTCTGTGCCTCACGACCCTGCAAGCTTACTTACCTCTTCACAAACTGCACCACCTGCATTTTGCTTTCAGTTGTAAAACATTGCAACCAATACATACCACTTGGCAAATCATTTATGCTAATGGTCCCGTTAATAGTGCTTCCCGTTTTAACCGTTTGCGCATTGATATTCAAAACAGCATAGCACAATACTTTTTCATCGCCCGCAGTTTTAATGCGCAATAAATTTTTTGCAGGATTAGGATACACTTCTATCGTTCCATCATTTGAAAGAACAGGTAATGCACTTGAATTATCAGGTTTCAAATGCACGAGACTATCGGTGCTCACATAACCTCTGCTTCCACCTATCAATCCATCGTTTGCCACACCGGCAGCATAAAAACTTACTTCACCGCTAAGCGGAGCAGTCCAGCTGAATCTGCAATGTATTAGTGTATCTCCATAATATCCTGCCCACAAACAAATCCTTCCGCTTTGAGCAGTTTGAAGATAAGTACTTGCAGAATCAGTAATACTCATCGTGCCTGTATTGTGCCCCGTGCTGTCAATAATTTCGGTACTGCATTGGTAACTGATTAAAGGCGGGCGGGTAAATGTTTCGTCAACCAAATAAGTTTGACCGGGTAGGTAGAGTCCACCTGTAATAGGCGGTGTGGTATTTATTTTCAAAAAACCACCTGCATCATTCAGCGGATGCGTATTGTGGCAACTCACACAGGTAACTTCACCGGGTGCGCCTGTATGAGCCCACATATCGGGTGGAGGAGGAGCCGCCATATTGAGTGCCGCTAACGAAAACACGAGTAAAATAATTGTGTTGCGGTTAATCATGGTTTTGGTTTTAAGCCGGCTGAATGTGAAGTTAATAATGCATTGTAAAGACGTATTGCTTTTGAACAGAGTTGCCTTAATGCGCAATCTTACTTTTTCTGCTCTCACATTTTGCTTTAATGAATAAGGCAACGAGTCAATTAAACTTATGCCGGGTCTATAAAAAGTGCTAAACATGTCAAAAACCGAGGGTTTTTAATCAAAACATCACGCTTTTGCCAATCGAACTGCCGAATCATCGGGTGAACGCGAAGAAACATCGTGATGATTTGTGGAATCATCGGGTGAACACGAGGAATAATCGTGATGATTTGCTGAATCATCGGGTGAACGCGAAGAAACATCGTGTTGTTTTGTTGAATCGTGGTGATAACGCGAAGAATCATCGTGTGGTTTTATTGAATCATCAGGTGAACGCGAAGAATAATCGTGATGATTTGTGGAATCGTGAACACGATTTGTAACATCATCGTTACGGCTTCAAGTGTTCAGTTCATCGTTTAGTAAGTTCGTGCAATATTTACATTTGAGGTATGGCAGATGTGCATACGAAAAAACAACGCAGCTATAAAATGAGTAGGATTAAAGGCAAAGATACAAAGCCCGAAATGGTGCGGAGATTCTTTATAAATTAAAATGTAATATTTGTCGTAATGAAGCGCTACTACCATTCATCCACCATTCAAAAATTTGTTCAAGATACAGAACTAGAAATAATAGGTGCACTATCTAGTAGCAGTGAGTTTGCTGATGAACTAACACAAAAGGAAGCGTGGAAGCAAGAGATAAGAATATTAAAACGTGTTTTAAAGAATTACGAAGGGGAGATTTTTTTTGAGTACGCCATTCCGAGAATGGGAAAAAGAATTGATGTCTTAGTGATTATTGAGCACGTCATATTTATCTTAGAGTTTAAAGTTGGGGAAAAGGATTTTTTGTTAGGCGCGATAGAACAGGTGTGGGATTACGCGCTTGACCTAAAAAACTTTCATGAAACAAGTCATGAGCATTTGATTGCACCAGTACTTATTGCTACTGCGGCAAAAAGTGTTTTGTCAACTATCGAACTTACTCCGCACAACGACCAAGTTTTATTCCCGATAAAAACGAATGAGGAAGATTTAGCCGATACAATAAAAAGTGTTCTCCAATTTTTGACAGGGAAAAAAATCAATGCCTCGGTATGGAGAGAAGGTCGCTACGCACCAACTCCTACAATAATAGAAGCTGCGACAGCTTTATATAATAAACATTCAGTTGCCGATATATCTAAAAAGGATGCAACAGCAAAAAATTTAAGCCACACAAGCAATGCAGTTTCGCAAATAATTCAACAAGCGAAAGCGAAAAATGAAAAAGCAATTTGTTTCGTCACGGGTGTTCCGGGAGCTGGAAAAACTTTAGTTGGTTTAGATGTTGCTACAAAGCATCTTGAAAAGAAAACTGGGTTGACGAGCATATTTCTGTCTGGTAATGGCCCATTAGTTTCTATTCTACGCGAAGCGTTGACTCGAGACAAAGTGAAAAGAGTAAAAGCCAAAGGACAGAAAATAAAGAAAGGTGAGGTTATGAGCCAAGTAAAACTCTTCATTCAAAATGTTCATCACTACCGTGATGAATATTTATTAGATGAAAAAGCTCCTTTTGACCACGTAGCTATTTTTGATGAAGCACAAAGGGCTTGGAACTTGACGCAGACTGCAAATTTTATGCAGCGCAAAAAGGGCAGAGCAAATTTTGCTCAGTCGGAACCAGAGTTTTTAATTTCTTGTTTAGATAGACATAAAGATTGGGCAGTTGTGGTTTGTTTAGTTGGAGGAGGGCAAGAAATAAATACTGGCGAAGCGGGTATCAGTGAATGGATTGATTCATTGAATCGCTCGTTTCCTGATTGGCATGTTTATGTTTCACCTCAACTAAATGATAGTGAGTATGCTTCGGGTAAAGCGTTACAAGATTTAGAAAGTCGAAGGAATGTTTTTAAAAAAGATGACTTGCATCTTTCTGTTTCTTTACGTTCTTTCAGAGCAGAACATGTGTCTGCATTGATAAAAAACCTTTTAGACCTTGATGTAATTGAATCGCGAAAGAATTATGAAAAAGTAAAAAAGAAATATCCCATTGTAATTACACGCGATGTGGTGAAGGCGAAAAAATGGTTGAAAGAAAAAGCTCGTGGTAGCGAGCGTTATGGCATTGTAGTTTCATCACAAGCACAACGATTGAAACCTCATGCTATTGATGTAAAATCTCCGATGGACCCGATACATTGGTTTTTGGATGGAAAGGAAGATGTGCGTTCATCTTATTATTTAGAAGATGTTGCCACTGAGTTTCATGTTCAAGGTTTAGAATTAGATTGGACTTGTGTTACTTGGGATGGAGATTTTCGTTATTCACCCAAAGGCTGGAAATGCTTTTCATTTGTTGGTAGTAAATGGAACAACATTAAAAAGGAAGAACGTCAACTCTATTTAAAAAACGCGTACCGTGTACTGCTTACACGGGCACGTCAAGGTATG
The DNA here is from genome assembly GCA_947476645.1 of Bacteroidota bacterium. Taxonomy (GTDB): domain Bacteria; phylum Bacteroidota; class Bacteroidia; order Chitinophagales; family LD1; genus Bog-950. The sequence continues at coordinate 11,835 of CANJRM010000065.1, forward strand.
GTAATAGTTGTTCCTTATGGAGATATTGAAGACCCCACTCGAAGTCCTGTGTATTACGATGATACTTTTGAATATCTTAAGAGTATAGGTTTTGATACGATTTAGGGTTCAAGTACCGTAAGCAACGTGTCTTAAAAGCAAATTACGTTTCAGTATCTTTCCTGATTCTTGCTTTTAAAAAGATGAAAAATGCCACCTTCATTCACCTAAAAGGAAAAGTATTTGCCGAATACAAAATCATTTACCACATCAATGATGGTTACGCTATTAAAGAATTGAACCGCTTTAGCAGTAAATATCAATTACTATTTCAAAAATTCAATAGTAAGATTCAGCAAGTCAATTTGATGTACGTTGATAGTATTTTCCCAATTCATCTCGCAGATGTAGCACTTGAAGTTTTCTTAAACCGGATTACTTCTTTCCAAGGCTATGCATCCTTAGAAAAACAATTTATTGTTATTGATAACCAAAGAGATGTTTTCTATTTCCGTAGGAAGTTCTACGATTTCATTCTTCATCTGCTTTTTTCAAACATAGCCGCAAATAAATTTTTCAATGAGGAAATAGAAAGAGACAATATTTATTATCTAAAAAATGAATTGAGTGAGATTGAGTATTACTCGTTTTACAGACAGCGGGAATTACAAGCTATTCTCTTTGATAAAATGCTGTTACAAATCAATCTCGATAGCTCATTCATTAAAAAGCAAGACTTAGTTCTCTGTCTTACTCTGTCAATGCAATAATAATTTTTCGTTCTCCCCTCTCTCCTCCTCAAAACTTCAACTCAATAAAATGTCTGCCGAGTTTATCGGTAACGTTTACAATGTTTTCGAGTTTAGGTATAAGCGCTTCAACTTCGCGTGTGGTTACTACTAGGTAACCGTCTTCGGCAAACAATTTGTTTAACTCGCCCATAGCTTCTTCGGCATCTTTAACTAATTGTGTAAACACATCGCCCGCAGGCAAACGCTTTTTATTCACCAGCAGGTATTCGCCCGTTTCGCTGCCGTATTGGTAATTAGCCATAACGGTAGAGGAATGAATAATGCCGTAAATAGAATCGTTAGCGCTGTGGTCAACTAAAAATTGATACCAGTCGGTAACTGTTTCACTACGATTGTTACCCGCAGGTATGCGCGTAATATGATTACTGCCTGCTTTGTAGGAGGTGTAATGCGGGGTTTCTAATTGTGTAAGGTAGGCAATGTTTTGCGGCACTTCACCGGTAGGCAGTTCTTTTAAAAAATGAATAGCCAAACCTAAATTCTCCCATGGCTGCACCTGTTTATTGAGGTGCGTTATTTCGGCCGATAGTTCTAATGCATGTGCATCGAGCAGGCGGCTGAGTAATGCATTTTCAGAGGCGGGTATAAAACCGATTTTTTCGTTGTTCCAGTGCAGGGCAATGGCGCAGTCGTCATATTTATTATCGGGTTCGCGCACTAATTCGAGCAGGTCGCCTTCTTTCATTTGCGGCAGCAGTTGCATGCCTTTGTAAAACTTAAACCCCGCTACAAAACATTGCAGCAAATAAAATTTCCGGTAATGTTTAAAGGAGTTGGCAGGTAATAAACCCAACGCGCCTAAAGCGGTGAGATATTGTATAAACGATTTGCGTTGCATAAAAATAGTTGTGCAGCAAACATGCCTGCGCACTGCGCAACCTATATGCGTTGTAAAAAATATTTTTGACGGGGTGTAAAGGTTTTTAAAGCTAAGGCGTTATCCTGTAGTTGTGTTATTCCGAGCTATAACTCATTCCTCTCTCGCCTTCATTTTCACCGCATTCACCTATAAGAAAAGAAAAAATTTCGGTTGCGCAATTTTATGGCGCAAAAAATAGTTTGTGAAAATGACAATTCTATGACAATTCATTTTTAAAACGCGCAACTTCAAAAACACAAAAGCGTTCTTAAGATAAACACGTGTTATGTATTTCTTAATTAAATCAATGTTTATGAAAAACACAGAGTTTGAAGCACCTCTTATGCAGAAAAAACTGAAGACAGGCTCCCGAAGTATTTCGGGATGCAATTACTTAACAGTTAAAACCAATAATCATTATGGCCAAAGTAAAAATTGGATTTAGTGGTTTATCGGTTCCCGAGCAAATAGAGCGGGCAAGGTCTATCGTTACTAAAATGACAGGCAATGCCAGCTATACTACGCCAAGCCCAGCGCTTGCTGTAGTAACTGCTGCGGTAAATGCTCTTGAAACAGCGTATAACCTGTCGCGCAACCGCGATACAGAAAAGGTTGCAGCTATGGTATTGCGCAGAAAAGAGATGCTTTTTCAAATCAATCAGGAAGGTGCCTATGTGCAGGAAGCTTCTGAAGGTGATGCAGAAAAAATACTTAGCAGCGGGTTCAGCATAGTAGGCACAAAAACAGTTCATCCTGATATAGCAGGAGAAGTGCATAATGTTCAGCTGAACGATGGCTCTAACAGCGGAAAAGTAAGGGTGGATTTTGATAAAGCGAGTGATGCAGTTATCTACGTCATTGAAGCATCAAAGTTTGCCGATTTTTCCGGTGATGAAGAGTTGCTTAAAGGGGTTACTACTAAAACGCACAAGGAGATTAGCGGACTAACAGTCGGTACCAAGTACTGGGTGAGAGTCTTCGGCCTTGGTAAAGAAGAAGTAGGTCCTTATAGTGAACCGGTATCAATCATCGTTAGATGAAACATATCGCATTCAACATAAAGTTGAATAAAACAGAAATGACAATAGTCATCCGTAAAAGCTCCGAGTGAGCTATAACCAGAAAGAAAGCCTTGATACTTGCGTATTTGGGCTTTCGCATTTTATTTCAGTTTGTGATATCGAGGAGCGTTGTCCCTCCTATTTTGAGGTTACGAAGGGTGTAGCCCATCGCTACTAACATGGGACAATTATCGCGTTCTGTCAGAGTATGCGCCTTCGTTGGTCTTATCCCCAACAAAACTTAATACACCAATAGATTAATTTAAACTATTGGTGTATTTTTATTGCATGAAACCCGAAGACGATAATCAATTAAACGAGCCGCAGGCTGCTTATAATGCAAGCGGTAAAAAGCGTATTACGGTTTTTAAATCGTTTGAAGAAGAAAATGAATACACGCATAAAATGCGTGCCGCGTTAAGTTACGAAGAGTGCCTGCAGGCATTAAGCCGAAACAGAAAACGGATATTTAAGAACATACTTTTGCCTAACCACTCGCTGCCGCTTTTCAAAAAAGTAATACGTGTAAATACACTCCCTTATGAATTTTGATAGCGACTTTGATGAAGTGCTTTCGGCATTTGCAAAAGCGGCTGTTGATTTTATGATAGTTGGAGGAGCAGCGGTTAATTTTCATGGTTTTGACCGCAACACCAGCGACTTAGACCTTTGGATAAATCCGGTAGAAGAAAACAAGCAAAAAATTTACAGCGCATTGGTAAGCATGGGTTACCATGTTCAGGATGCCCGTTTTATTATGGATATAGATTTTTCAATTCCTCAGTGCATAAAACTTGGCGAGCCACCACACACTATGGATATAATGACACACATGGTAGGTTTAAAGTATGAAGAAGCCAATGCTTTAAAAATTCCGTTCCAAACGGTTAATGACTACACTGTTTACTTTATTCATTACTCGCACCTTGTTATTAATAAAATGATAGCGGGCAGACCAAAAGATAAAATAGATGTGGAAGAACTGCAAAAAATAATTCAATTCAAAAAGCCATAGTGCATTTCGCACTTTGTTTTGTTTCAGCAAACGTGTACATCATTCTAAGCACCGTCCATTCTCTCATTTCTTATTCACATTTCAACAATTACGTTTTTCTTCCATGCTTTTGCATGTGCTGAAACCCGCATAAACACAGGGGTTTAGCTGCTTGTTTATATTCGTTCCAAACACAGTAAATCATTTCAAATTTTCTTTACCAAATTTTTGTTTTTCAACACTGCATTTACATATTTGCGCGCAATTTTTACAATTCTATGACAATTCCCTTTTTCATGAGGTCAGAACATAATCACCGCGCGGCTTTCAAATTTTCGTTCAAAGCAATTTTTGCTATCCTTTTCTCGGTATCGTTTCTGTTTGCTCACGCGCAGGACGATAAAGCCAAATGGGAAGAAGGCAAATCAATGTTCAAGAGCAATTGCGCCTCTTGCCACAATCCAAAAGCCGATGGCACAGGTCCTGCACTCGCAGGGGTAACTGCCCGTTGGGAAGCTGGCGGAGAGTTCAAAGGCAAAACCGGAACACAATGGTTGCACACCTGGATTCACAACTGGAACGATGCCGTAGCAGCGGGAGATAAATATGCCGTTGATATGGCAAACAGCCGCCCGGCAGCCATGAACGTGTTTGTTTCCCTGAAAGACGAGGACATTGATAAGATATTGTTGTATGTAGAAAATTCAGACAAGTATAATAAGGTAGCTCCTGTTGCTGCCGCTGCCGAAACTGCTTCTACCGAAGAAAAAGGACCGGGCGCTTCACTTTATATTTTCGTTTTCTTCCTTTTCCTTTTAGTGGTTATTCTTGTTGGCGTTACCAATAAGCTTGACAAAATAGTTGCTGAAAAGAGCGGAGAACCGGCAGTAGCCAAAACGCCTTTCTACAAAACATTAAACTTTAAAGTAGCGCTCTTATTAATAGCTATTGTTTATAGCGGTTACAAAACGGTAGATGTGTTTACGCACTTCGGTCGTCAGCAAGGTTACGAACCGGCTCAGCCTATTCGTTTCTCTCACGCATTACACGCAGGAACGCACAAAATTGATTGCCAGTATTGCCACAGCACCGCTAACAAAGGAAAGAACTCCAACATTCCTTCTTTAAATACCTGTATGAACTGTCACAAGCAGGTTAGCAAAGGTCCTAAATACGGCACCGAAGAAATTGCTAAGATATACGCGGCTGTGGGTTGGGATGCTTACAACAAAACGTATGATGATGGAAAAGCAAAGCCGGTAGAGTGGGTTCGTATTCACAACCTGCCTGACCACGTTGCTTTCAACCACGCCACACACGTTAACGCAGGTAAAGTAAAATGCCAAACTTGTCACGGTCCGGTAGAAACTATGGAAACTGTTTATCAGTATTCGCCTCTTTCTATGGGCTGGTGCATTAACTGCCACCGCAATACAGAGGTGCAGTTTGCTTCGAACAATTACTATAGTGTTTACACCAAGATTCACGAAGATTTGAAGAACAAGAAAATTGATAAAGTAACTGTAGCTACAGTAGGTGGAACAGAGTGCCAAAAATGTCACTACTAAAATTGAACTGAAACTTTAAACTCGAAACTCGCAACCCAAGAATATGTCAGAAAAAATATACTGGAAAGGAATAGAAGAAAAAGAACAATTAGAGGGCTACCGCGCCATCGCTGAAAAGGAGTTCGCTGAAGAATTGCCTATTCTTGGTTCTATAACTGAATCCCTCACCACCGAAAAATCGAGCAGAAAAGATTTCTTGAAAATGCTCGGATTTAGCACCACTGCTGCGGTTATTGCCGCTAGCTGCGAAATGCCGGTTCGTAAATCTATTCCTTATATATGGAGACCTGAAGAAATTGCTCCGGGTATTGCCAACTATTACGCTACTACTTTTTACCAAGGTGGCGATTACGGTGCGGTATTGGTAAAAACAAGAGAAGGTCGTCCAATCAAAATCGAAGGAAGAGCCACAAAGAATGCAAGAATCACCAAAGGCGGAACGAGTGCACGCGCACAGGCTTCTGTTCTTAGTTTATATGACGGAGCGCGTTTCCGCAATCCAAAAAGAGGAAAAGAAAATATTACTTGGGAAGTTGCTGATAAAGAAATAGGAGAGAAGTTGAAAGCCGCTGCTGCATCAGGCAAAGTGGTTTTGTTCTCGTCTTCTGTAATTTCTCCTTCGACCAAAGCAGTAATCGCTGAATTCGGAAATTCATTAGGCGCAGGAAAGTTTGAGCATTTAGTACACGATGGTATTTCTTATTCAGGCATCTTAGATGCTAATGAGAAATCATTCGGCAAGCGTTTAATCCCTTCTTACAATTTTGGCGCGGCTAAAGTTATTGTAGGTGTTGGTGCCGATTTCTTAGGCACCTGGTTATCGCCAGTTGAATTTGCTAAAGATTATTCTGCAAAAAGAAAAGTAAGCAAAGAAAGCAGCGACATGAGTCGTCATATTCAAATTGAATCGGTGCCTACCATTACCGGCTATAAGGCAGATACTAGAATTTCGGTTAAACCATCAGAAGAATTAACCGCCTTGGTTGATTTATACAATATAGTTTCAGGAAGCGGTTCTTCGAAGAATGAAAAAATAAACAAAGCTGGTAAAGAATTATTGGCTGCGAAGGGTTCTTCTTTAGTAGTAACAGGTTCTAATGATGTAAACGCACAAACGGTTGCGAACGCCATCAACAATGCCCTTGGCAATTACGGAACTACTATCACATGGGACAGACCATATAATACTAAACAAGGTTCAGACAAAGCAATCGCTTCGTTAATCGAAGGATTGAATAATGGCTCTATCAAAGGTGTTTTATTCTACGAATCGAATCCTGTGTTCACTTCTCCTGTAAAAGGATTGGCTGATGCATTGAAGAAAGCAGAAGTATCTGTTTCTTTCGCTAACCGCGTTGATGAAACGTCAATCGCTTGCTCTTATATTCTTCCTGATAACCACTGGTTAGAAAGCTGGAATGATGCTGAACCTAAGGCAGGAATTTTAAATACTACGCAACCTACCATTTCAAAATTATTCGACACCCGTCAGGTACAGGATACGTTGTTGAAGTGGGCAGGTAAAGAAGGAACTTACTATGAGTTCTTACAAAAATATTGGGAAGCTAACTTCTACGGAAAACAATCTACTTATAACGGATTCTGGGCTTTCTGGGATAACGCTATCGCTGATGGTGAAGTAGAATTGCCTGCTTCAGGCACTGCTTCTTTCAACGGAGGTGATGTTGCCGGAGCGGTTTCTGCACTTTCTGCTACCGCTTCTTCATTAGGCGATGTGCAGGTGAAATTGTATGAATCAATTGCCATTGGTGACGGATACTGGGGCGATAATCCTTTCTTACAGGAATTACC